>JAFRUN010000007.1 GCA_017438865.1 Clostridia bacterium
GGTGGTGCGGCGGATAGCTCGACCAGCGCCCGGGGAAGTTCAGCACCTCGCCGAGCACCATGTTCGAGAAAGGCGCGTTTTCATAGTCGAAGAACGTCTTGATCTCGCGGCGCATGCAGCCCATCAGCTCGCCGTTCGCGCCCGCATGCTGCACCTGCACCGTTTCGGGCGTGTAGAGCACCGGTTCGTAATCGCGGTCGTTGTCCGTCTGCTGAACGAACAGCTCCGCGTGCGTCTTCGCCGTGAGTTCGATCCGCACGCGGCGCGGGCAGAGAAGACAGTACGCCTCGTGACGGAAGCAGTCCGGACGGCTCGCCTCGACGGTTTTGCCCGCCCAGCGCATCGTCACGTCGCCCTCAAACAGCAGAACGGCAGTCTCCTTTTCGGGTTCCTCGATCGCGTATGTGTCGCCGGGCTCGAGCACAAGAAGGCCGATGTCCATCAGCATGCCGAGATCGTCGATGTCGGCGTCGATGTACGCGTTATAGCCGCGTGTTACGTCCTTTTTGAAATACATATCGGTTTCTCCTCAAAGTCCGGTATGCTCCGCAATGTATCTGCGGCCCTTGATCGCGTACTCGAGCGGGTTTGCCTTTGCGGGGTCCTGCTCCGCTTCCACGAGCAGCCAGCCGTGATAGTTCGCGTCGGACAGCACCTTGAACACGGGATCGAAGTCGACGTCGCCGTCGCCCGGAACCGTGAACGCGCCGTTGCGCACCGCGGTCAGAAAGCTCCACTCATTCTCGCGCGCCTGCTCCACGACCGGAAGGCGCATATCCTTCAGGTGCACGTGCCCCACGCGGTTGACGTACTTTTTCAGCATGGAAAGCGGATCCTCGCCGGCGAAGGTGAAATGACCGGTGTCGTAGCACAGGAACACATAGCGCGGATCGGTATTCGCCATCATGCGGTCGACCTCCTCCGCGGTCTGCACCACCGTACCCATGTGGTGGTGGAAGCACAGCTTGAAGCCGCGATCCGCCGCGATCTTGCCGAGCACGTCGAGACCTTTCGTGAAGCGCTCCCAGCCGGCTTCGTTCATGACGGGCTTGTGATCGCCGGTTAAGATCGGCGTGTCGATCTGTCCCTGGATCGACCAGCTCTGCTCGGAAACGTTGATGCGGTTTGCACCGACGGCGGCGAGGAAGTCAAGCTCCTTTTCAAAGTCCGCGACGTTTTCCTCGAGCGGCTTGGTCAGAAGGAAGGAGGAGAACCAGCGGCTTGCGATCCGCATGCCTCTTAGATCCAGCTCCCATTTGAGCTCGTTCGGATCCTTCGGATACTTGTTGCCGATCTCGCAGCCGGTAAAGCCCGCGAGCGCCATCTCGCTGACGGTCTGGCGGAAATTGTTTTCCGCGCCGAGCTCCGGCATATCGTCGTTGCACCAGCCGATCGGCGCGATGCCGAGCTTCACTTTTTCGGGGTTGAACATTGCCATTGCGTTATCTCCTTATTTCAATCTTTTACCACGGTCGGCAGGGTAGAGCCGCCGTAGGGCATTGCCAATACCTTTGCGTTTTTACCGAGTTTTTTGAATGCGTGATCCAGCGCTTCCTGCGCGCTTTTGTACGGTTCGAGAAAGACCGAGCGCACGAAATCGTCCGGAAGCTCCGAAACGAGGTCCACTTCCGCGCGTTCCAGCACCATCGCGATCGCCGCCGCTTTGTGTCCGCCCAAGCGGAATTCGCGTCCGATCCGTTCGATCAGACTGTGCGCCGCAGGTGCGGTCGTCATCCATTCCTCGAACGTGCGTTCGCCGAGCCCCTCTTTGCAGGAGCCGATGAGGATGATCACGCCGCCGTCCTTCACCGCATGTTTGGCGTTGTCCAGCGCCTTCTGCGTCTGATAGAGGTTCAGGTCCTTCGGCGCGCCGCCCTGCGAAACAAGCACGATGTCCGCAGGCTCTTTGAGTTCCTTGCGATACAGCTTGTCGAGGAACCGGCAGCCCTCGCGGTGTGCCTTCACGGCGTCACCCGCAACGGCTTTCAGAATTTCCTTGTGTTCGCTCAGGACGACGTTCAGGATAAAGTCGATCCCGACCATAGCGCCGGCTTCCTCGATGTCCATTCTGAGCGGATTCGTTTCGAGTGCGCCCGCCTTTGCTTCGGGCAGCACCATGCGGCTGTGATTCGCCTGGATCGCCGCACGCGTGGACACGCCGGGCATGATCGCCTTTGCGCCGCCGGAATAGCCGGCAAAGTAGTGATATTCGATGTTGCCGAGAAGAATCCGTCTGTCCGCCTCCGCCACGACGCGGGTGATGTCCACGGGCGTACCGCGCGAGGTCATGCCGTAGGAAACGCAGTCATCGGGATCGCTGTCCACGCATCGGATCTCGTTCCATGCGCGTTCGCCCGCGAGCTTCCGCTTTTCTTCGTCGGTCTGTTTGCGGTGACTGCCGAGCGCGAACACGAGCGTGACATCCTCTTTTCTGACGCCGCCCGCATACAGCTCGTCCAGAAGCGCGGGCATGACGACGGCGGTCGGCATCGGGCGCGTGACGTCGCTCGTGACGATCGCGACCGTTTCGCCGGGATGCACGATGTCCTTTAAGCGCGGTGAGCCGATCGGCTCCGAAAGCGCGCGTCTGACCTCCGCTTCGCCGGTAAGCGTCACGGGAACGTCGTTGGCGTGCAGTTCGCCGATCAGATTTTCGTCGGGCACGTCGACTTCCTGGAAGCCGGCGCCGAACCCGAAACGCAGTTTCATACGCGCCTCCTCATGCCTCTGCGATCAAAGATCCGTGCCGCAGCGCTTTTACGACGGGCAGCTCTTCGCCGCTCAAAAAGCGGATCAGCGCGCCGCCGCCGGTGCAGATATAACCGATTTTGTCGGTCAGATGATACTTCTCGGTAGCGGTGATGCTGTCGCCGCCGCCGAGCACCGTAAATCCCTCGGTGTCCGCAAGCGCCTGCCACAGCGCTTTCGTGCCGTATTCGCTCGGTTCCTGTTCAAAAACGCCCATCGGACCGTTGACGAAGACCGTCTTTGCCGAGAGAATGCAATCGCGATACGACGCGGCGGTCGTGCGCCCGATATCGACCGCGGACACGTCCTGCGGCGTCAGATAGATCGACGCCTCGCGCCGTTCGCCGTCCTCGACCCAGGCAAGGTCTTCCGGCAGTCTGATCTTTTCGCCGAACTGCGCATACAGCTCCTTCGCGCGGTCGAAAAATTCCGTATAGTTCGATTTGCAGATGAACGCGCGGCTGCCGTTTCCGATTTCGTGTCCGAGCGCGATCAGAAAGATGTTCGCGACCAGTCCCCCGGTCAGGATCGTATCGGCGATCCCGCGCTCGAGAACGGTCCGCATCATCTGGAACGCGTCGGCGATCTTCGCGCCGCCGAGCACGAACACGCAGGGGCGCGCAGGGCTTTCCATGACCGAGGAAACGGTGCAGTATTCCTTCTCAAACAGCCGTCCCATCGCGGAGGGAAGGACCTGCTCGAACCCGCACAAGCTCGGCTGATCGCGGTGCGCCGCCGCAAACGCGTCGCAGACGTACAGGTCCGCAAGCGGCGCGAGCTTTTGCACCAGCAGCGTTTTCGCCTGCTGTTCGTGCGAAAGCCGCAGGTTCTTCTCGAACAGCGTCTGCTCCTCGGCGACAAACCGCACGTTGTCCAAAAGCAGAACTTCGCCGTCTTTGAGATTACGGATCATGTCCCTTGCCGCAGGTCCGCAGACGTCGTCGATCCACTTCACTTCTCTTCCGAGAAGCGTGGAAAGGACCGCTGCGTGCGGTCTGGTCGTATAAAAGTTTTTGTATTCAATGTCGCTGCCCTGATGCGCCAAAAGCACGACCTTCGCGCCTTTTTCGCACAGCTCCAGAATCGTCGGCACGCAGGCCGTGATGCGGTTGATGCTTTTCAGCGTCCCCGCATCACGATCCACGGGTTGATTGATGTCCACACGGCACAGAACCGTTTTGCCGCGTACCGAAAGTTCGTCCAGCGTTCTGATCCCGAATCGCATCTTGAACCTCTCCGTTATTTCTGCAGTTTCTTGAACCGCCCGATCTTCAGGTATTCGTTGGTCTTTGCGGTGCCCTCTTCGCGGGTGAGCTGCATCTTCATCGCGGCGCGGATCGCGTCGATCGTTTCGGGGATCGTCACGCTCTCCTGCGGGATGTTGATCGCGTACATGATGTCGTTGCCGCTCTCGACGATGCTGTCCTCCCAGAGCCCGATCTCGTACATATCGCCGCGGCGGTTGCCGAGGTCGCGGGCGTACTTGAACAAGCTGGCGTTGCCCTTGAAGCCCTCGTCGATCGTGACGGTGCGGATGCGCGGATGCGCACGGAACGCTTCGAGCGCCATCTCACGCGTGATCTTTTTGCCGTCCTTCGCGGTTGCCAGCACGGTGATGATGTGTCCGTGCGTGACCGGCGTGTGCACAAGGATGCCCGTCGCCTCGACGTGCGGCATGATCGTCATCAGGTCGACCGCCTGATGCGACGGCGCCTTGTCGATCTGCAGCGCGTTGGTGAGTCCGCGGTGATAATCGCCCGGATCCGCGACGCGGCGGATGATCGTGATCGCGACCTTTTCGATGCCGATCGCACGGTCGAGGCAGTCCACCGTGCGGATGAGACCGGTGGTATTGCAGCTCGTCAGCTTCAGATAATCCTGACCGAGACCTTTCTCGTAGTTCGCATAGCCGTGGAAGAACACGTCCGCGACGGAGTTCTTCTCGCCGCCCTGGAAGATCGCCTTGACGCCGACCTTCTCGTAGAGTTCCTTATTCTTTGCGCCGACGCCGCCGGGGGAGGAGTCGAGCATGATATCGACGGATCTGCAAAGCTCTTCAAACGTGCCCGCGACGGGAATGTCGTACTTTTCAAACGCGTCTCTGTCCGCGCCGTCGACGAGGTACAGGTTGTACTTCACGTCGTTTGCGCCGATCATATCGTTTTCGCGCAGCGCGCGGATCGCAAGCGTAGGCGCGAGGTCCGCGATGCCGACGAGTTCCATATCGCCCTGCAGGGCGACGCCGTCAGCGAGACGCTGACCGATGGTGCCGTAACCGGCGACACCGACTCTGATTTTTGCCATAGCGGTATTCCTTTCTTATTCGGTGATCTCGTCGATGCGAACGGGACGGTTTTCTTTGAGGGATTTTGCGCACGCGAGCGCCAGCTTGATCGAAAGCAGACCGTCTTCGATGCCCACCCACGGCTCCTTGCCGTTGTTCACGCAGTCGATGAATTCGCGGACTTCCGCCTGGTAGGAACCCATGTAGCGTTCAAGGAAGAACCACAGCGGTTTTTCGCCGGTCACGCCGTCCACGGTGGAGAGCACGACGTTGGATTCCGAATCGTTCGCGTTGACGACGCAGCCCTTCGAACCGAAGACCTCGCCGCGCTGATCGTAGCCGTAGACCGCCTTGCGGGAACCGTCGATGGTCGCAAGTGCGCCGTTGGAAAGCTTCAGCGTGATCGTGACGGTGTCCACGTCGCCCGCCTTGCCGATCTCGGGATCGATGAGGCACGCGCCCTGCGCGTAGAGCTCAACGATCTCCTGACCGGAGAGATAGCGTACCATGTCGAGATCGTGGATCATCATGTCCATGAAGATGCCGCCGGACAGCGCAACGTACTTTGCGGGCGGGGGCTCCGGATCGCGCGAAGAAATGCGCACGAACTGCACCTCGCCGATCTTGCCTTCTTCGACCGCTTTGCGCATGGCGCGGTAGTTGTGGTCGTAACGGCGGTTGAAGCCGACCTGATAGACGAGCTTCTTCGGACTCGCCGCGAGCGCCGCCCTGACTTCCTCGATCTTCGCAATGCTCTGGTCGATCGGCTTTTCGCAGAAGATATGCTTGCCCGCCGCGATCGCTTCCAGCGAAAGCCGGGCGTGCTGATCGGTGGACGCGCAGATCAGGACCGCGTCGATGCGCGGATCCTCGAGGATCTTTCTGTGGTCCGTATACACGTTCTCGATGCCGACGGACTTTGCCCACGCGGCGATCTCGGGCTTGATGAACGGATCCGCGATCGCCAGGATTTTTGCGTCGGGGACGCCGGAAAGGATGCTCTTTGCGTGTACCTGTCCGATGCGGCCTGCGCCGATGATACCGACATTAACCATGTTTTACCTCCGAATCGTTATTTGAAAGTGTTGTTTATTCGCAGTACGGCGCGCCCTTGCCTTCGACGAGCGAAGCATAGGTACGCTGTATCTTTGCCCAGTTCTGGTCGCGGTCGAGCGCGACGCCTCTGCCGACGCCGGACACGATGAGACCGACGCCCTTATTGCACATCGTTTCGCCGAACTCGCGCAGGAGCTTCGGCGCGCTGCCCGGCTCCGTGGAGCGTCCGTCGAAGATGACGTGCACATAGACCTTCGTAAGTCCCGCCTTTTTCGCCATGTCGACAAGCGCCAGCGGATAGTCGATCGATCCGTGCGAGGACTTCTTCGTCAGCAGCGCGAAGAGATGCAGCGCTGCGCCGCGCTCCTTGACGGCGTTCAGCGTGTGCAGGAAGACCGGATTCTCGGCGAACGAGCCGTCCTTCATGGCGTTGTCGAGCCGGACGTCGTCCTGCAGGACCACGCGTCCCGAACCGAGGTTGATGTGCCCCGCTTCGGAATTGCCCGTCTTGCCCTCGGCGAGTCCCACCGCGGGACCGGACGCTTCGAGCTTCGCATAGGGATAGTTCGCAAGCAGCATATCCCATTCCGGCGTCGACGCGGTGAAGATCGGATTGTTGCCGGTCGGCTTGTCGAGTCCCCAGCCGTCGCAGATCAGAAGCAGGACCTTGCCCGGCTTTGCAAAGCGGAACAGGGGAGAGCCGGTCATCTCTTCGGGCTGCGCAATGCCCATCGCGGAAAGGATCGTCGGCGCGACGTCGCAGAGCTTGCCGTCCGGTTTGAGCTGTTCCGTGCCGTCGCCGAGCGCGATGCAGGCGACGAGATTCGTCGTGTGCGAAACGTGCGGCTTGCCCTCGGGCGTGTGCAGGATCTCAATGTTGCCGTGGTCGGCGGTCACCAGAACGGTATAGCCGTGTTCGCGCGCGTGCGAAACGACCTTGCCGACGTATTTGCTGATCGCTTCGCAGGCGACCGGCTTTGCGGCGTCGCTGGACGTATGTCCGATGACGTCGCCGTTTGCAAAGTTCGTGACGATGAAATCGTAGCCCTTGTCAACGCCGTCGCACAGCGTTTTCGCGACCTCCGGCAGCTTGAGCTCCGGCACGGTATCGAACGGCACGCCCTTCGGGGAGGGGATGCGGATGTCGTCCTCGCCGTCGAACGGCCTTTGGTTGCCGCCGTTGAAGAAGAAGGTCACATGCGCGAACTTCTCGCTTTCCGCAAGATGCAGCTGCGTCTTGCCGTGCGCCGAAAGGACCTCCGCAAGCGTCTTCTGCACCTTCGACGGCGCGAAGGCGATCGGGAGGTATGTGTATTTTTCGCTGTACATGGTGAGGATCACGAAATCCAGCGGATCGAGCATTTTGCGCTCGAAGCCCCTGAAGTTCGGATCGGTGAACGCGTCGGTCAGCTCAGTCTCGCGCTCGCCTCTGCGGCAGCAGAAGATCACGCCGTCGCCGGGACGCACAAGGCCGACCGCCTCGCCGTTCTCGTACAGATTCATCGGCTCGAAACCGTATTCCGAGCCGCCGTCGTTCTCATAGATCTTTTCCACGGCGCGCGCAAGCGCATCGCCGCCGGAGCATTTGAACTGTGCCATATCGTTTTCTCCTTTTCTTACCGGATGCGCGGCGCCGGATCCTCGGCGGCTTCGGGGCAGAACCGCCCTTCGCCGGGGAAGACCTTCAGAAGCTCGTCAAAATGATGGATGATGCAGTCCGGACGGTTTTCCGCGGTGAGCTTGAATTCCAGCCCGCCGGGATATTCCGCGCCGACCGTGCCGGCGAAATTCGATTGCTTTGCGCCGATGATATCGCGCTTCAGATTGTCGCCCACGAAGCAGCTTTCCTCGGGACGGACGCCCGCTTCGGAAAGAGCGAGGAAGTAGATCGCGGGATGGGGTTTCCGGAGCATCGTCACGGAGCTTTGCTGCACCGTGCAGAACAGATCGCGGATGCCGTCGCGATCCAGCCACTCGTCGATCTCGATCGTGCCGATCAGGTCGCTGATGATGCCGACCAGATAGCCGCGCTTTCTGAGCTCTTTGACCGTTTCGACGCCCTTTTCCACGACCACGCGTTCGCCCTTCGCTCTGCGGAAGCAGTAGGTCAGCTCTTTGGCGGCTTTTTCGATCTTTTCGCGGTCCCATTCGGGGACGAGCCAGCGCGTCCAGAGCATCGATTCCGGCGCTTCGCACATATATTTCAGCGCCCATTCGCGGTACCCGTCGTACCGCTTGTTCAGAAAATCATAGAACGCATCGGAATCCATATCGGTTCCGCACAGCGCCTTGATGCGCTCGCGCGCTTCGTGGATGAACGGACGGTTCTCTTCGTCGACCACGCGGAACGTGCCGCCGAGATCCAGAAAAATCGCTTTGATGTTGTTCCGCATCTTCAAACCCTCCGTACCTTATCCCATGCGACGTGCGGCGCTTTCGGGAAGATATCTTTCAGTTCGTTGAAATCGAAAATGACCGCGTCGGGACGGTTCTCGTCCGTGATCTTTTCCTTCGCGAGCTTTTCCGGCGTCGTATAGAGAATGAACATACCGTAGCCCGCAAGGCGCGTGCCCTCGACGTCGCGGTTCAGGTTGTCGCCGATGTAGACGCAGCGCTCGGGCTTCACGCCGAGAATGTCGCACGCCTTGTTGGAGATTGCGGGATCGGGCTTGCGGATGCCTTCCACACAGGACAGCAGCACCGCGCCGAAGTACTGTTCGAGGTTGTCCGCTTTGAGCCAGCGCGGGATCTCCTGCGAGGTGACGAGGTTCGAGATGATGCCGAGCTTGTAGCCGTTCGCGTACAGGTCTTTAATCGACTGCGCGCCGTTCGGGGCGACCACGCGGCGGCCGTCCTTGTTGCGGTACTCGATCGTCAGCTCGATCGCGTTCTTTTTGATCAGCTCGCGGTCGTATTCGGGCGTAAGCCACTTGGTCCAAAGCTCC
This sequence comes from Clostridia bacterium, assembly GCA_017438865.1. Lineage (GTDB taxonomy): Bacteria > Bacillota > Clostridia > Christensenellales > CAG-138 > UBA3792. Next base: position 9,034 of record JAFRUN010000007.1, read on the forward strand.
TCCTCGGGCGCTTCGCGCATGGTCTCAAAGCACCATTTGCGGTAGCCCGCGTAGCGGTAGTCGAGAAACTTGCAGAATTCGTCGGGATCGCCCTTCTCGCCGCACATCTCGGCGATCTTTCTGCGCGCTTCCGCTTCAAACGCCGCGTCGCGTTCCACAAGCCGGAGCGTGCCGCCGAGGTCGTAAAAGATCGCGTCAAATTCTCTTTCGTTTGCCATGGTCGCTTCTCCTTTTCAAAATCAGTTGAGCGGCGGGAAGATGTCTAAAAGCTCCCCGATCCGGTTGATCGTGTAATCGGGTTTCAGAACGATCTCCTGCGGCTCTTTTTTGATCGTGTCGGGTTCGTCGATGCGGATCATCATGGAGAAGCCCGCTTTTCTCGTACCCTCGACGTCGCGGATGGGATTGTCGCCGACGTACGCGCACTGCTCCGGCTTCTTGCCGATCGCGCGGCAGGCGAGGAAGTAGATCTCGGGATCGGGCTTGCGGAGACGCACCTTGGAGGAGAGGATGACGGTCTTGAAGTAATGCGCCACGCCGTCCGCGATCATCCAGTCGGGGATCTCGGTCTCGGTGATCGTGTTGGCGATGATGCCGAGCGTGTAGCCGCGGCGGTCCAGCTCGATGATCGTGGATTTCACGTCGTCGCGGGGGACGCGGCGTCCGTCGTGATCGCGCCACAGACGCGTCAGCCGTCCCGCATGCGCGCATACGCGTTCCGGATCGTAATCGGGCAGCAGGTGCTGGCTCCAGAGTTCCATCTCGCCCGCGTCGAGCAGCGATTTTTTCACGCCCTTGCGGTATTTCTGCCAGCGTTCCTCCAGTTTCGCGAAGAACACGTCGTGCGGTTCGGTCGCGCCGACCAGCTCCATCAGCTCGCGTTCCGCCGCGTCGGAAAATTCCTTATCGGGAATCACGATGCGCAGGGTGTTGCCGACGTCAAAGAAAATCGTATCCGTCATTTGCTCCGTCTCCTTTTCTTGTTATGGAATGGTTTTATCGTTCATTGACCGTCCGGAAGATCTCCGGAAGTTCATAGAGTTCACGGATCACATAATCCGCCTGCGGCGCGTCCGCGCCCGTAAAGGCGGCGTCGCGGTGCGCGATCGAAGGATTGTCGAGGCGAATGACCAGCCCGAGATGCGCGTTTCTCGCGCCGAGCACATCGCGTGAGATCGTGTCGCCCACATAAGCCGTTTCCGCCGCCGTGACGCCCATCTTTTGCAGCGCGATCCCGAAGATGCGCGGATCGGGTTTGCGAAAGCCGGCCTCGCTCGACATCACGATGCATTCCATGTGCTGCGCGATGCCGTACTCGTTCAGCATATGCGGGACAAGCGACGTGGAAATGATATTGGAAATGATGCCCATTCTGAGTCCCATGCCGTGCAGGGCTTCGATCGTTTCCCTGAGCCGCGGCTTGCGCATCAGCGTCAGACGGTCGTAGTCGTAAAGGAAGCTCAGCTCCTCGGCGATGGGCGCGAGCCGCTCCGTCCCGATATGAAATTCTTTGAGGTAGTGATCGTTCCAGATCTGCGCCGCGGGAAGCTCGGTGCGCGTCCGTTCGGAGAGATGCTTGTACGCTTCCGCGTTTTCGTGAAGGGAAAGGGCAAGCCGCTCCGGCGTCGTATCCAAAAGGATGCCGTAATCCGAGAGCCGCCGGATCAGCCGTTCCGCAAAGCGCCGCATCGAGTCCTCCTTTTTGACGACCGAATGCAGCGTTCCGCCGAGATCGAACAGTACCGTCGTGATCATTGCGCCCTCCGAAAAAACATGTGTTTCCGTAAACGTTTTCGTCAGTTCTATTGTATCTCAGCGGACCGTGTTTGTCAATAAGAAAAAAGCGCCTTTATATATGGAAAAAGAACGCGGTTTTCCGCACCCGCCCGCGGATTGCCGTTGACAAAAGCGGGAAACGGTTGTAAAATAAAATATCTGAAAACGTTTGCGTTGCCAAAAGACACAGTTTATCACGGAGGTTTGCACATGGGGTTTGTGACACTGAAGGATGTTGCGAAAGTCGCCGGCGTATCCTATGCAACGGTCTCGCGCGCGCTTTCCGGAAGCCCGGAGATCAGCGAGAACACGCGCAAGAGAGTCATCCGCATCTGTGAGGAGATGGGGTATACGCCGAATTCCGTCGCGCGGTCGATGGTCATGAAGCGCACGAACATCATCGGGCTGATCGTGACGAGCATCGACAACCCGTTCATGAGCGAAATGACCGCGCATCTCGAGATCTACGCGCGTCAATGCGGCTACAACCTCATGGTCTGCAATTCCTCCTATAACCTCGATCTCGAAAAGGAAGTCTTTTCTCTGCTGATGGGGCGCAAGGTGGACGGCATCATCATGATCCCGGTCGGTTCGGAATCGTACGAAGCGCTCAGAGCGTTCACCGCGCAGGTGCCGACGGTCTTTATCGGCGAAAACATGATCGACCTGCCGGAAAATTACGTGTCGGTCGACAATACCACCGGCATGCAGCAGGCGACGGAATACCTGTATTCGCTCGGTCACCGCAGGATCCTGTATCTCGGTCAGCGCGACAACAGCATGACGCACCGGCTCCGCGCGGACGGGTATTATAACGCCTGCAAAAAACTCGGCATCGAGCCGGACGTTCTGCGCAATACCGGCTCGCGAAGCTCGTTTCAGGCGGGCTACACGCTTGCGAAGGAGCATTTCGACAAGCCGTTTTCGGAGACGGCGATCCTGTGCGCCGCGGACACGCTGGCGATCGGCGTCATTCAGGCGGCGTATGAAAAGGGCATCCGCATCCCGCAGGACCTCAGCTTGATGGGATTCGACAACATCTCCTTCTCCGCGCTGCCGCCGATCTCGCTCACCACGGTCAACCAGCCGAAGCAGGAGCTTGCCGTTTCCGCGATGGATATGCTCTTAAACCGCATCAAACGTCCGGACACGCCGCACACCAAGACCATTCTTTCTCCGTCGCTCGTCATCCGCAATTCCTGCCGGGCGATCGAAAACTGATTATCGGGAGTTTCTTCTATGTATCGTTACGAACTGCATCTGCACACCGATGAATCGAGCAAGTGCGGGCATGTGCCCGCCGCCGATCAGATCAGGACCTATCATGCGCTCGGCTACCGGGGCGTCTGCGTGACCGATCATATGCATAATACGCAGATCGCGCATTACAACGTGCCCGACGACTGGGACGCGATCATCGACCGGTATCTTGTCGGCTACCGCGCGGCGAAGGCGGCCGGGGACGCGCTCGGCATGGACGTGATCTTCGGCATCGAGCTGCGCTTCCCCGAGAACGACAGCGACTATCTGGTCTACGGGATCGACGAGCAGTGGCTCCGCCGGAATCCGTGGATCACGAAAATGGACCATAAAGCGTTCTTTGACCGGTACAGGGATGAGGTGCTGATCATCCACGCGCACCCGTACCGCAACGGCTGCAACGAGGTCTTTTACGACTGCGTGCACGGGATCGAGGTCGTCAACTGCAATCCGCGGCACGACAACCGCAACGAGCTGGCCTTGAAGCTGTGCAAAGAAAACCCGCATCTGTACCGCACCGTCGGCTCCGACGCGCACCAGATCGGCGACGAGGGACGCGCGGCGATCCTTACCGGGAAACGCATCCGCGACTCCTATGAGCTGAAGGACGTCATCGAATCGGGACAATACCGGAACTGGTGTCCCGAATTCGATTGGATCATCAGGGAAAGCGAGGCGATACCGCATGTTTGACACCATGATCATCGGGCAGATCACGCTCGATCACAACATCGACTACGACGGCCGCGAGGAGTTCATCAACGGCGGCGCGGTGACGTTTTCCGGCTACGCCGCGGCGGCGACCGGGCATTCCGTGGCAGTCGTTCCGAAGGGAAACACGAAGGTCATCGATCCCTTCAAGGTCTTCGCCGCAAGCAGCGTGGAGAAGGTCTTTCCGGTCGAATCCGAGACCTATACCGAAATGCAGAACACCTATTTCACGGCGGACCGCGAGCGCAGGCGTTCTCTGAACACGCGCGGCATCGAGCCGTATAAGCCCTCGGATCTGCCGGACGCCGAGGCGCGCGTCTATCATCTCGGCGGGCTCGTCGCGGGCGATTTCCCGCTCGGGTTTGTCAGAGCGTGCGCCGAACGCGGCGACACGGCGCTGGACGTGCAGGGCATGATGCGCTTCCGCAACGACGACGGCACGCTGGAGCTCCGCGACTGGCCGGAGAAAAAACAATGTCTGCCGCTGATCCGCTATCTCAAGACCGATGCGGCGGAGGCGGAAAAGCTGACCGGCACCGACGACCGCGAAAAAGCCGCGTTCCTGCTGTGCGAATGGGGCGCGAAGGAAGTCCTGATCACGCACAACACCGAAGCGATCGTGTGCGACGGAAAAACGATTTACCGCGCGCCGCTGCGTCCGCGCAATCTTTCGGGACGCACGGGCAGAGGCGACACGACGTTCGCGGGATATCTCTGCGAGCGCCTCGATCACGACATCCCGACCGCGCTCGAATTCGCCGCGGCGCTTGTCTCGCTCAAGATGGAAACGCCGGGACCGTTCAAAGGAACCCGCCGGGACGTCGAAGACTATATCGGACGCTTCTATCGCTGAACCGTTCGATCGAAACGAATCGTCGATCCGAACCGGATGCCCGGTTCGGATTTTTATACGGGAACTATTCGTTGACGCACAGACGCAGAGATGCTATACTGATTTAATAGGGTAATAAGGACAGCAAAGACCGTACCGTGTCGGTTCTGTATCCAGAGACCTGTACGGACAGGGCCCGGTCTGAAAAAGTCGCTTTGCGATAAAGGAAATTGTAATGTGATCCCGAAAGTGATTCATTATTGTTGGTTCGGAAAAAAGAAAAAACCGAAACTGACCGAAAAATGCATAAAGAGCTGGAGAACGTTTTGCCCGGAGTACGAGATCGTCGAGTGGAACGAAGAGAACTGCGATTTTGCGGCTGCGCCGCTGTTTGTCCGTCAGGCGATCGAACAAAAGAAATGGGCGTTCGCCGCGGATTATTTCCGGATGAAGATCGTCTATGAACACGGCGGGATCTATCTGGATACGGACGTGGAGCTTCTCAGAAGTCTCGACGCCGTTCTGGACAACAAGGTGTTTTTCGGCTTCCAGCAGCCGGATCAGATCGCATCGGGACTCGGCTTCGGCGCGGAAAAGCATGCGGAGATCCTGCGGGAGATCATGGCGGAATATCAGTCCGTCCCGTTTCTCAGGGACGACGGGACGATGGATACCACGCCTTGTCCGGTCAGGGAAACGGCGGTCATGCGAAGACACGGGATGCAGCCGGACGGCAGCGAACAGCTTCTTCCGGGCGGGATCCGTCTCTATCCGGTTCCCGTTTTCTGTCCGATCGATATGACGCACACCCGTTCGTGCTGCTCGGAAGAAACGATCTCGATCCATTGGTTTGCGGCAAGCTGGTGGAAAAACGCTCCGATCAGAAACTGCATCGGTGCGAAACGGTATCATCGAATGATGGGCGTTCTCAAGAAAGCGGGCTGCCGGATCCTCGGAAACGAGCGGTTTGAACGGCTGAAAAAACGGCTGAAAAGAAGACAGACGGAGTTTTCGAAGCATGGATAAGGAAAAGCAATTTCTGACGACGATCACATCGGAGCATAAGGTTTTTGATCTTCACCTCAGAGAAACGTTCCGGTACAGGGATCTCATCTTTCTGTTTGTCAAGCGGGATTTTACCGCCATGTACAAGCAGACGATCCTCGGACCGCTCTGGGCGATCATTCAGCCGCTGCTGACGACACTCGTCTTCACGGTGATCTTCGGCAAGCTCGCAAAGCTCACCACGGCGGATGCGCCGGGAGCGATCCTTTTGCCCGGGTTCCTGTTCTATATGGCGGGCAACATCTGCTGGTCGCTGTTTTCCGCGACGGTCGAGGCAACGAGCATCACGTTCCTGAAAAACCGGAATACGATGGGAAAGGTCTACTATCCGCGCCTGGTCGCTCCGATCTCGACGGCTCTTTCCAATCTGATCTCGTTTGCCATCCAGTTTGTTCTGCTGATCGGCTTTCTGCTGTTTTTTGTTCTGACCGGAAAAGCCGTGATCCGCGTTACGCCGGCGCTGCTGATGCTGCCGCTTCTGATCCTTCAGCTTCTGATCCTTTCCGTCGGGTGCGGCGTCATCGTGTCGTCCGTTACGACGAAATACCGCGATCTCGCGATGCTGGTCGGGTTCGGTCTGCAGCTCTGGCAGTACGCGTCGCCCATCGCTTACGGTCTTGAACTGGTGCCGGAATCGATCCGCGGCATCTATCTGCTGAATCCCGTGACGCCGATCATCACGACGTTCCGCTGGGCGCTGTTCGGATCCGGCTATTTCAGTCTGACGTATTATCTGATCAGCTGGGGAATGACGCTGCTGATCTTCTTCATCGGATTGATCCTGTTCAGCCGGATCGAACGCACGTTCATGGACACGATCTGACGGGAGAGGAAGCGGATATGGCACAGATCAGCGTCGTGATGCCGACGTACAACACACCGGTCGGTATCCTGAAAGAAGCGACGGAAAGCATCCTCGGTCAGACGTTTCGCGATTTCGAGTTCATCATTGTCGACGACGGATCGACGAACGATTCCCGTTCGTATCTCGAAGGTCTTGCGGACGAGCGGATCCGGCTGATCAGAAATCCCGAAAACATCGGGATCACGAAATCGCTGAACATCGGGTTTTCCGCCGCGCGCGGCAAATATATCGCGCGGATGGACGCCGACGACATTTCGCTTCCGGATCGGCTTGAAAAGCAGCTTGCGTTTATGGAGCGCCATCCGGACGTGATCGTCTGCGGATCGGCCGTTCGCGATTTCGGCGCCGTCGACCGCGTCGCAAAGGTCCGGAGAATGAATGTCGATATGGAACGGTATCGCATCGCCGCGCTGTTCGGCAATCCGGGACCTTATCATCCCACGGCGTTTTTCAATCGGGAACTGCTGCTCCGCCATGGGCTGAAATATGATGAAAAACTTGTTTACGCGCAGGATTACGGATTATGGGTGCAGATCGGTCGGTGCGGCCGCGTCTGCAACCTGAAAGATGTCCTTTTGCTCCGGCGCGTCCATGCGAATCAGATATCGGGCGCGCGCAGGGAGAGCCAGATCCGCTGCGATCAGATGACGCAGAGAAAACTGCTGGAAGCGCTCCTCGGCGAGGTCACGGAGGAGGAACTGGTCCGGCATTACCGATGGTCCGCAGGCGTCTTAGCCGACGCCGTATTCGACGGGGATGCGTCGGCATGGTACCGGCGCCTGATCGCCGCAAACGACGGCAGGGGCGTCTACGACCGGCGAAAACTGAGGAGATATGTTTACGGCCGCGTTCTGAGACGTCTGATCCTGAACACGCTGCCGCAGGACGCAACCGGCGTACAAAAGACGAAGGCGTTCTTTCGGCATCTGCCGTTCGGAGCGGCGCTGTATGCGACGGCGGAGGAATGCGCGAGAATGCTCGCGTCCGTTTCGGACGCGGGGAAAAACCGGGGAAAGGGGACTTCATCTTCCAAATGAGCGAGATCATGATCAAGGTCGATCACGTATCGAAGAAATATCTTCTGGGACAGATCGGCATGACGACGCTGCATGCGGAGCTGCAGCGGCTTGACGCCAGAATCCGCCGCAAGGAGGATCCGACGAAGCGCATCGGCGCGCGGGACTACGAAAAAGGCGAGTCCTTTCTTGCGCTGGACGACGTGTCGTTCGAGGTTTCAAAGGGCGAGCGCGTCGGCATCATCGGACGCAACGGCGCGGGCAAGTCCACGCTTCTGAAGCTGATCTCCCGGATCACGGCGCCGACGGGCGGCACGATCGGACTGAACGGACGCGTCGCCTCCATGCTGGAGGTCGGAACCGGCTTTCACGGGGAGCTGACCGGACGCGAGAACATCTACATGAACGGCGCGATCCTCGGCATGACGAGAAAGGAGATCGACGCCAAGATCGAGGATATCATCGACTTTTCCGAATGCCGGCAGTTCATCGACACGCCGGTCAAGCGTTATTCCAGCGGCATGTATGTGAAGCTCGCGTTCTCGGTCGCGGCGCATCTCGATTCGGAGATCATGATTATGGACGAGGTGCTGGCGGTCGGCGACATGGAGTTTCAGAAGAAATGCCTGGGTAAAATGAACGATGTTTCCAACGCCTACGGCCGTACCATTCTGTACGTCAGCCACAACATGAACACGATCCGTCAGCTCTGCACGAGGTGTATCGTGCTTGACCGCGGAAAGCTGATCTTTGACGGAGGGGTGGAGGAGGCGATCGCACGCTACACGGAGGTCGGCAGCGCATGCTTTGAACGGGAGATCGATCTGAGCACCGCTTCCAGACACCACGTTCTCCGCAAAAAGGTCCTGTTTCAGAAGGCGGAGATCCATCGGGGGAACAACGTTTATTCCTCCGACGAATCGCTGGATCTGACGTATACGCTCGACGCCGACGGCGATCACAGCGATATCCGGCTGATGATGATCCTGTTCTCTTCGGACGGCACGCGGATCGGAAAAACGGAGTCGGAATCGTTCTCCGTTCATTGCGGCGCAAACGAGATCCCCGTCTCCGTCCCGCTCGAAGGGCTTGCGGACGGGCAGTACTATTTCGAGATCAGCATCCTCCAGCGAAGCCGCTCATTCGGAAGAGACAAGCTGGACTGCATTCCGAACATGATCCCCATCAACATCAGCAATCTGGAGGTGTTCGGCTTCAAAGGCGACCGCTGGTGGAGCAATTATTGGGGCCATATCATGCTGAAACCCATCCGCCTTCTGAACGGACACGGCGATTCGTGATCCGGAACGCCGTGCGGGCGCGGCGAAAACCGCGGAAAACACGACAGAAAAACGGCAGGGGCGTCGCCCCTGCCGCTTTGAAATCCGGTCATTCTTTGTCCCACGGAACGAAAATACAGTAGATCGGATCCAGGTCGCCCATATAGAGCCATACGCTGTCGCCCATTTCGATCTCTTCGCCGAAATAGAGGTTCGGCATGAACAGCTTTGCGCTGGTACGGCGCGCGCCGTGCAGCGTGATCCCTTCCTTTACGGGGTTCTCACGGAATTCGCGGATGATCTCCGACAGCGCCGGGATCTGCAGCTTCTTTGCAAGCGCGGGAACGACGTCTTCCTCCCTGCAGTACTCGATCCGTTCGGGATTCTTCAAAAGGTTGCGTGTCAGCATGATTCTTCTCCTTCGACCGCCGGTTCTGACGTCATATTACCCGTTTCGCATCACGCTGTCAAGAAACCGCCGGCGATTCGGATCATTTTTTTGCCGATGCGGCGCGCTGATGGCATTTGCCCGCCATCGGACAGTGCGCGCAGCCGCCCCCGCAGGAGGAGCGTCCCTTCTTTTTATCGCGGATCAGCGAGAAAACGATCGCGAAAACCGCGCCCGCAAGTCCGAGCAAAATTGCGATTGTCAGGAGATTGTCCTTGATCCACGCAAACATATCACACATTCCTTTCTGTGATGGTAAAGCCGCCGCCCCGCGTACCGGAACGGCGGCTTTGATTCTTACTTGATGCGAACCTTCTGTGTCAGCGTCGTCGCTTCCTTATATTTCTTGAAGAACAGCATATAGACGAACAGTCCGAGCACGAGGATCGCGGCGATCAGACCGATCACGCTGACGCCGCCGGTGAAGATGCGGCCGAACTGATAGATCATCAGCGCGATCGCATAGGCGAACAGCGTCTGATAGCCGATCGCGAACCACGTCCACTTGGCGCTGTTCATCTCGCGGCGGATCGCGCCGATTGCCGCAAAGCACGGCGCGCACAGCAGGTTGAACACGAGGAACGAGAAGCCGGAGATACCGGTGAACGCCTGCGCAAGCGCCTGATAAACCGTCAGGTCGGTGCCGCCGTACAAAACGCCCATCGTGCCGACGATGTTTTCCTTCGCGATCAGTCCCGTGACGGACGCCACGACCGCGCGCCATTCGCCCCAGCCGAGCGGCTTGAACAGCCATTCGACATAATGACCGGCAACGCCGAGCAGCGACAAGCTGATCTCCTCTTCGCCGAGCATCCGGAACGCGCCGTCGACCACGCCGAAGCGGGAGAGGAACCAGACGACGATCGTGGAGAGCAGGATGATCGTGCCCGCCTTCTTGATGAACGACCAGCCGCGCTCCCACATCGAACGAAGCACGTTGCCGAGCGTCGGCCAGTGGTATGCGGGCAGCTCCATGACGAACGGAGCAGGATCGCCGGCGAACATCCTGGTCTTCTTCAGCATGATGCCGGAAACGATGATCGCCGCAGCGCCGATGAAGTACGCGGAAACCGAGATCCACGGGGAACCGCCGAAGATCGCGCCTGCGACCATGGCGATGAACGGCAGCTTCGCGCCGCAGGGGATGAAAGTGGTCGTCATGATCGTCATGCGGCGGTCGCGCTCGTTTTCAATGGTGCGCGACGCCATGATACCCGGGATGCCGCAGCCGGAGCCGATCAGCATCGGAATAAAGGACTTGCCGCTTAGACCGAACCGGCGGAAGATACGGTCGAGCACGAACGCGATACGCGCCATGTAGCCGCACGCTTCGAGGAACGCGAGCATCAGGAACAGAACGAGCATCTGCGGCACGAAGCCGAGCACCGCGCCGACGCCGGCGACGATGCCGTCCATGATGAGGCCGTACAGCCATTCGGGAACGCGCAGCTCACCGTCCTCTTTGACCAGCAGCTTATCGATCAGAGCGGGGATGCCGGGCACCCAGACGCCGTAATCGGCGGGATCGGGCTCTTCAAAGCCCTTTTCCTCGAAGTAGCCGATCGCATCCTTGAAGGACATGGCGTTGACGTCCTCGTCCGCGTCTTCGGGCACTTCGTCAAAGTATACGGTCACGTCGGAAATCGCCAGGGTTTCCTCGTCTTCCACCTGCGTGACCGCGGTTTTCTCATCGGTCGTGAACGCCTTGAGATCCGCGATGAGCGCTTCGCCGTCGAACGCTTCGTCCTCGACGTCATACTCGAAGCCGTACGCCGCAAGCGCGTTGGACGCGGCGGCGTAGTCGTCCGCGGCCTCCTCCGCCTGTTTGTCGCCGATGCCGACGAGATGATACCCGTCGCCGAACAGACCGTCGTTCGCCCAGTCGGTCGCAGGCGCGCCGACGCCGACCATCGCGATCCAGTAGACGAGGAACATCACGACCGCAAAGATCGGAAGTCCCAGCCAGCGGTTTGTCACGATGCGGTCGATCTTATCGGAGGTCGACAGCTTGCCCGCACCCTTCTTTTTGTAGCTGGTCTTGATGACGTTGCCGATCCAGACGTACCGCTCGTTGGTGATGATGCTTTCGGCGTCGTCGTCCAGCTCCTTCTCTGCGGCGGCGATATCCTGTTCGATATGCGCTTTCGTCGCTTCCGGGATATCGAGCTGCTCCATGACCTTGCTGTCGCGCTCAAAGACCTTGATCGCGTACCAGCGCTGCTGCTCTTCCGGCAATCCGTGCACGACCGCTTCCTCGATGTGCGCAAGCGCGTGCTCGACCGGACCGGAGAACGAATGCTGCGGGACGGTCTTTGTGCCCTGCGCCGCTTTGATCGCTTCCTCGGCGGCTTCCGTGATGCCCGTGCCCTTCAGCGCGGAGATTTCGACGATCCTGCAGCCGATCTGCTCGGAAAGCTGCTTCGTGTCGATTTTGTCGCCGTTCTTTTTGACGACGTCCATCATGTTGATTGCCACGACCACCGGGATGCCGAGCTCGACAAGCTGGGTGGTGAGGTACAGATTGCGCTCCAGGTTCGAGCCGTCCACGATGTTCAGGATCGCGTCCGGACGATCGTTGATCAGATAATTCCTAGCTACGACTTCCTCCAGCGTGTAGGGGGAGAGCGAATAGATACCCGGAAGGTCGGTGATGATCACATCGCTGTGACCTTTCAGTTTGCCTTCCTTTTTCTCGACCGTGACGCCCGGCCAGTTGCCCACGAACTGGTTCGAGCCGGTCAGTGCGTTGAACAGCGTCGTTTTTCCGCTGTTCGGGTTGCCCGCGAGGGCAATGCGAATACTCATAATACCTCCTCTGTTGTTAGCACACGCTAACCCTTGCTTTGAAAAAAAAGGCGTTTGCCTTTCGGTTTCGGTTATTCTTCCTCGATCAAAATCGTTTCCGCGTCGGCTTTGCGGATCGAAAGCTCATAGCCGCGCACCGTGACCTCGACCGGATCGCCCAAAGGCGCGACCTTGCGGACATACACCTCGATCCCCTTGGTGATGCCCATATCCATGATGCGGCGCTTGACGGCGCCCTCGCCCGTGAGCTTTTTGACCTTGACCGTTTCGCCGATCTTTGCGTCTCTTAACGTTTTCATCTGCTTCCTCCTTAAATCATGATCTTCTGCGCCATCTTTTCATCGATGGCAATGCGGCTTTCCTTGACGTTGACGATCACGTTGCCGCCCATCCGGGAAATGATCTGTACCGTTCCGCCGACCACAAATCCCAGATTGCTGAGATGGTGACGGATCTCTTCCGTTCCCTTGATGGCACGGATCACGTTGACCTCGCCGTCGTCTGCAAATACCAAAGGCATCATTCTGTCCTCCCTAATTGTTAGCAAACGCTAACCATATAGCGAAAAAGAATCGGTTAGCATCCACTAACCGTCCTCATTATAGTTAGCATATGCTAATTTGTCAAGCGGTTTTTTCGACCGGCTCAAAAATATACGATCCGCTTGCAATTCGCCTTCGTTTTATGTATAATTACCTTAATTCCAATGAAAGAGGAAACCGTTATGTCCCTGCTGGAATCCGGAGAAATGTATCTTGAGACGATCCTTGTACTCTCACAGAAGAGGGATTATGTACGCTCGATCGACGTGGCGGAGGAGATGTCGTTCTCGAAGCCGTCGGTTTCCCGTGCGATGGGCATCCTGAAAAAAGGCGGGTATATCGAAATCGATTCGCTCGGGCATATCGCCCTGACCGACAGCGGAAGAAAAGCGGCGGAACGCATCTATGAACGGCACAAGATCCTTTCGGAGATTTTGAAACGCCTCGGCGTGGATGAAAAGACCGCGACGGAGGACGCCTGCAAGATGGAACACTACATCAGCGACACGTCCTTTGCGGCAATCAAGGAGCACCTTCGCACGCATCCGATGGAATAGATGGAATAATATGAACAGACGTCCGGCACGCCGGACGTTTTTGACTTTATACACGCAAGGCGGATCAATACCCTCTTGACAACGGAGAAAAACGTGATATGATAATAACGGTTAGCATGGGCTAACCGATAAGGAAAGTGCTTTTGATGAAAAAGCATCTTTTTTCGGCAAACGGGTTAGCAAACGCTAACCGAAAGGAGATCAAATGTCGGAGGAAGCGTGGAAGGAACAATGAGCAGACATGAGGAGATCAAAGCGTCGTATCGGGCGCTCGGCGGCGGATTCGCCAATCTGTACGACGGGATCATCACGCGATCCACGCTGATCGGGAAACTGATGGACAGCGTTGTCTGGGGGCTGGACGCGACGCTTGCGGCAAAGTGGATCAACGACGCGCTTGCGCCGATCCCGGATGATTTTAGGGGAACGCTTCTGGAGGTCCCGGTCGGGACCGGCGTTCTGACCGTGCCCGTCTATCGGAACCTGCCGGAAGCGCGGATCACCTGTCTCGATTATTCCGCGGAGATGATGCAGAACGCCGAACGGCGGGCGGAGGCGCTTGCGGTCCGGAACGTATCGTTTGTGCGGGGCGACGTCGGCGCGCTGCCGTTTAAAGACGAGAGCTTTGACGTCGTGCTTTCGCTGAACGGCTTTCACGCGTTTCCCGACAAGGACGCCGCGTTCAAAGAAACCTGCCGTGTATTGAAGAAAGGCGGGATCTTCTGCGGCTGCTTCTATATTGCGGGGGAGTTCAAAAGGACCGATTGGTTTGTAAAGCACATGTACGTGCCGAAGGGCTTTTTTACGCCGCCGTTTGAAACAAAGGAAACGCTCGAAAAGCGATTGAAGGATATGTACGACGAGGTGCGCGTTTCTCCGATCAGAGCCGAGGGCGTGTTCTGCTGCGTCAAGTGAGGAGAAACGTATGTGGCTGACGGTTTCGGAAGGACTGTTGATTCCGTTTCTCGGGACGGTGCTCGGTTCGGCGTGCGTGTTCTTTATGAAAAAGGAACTGAGCCGCAACGTACAGCGCGCGCTGACCGGCTTTGCGGGCGGGGTGATGGTCGCGGCGTCGATCTGGAGTTTACTGATCCCCGCCATGCTGCAGAGCGCGGGAAAAGGGAAATGGGCGTTTCTGCCCGCGGTGATCGGCTTCTGGCTCGGCGTACTGTTTCTGCTGCTGCTCGATCACGTCATTCCGCATCTGCACCGCAGCATCGGACAGGCGGAGGGCCCGAAAAGCCGCCTGAAACGGACGACCATGATGGTGCTTGCGGTCACGCTGCACAACATCCCGGAGGGCATGGCGGTCGGCGTGGTCTATGCGGGACTTATCGGCGGTTCGGGAGAGATCACGATCGGCGGCGCGCTGGCGCTTGCGATCGGCATTGCAATACAGAATTTCCCGGAAGGAGCGATCATTTCCATGCCGCTGCACGCGGAGGGAAAGACCAAATGCCGCGCATTTCTGGACGGTGCGCTGTCCGGCGCGGTGGAGCCGATCGGTGCGCTTCTGACCGTGCTGTTTGCAAGTCTGCTCGTTCCGGCAATGCCGTATCTGCTGTCGTTTGCGGCAGGCGCCATGCTGTATGTGGTCGTGGAGGAGCTGATCCCCGAGATGTCGGCGGGCGAACACTCCAACATCGGCGTTGTTCTGTTCGCGCTCGGCTTTACACTGATGATGGCGCTGGACGTGGCGCTCGGATAATCTTTTCGGGAGGATAATATGAACAAGGTAACGGTCAAAATCGAAGGCATGATGTGCGGCATGTGCGAGGCGCATATCGCGGATACGATCCGCAGGGCGTTCCCGGATGCGAAAAAGGTGAGCGCGTCGAGAAAGCACGGGGAAGCGACGTTCCTTTCGGAACGGGAGATCGACCGGGAAACGCTTAAAAGGGCGATCGCAGAAACCGGCTACACGTTCGTCTCGGTTTCGGTCGAGCCGTACACGAAGCGCGGTCTGTTCGGGAGATAACCATTTCGCTTGCGGCGATCGTCGGCGGGCTGTATTGGCTGATCGGAAAAACGATCGGATGACGGAGGAAACGACATGAAAAATGACAATGGTTTATCTTTGAAATATCGCATTTTGCGGCGGCTCGTGAAAGCAGCGAACATCAAAAAGCGCTGGACGGGCATGTCCGCGGAGGCGCTTCTGGAAAACAGAAGAAGGCAGAATGCGAAAAACAGGATTCCCGCTCTAAACGACGACGCCTTTAAACGGGAATGTGACGATCAAAGGGTTATCCAATATCGTCTCAGCAAATGCTGTCCCTCCGCATCGTTGCAGGCATCTATGGTGTCTTTCCAGACACCGCCCAATGCTTCGCATACGCGAATGGAAGCTTTGTTTTCATCATTGATTGTCAGCAGCACTTTTTCCATGCCGTGCTGCTTTGCAATCTCCAACCCA
>JAFRUN010000064.1 GCA_017438865.1 Clostridia bacterium
GATCGTCAAGGCGGACGTGCAGGGCTCGGTCGAAGCGGTCAAGCAGGCGCTTGAGAAGCTTTCGAACGAAGAAGTCCGCGTGCGCGTCATCCACAGCGGCGTCGGCGCGATCACCGGATCGGACATCATGTTCGCGTCCGCGTCGAACGCGATCGTCATCGGCTTCAACGTGCGTCCGGATTCCACGGCACGCGCGGCGGCGGAGAAGGAAAAGGTCGACGTCCGCACCTACCGCGTCATCTACAACGCGATCGAGGACGTCGAGAACGCAATGAAGGGCATGTTCAAGCCCGTCTTCCGTGAGGTCGAACTCGGCCGCTGCACGGTCCGCTCCACGTTCCGCATCTCCGGCGTCGGCACGATCGCAGGCGCATACGTCAACGAGGGCAAGGTCACGAGGACCGCGCAGGTGCGCGTGGTTCGCGGCGGCATCGTCCTGCACGACGGCAGGATCGGTTCGCTGAAGCGCTTTAAGGACGACGCGAGGGAGGTCCTTGCGGGCTTCGAGTGCGGCATCTCGATCGAGAACTTCAACGACATCCTCGAGGACGACGTCATCGAGTGCTATGTGATGGAGGAAGTGAAGCGCTGATGGCAAAGGTCAGAAACGAACGGCTCCGTGAAGAGCTCAAAAAGACGGTCAGCGCGATCATCTTCGACATGAAGGATCCGCGCATCCCGGCGGTCACCTCGATCACCGAGATGGAGATCACGCCGGACCTCAAATACGCAAAGGCGCATGTGTCGGTGTTCGACGCCGACGGGAACGCGGCAAAGACCGCGGTCGACGCGCTGAACCATGCGGCGGGCTTTATCGGACACGAGGTCGGCAGCCGCATGACGATCCGCCGCGTGCCGTCGATCCGCTTCGTTGCGGACGATTCGATCGCCTACTCGGTCCATATCTCCGAGGTGATCCGCTCGCTGCATAAGGACGACAAGCCCGAAAAGGAGGAAGAGGAATGAACCTTTCCGCCGCGGCGTCCTTTATACAATCGCATCAAACGTTTTATCTGGCAGCCCACCAGTCGCCCGACGGCGACACGCTGGGCTCCTGCCTTGCTTTGCGCGCCGCTTTGCTCGAAATGGGCAAGGCGGCGACCGTCGTCTGTCCCGACCGCGTTCCCGCGTATCTCGGTTTTCTCATCGGCGCGGACACGGTGATCGGCACGGACGGGATCGAACCGCCGGAAGAGGCGGTGATCTATGTCGACTGCGCGGATCACAGGCGCACCGGCGCGCTCGAAGCGACGCTGGAAACGGCGCCCTACGCGTTCTGCATCGACCACCACGGCACGAATCCGCGGCAATCGAAGAACGGCGACTGGGTGGAGGAAGTCAGCGCGACGGGCGAGCTGATCCTGCGGCTCCTGGCGGAGCTTGACGCGCCTATTTCGCACGGGATCGCTGTCGCGCTGTATACAGCGATCGCCACCGACACGGGCAATTTCTCATACGGGAACACCACGCCGGACGCGTTTTCCGCGGCGGCGAAGCTCATGGCGTACAACATCGATCTTCCCGAACTGAACCGGATCCTGTTCCGCGAAATGCCGCTTTCCAAAGCGAAGCTGATCGCCTATGTGCTCGGCAACATGGAGCTTTCCTGCGGCGGACGTCTCAATATGGTCGCGGTTTCAAAGGAAACGCTCGCCGCGTGCGGCGCGAGCATCGAGGAATGCGAAGGATTGATCGATCATCTCCGCGATATCGATACGGTCGAGGCGGCGTGCGTCGTGCGTGAATCGGACGGCGTCGCGCGCGTCAGCATGCGCAGTAAGCGTGTCTGCGACGTGGCAGCGGTTGCCAAGCGGTTCGGCGGCGGCGGACATCTGCGCGCCGCGGGCTGCACGCTGGAACTCCCGCTCGATGAGGCGCTGCGCACCATGCGCGAGGCGCTGACCGACGCTCTGCAATGACCGAAGGGATCGTAACCGTTCTAAAACCGCCGGCGATGTCGTCCAGCGACGTCGTGGTCGACGTGCGGCATATCTTTGAAACAAAACGAGTCGGACATCTCGGCACGCTCGATCCCGAGGCGGCGGGCGTTCTTCCCGTATGCGTCGGACGCGCGGTGCGGCTGTTCGATTACCTGGTGGACAAACGAAAGACCTACCTTGCCGAGATCGCGTTCGGCGCGGCGACCGACACGCAGGACGCACAGGGAACGGTGACGGAAACGGGCGGCGCGATCGTTTCGGAAGATATGCTCGATGCGGTCCTGCCGCGTTTTACGGGCGTGATCGTGCAGACGCCGCCGATGTATTCCGCTCTGAAGCACAACGGACGGAAGCTCTATGACCTCGCGCTTCAAGGCAAGGAGATCCCCGACAAGTCCCGCGAGGTGGAGATCTTTTCGCTTCGCCGGATGGAAACGCTCGGCGGGAACCGGTTTCTTCTGGAGATCTGCTGTTCGCGCGGAACGTATATCCGCACGCTCTGCAGCGATATCGGCACGGCGCTCGGCGTGCCCGCGCATATGGCGTTTCTTCTGCGCACGGCGTCCGGCATGTTTACGCTGGAGCACGCGCTTCCGATCGCCGAACTCGAAGCGATGAAGGCGGAGGGTCGTCTTTCGGACGCGCTGACCTCCTGCGAAGCGGCGGTTTCGTTTCTGCCGCGGCTCGATCTCAGAAGCGACCGCAGACGTCCGGCGATGAACGGTCTGCCGACGCGGACGAACGCGGAGGACGGGGCGTATCGGCTTTACTGCAACGGATTTCTGGGCATCGGCGCCGTCAAAGACGGCAGCGCGGTGCTGAAGGTACATTTATACGGGGAGGAGCTATGAATCGGACGGCGGTTGCGCTGGGGATGTTCGATGGAGTGCATCTCGGACATCGTGCGCTGCTCAGAGAAGCGGCGCGGATCGCGCATGAAAACGGCGATACGGCGGTTGCGTTCACCTACGACAACCATCCGAGAGAGCTGTTTTCCGGTTCGTTTCCGTACCTCTGCACGAGGGAGCAGCGCGAAGTGCTGATCCGCGAAACCGGATGCGATCGCGTCGACAGCATTCCGTTCGACGCGGCGTTTGCCTCGATGGCGCCGGAGGCGTTCATCGACTGGCTCAATGCGCGCTATGAAGGGGGGGTGTCCGCGATCGTCGCCGGCTACGATTACCGCTTCGGCGCAAAGGCGGCGGGGGATACGACGCTCCTCCGCACGCTGTGCGAATCGCGCGGGATCGCGCTCGCCGTGATCGACGAGGTGAAGGTCGACGGCGAGACCTGCGCGTCCACGCGCATCCGCGAGCTTTTGCGCGCGGGCGCGGTCGAACGGGCGGAACGTATGCTCGGACGGCCGTATGTGCTTTCCGGCACGGTGGTGCACGCAAAGGCGCTGGGGCGGCAGTTCGACTGTCCGACGGCGAACATCGACGCGGGCGCGCAGATCCTTCCGAAGGACGGCGTTTACGCGACGCTGCTGCGCTTTGCGGGGAAGGAGTATCCCGCGGTGACCAACGTCGGCACGAATCCCACGGTCGGCGGGCGGGCGCGCACGGTGGAGACGCACGCGATCGGCGCGTCGCTCGATCTCTACGGCAAACGCATCGAAGTGGCTTTTTTAACGCGCCTCCGGGACGAGAAAAAGTTTAATTCAAAGGATCTGCTGTTCCGGCAGATCGGAAAGGACGCGGAGATCGCAAAAAAAGTTTGCGAAGAACGCAAAAAAAGTGTTTACAATTCGGAACCGTTGTGCTAAACTGTCAAAGGTTAATCCGTAAACTGGGTTGATGCGACTCTCCGACGCCATACGCAGTCTACGGGGATACGAAAAAAAGGAGGAAAAAAACATGACGAAACAGGAAATTATCGCAAAGTACGCGCTGCACGAGGGCGACACGGGTTCTCCCGAGGTTCAGATCGCGCTTCTCACCGAACGCATCAATCACCTCAATGAGCACCTGAAGGTCAACCAGAAGGATCATCACTCCCGTCGCGGTCTTCTGAAGATGGTCGGTACCCGCAGAGGTCTTCTGAACTATCTCAAAGAGAAGGACATCGAGCGTTACAGAGCGATCATCGCAGCATTGAACCTCAGAAAGTAAAGAGCAGGGCGGGGGTTTATTCCCCGCCTGACTTTTTGGGCGCTGCATTCTGACAGGCAATAATAAAATAAAGATAAAGAGGAAAAAAGAAAACATGTTCAGAGTGTTCGAAACCATGGTCGGCGATCGCAAACTGATCGTCGAAACCGGAAAGTACGCCGAGCAAGCGGGCGGCAACTGCCTCGTGCGCTGCGGCGGAACGGCGGTCATGGTCAACGCGACGGTCGCCAAGGAACCGCGTGACGGCGTTGATTTTCTGCCGCTTTCCATTGAATTTGAAGAGAAACTGTACGCGGTCGGCAAGATCCCCGGCGGTTTCATCAAGCGTGAAGGCCGCCCGACCGAAAAGGCGATCCTCACGAGCCGCCTCATCGACCGTCCGCTGCGTCCGTTGTTCCCCAAGGGATTCTACAACGACGTGCAGGTCATCGCAACCGTTCTCTCGGTGGAGCAGGACGTTCAGCCCGATGTGCTGGGCATGATCGGCTCCTCCGTTGCGCTGTCCATCTCCAACGCCCCGTTCATGGGCCCGACGGGTTCCGTGGCGGTCGGTCTGGTCGACGGCGAGTATGTGCTGAACCCCGACTGCGAGCAGCGTGAAAAGAGCCGTCTTGCTTTGACCGTCGCCGGTACGCGCGACGCCGTCATGATGGTCGAGGCGGGCGCGAACGAAGTCACCGAGGAGGAAATGCTCGGCGCGATCCTGTTTGCGCACGAAGAGATCAAGAAGATCGTCGACTTCATTGAACAGATCCAGAAGGAAGTCGGCAAGCCCAAGATGGAAGTCAACATCCATGTCCCGGACGAGGACCTGAACCGCCGCGTGCGCGAATACGCGATGGACAAGGTCGTCTGGCAGATGGACACCTTCGACCGCCACGAGCGCGAAATGCGCACCGAGCAGGTCAAGGAAGAGACGAAGGCCGCGTTTGCGGAGAGCGATCCCGGCATGGAAAAGGACGTCGACGCCATTCTGTATCAGATGCAGAAGGAAGTCATGCGCGACAAGATCATCAACAAGAAGATCCGTCCCGACGGACGCGCGCAGGACGAGATCCGTCCGATCTGGAGCGAAGTGCATATGCTCGAGCGTCCACACGGCAGCGCGGTGTTCACCCGCGGGCAGACGCAGGTCATGACGATCGCAACGCTCGGCACGATCGCCGAGGCGCAGATCCTCGACGGGCTGACGCTCGAGGACAGCAAGCGCTATATGCATCAGTACAATATGCCGCCGTATTCGACCGGTGAAACGCGCCCCGTGCGCAGCCCCGGCCGCCGCGAGATCGGTCACGGCGCCCTTGCGGAGCGTGCGCTTCTGCCGGTGCTTCCGAGCGAAGAGGAGTTCCCGTACTGCATGCGTCTCGTGAGCGAAGTCATCAGCTCGAACGGCTCCACGTCGCAGGCGTCGATCTGCGCGAGCACGCTGGCGCTGATGGATGCGGGCGTTCCGATCAGAAAGCCCGTCGCAGGCGTTGCAATGGGCCTTATCAAGGACGTTGATTCCGGCAACATCGCGATCCTCACCGATATCCAGGGACTCGAGGACTTCCTCGGCGACATGGACTTCAAGGTGGCGGGCACGCGTGACGGCATCACCGCGATCCAGATGGATATCAAGATCAAGGGCATCGATCGCGAGATCCTCACCCGCGCGCTCGAACAGGCGCGCAAAGGCCGTCTGTTCATCCTGGACAAGATGGCGGAGACGATCGCAGAGCCGCGCGCAGAGCTTTCGCCCTATGCGCCGCGCATCCTCTCCTTCAAGATCAATCCGGACAAGATCCGCGACGTCATCGGCAGCGGCGGCAAGACGATCAACGGCATCATCGCAAAGACCGGCGTCAAGATCGACATCGAGGACGACGGCAGCGTGTTCATCGCGTCGCCCGATCAGGCGGCTGCGGAGGAAGCGAAGCGCATCATCGACGGCATCGTCGAGGACATCGAGGTCGGCAAGGTCTATCTCGGCACCGTGGTCGGCATCAAGGAGTTCGGCGCGTTCGTGAACCTCAAGCCCGGCACCGACGGACTTCTGCACATCTCCCGCATCGCGAGAGAGCGCGTGAACAAGGTCGAGGACGTTCTGAACCTCGGCGATCAGGTGCTCGTGCGCGTGTTCGAGATCGATCCGAAGACCGGCAAGATCGGTCTTACCCGCAAGGATCTGCTTCCCGAAACCAAGAAGGACGCGGATAAGGGAGAGAACTGACGAACAGAATAACGGGGGGCGGCGAAAGCGCGGCCCCTCATTTTGCATCGGAGGTAACGGAGATGATCGAAAAAACGCTGCTGCACAACGGGATCTGCGTGATGACGGAGCATATGCCGTCCGTGCGGTCGGTTGCGATCGGCGTTTGGGTGAACGCGGGCTCGGTTTTTGAATCGGACGCGAACGCAGGCATTTCGCATTTTATCGAGCACATGCTCTTCAAGGGCACGGAGACGCGCAGCGCGTCGGACATTGCGGCGGAAGCGGACGCTATCGGCGCCAACCTGAACGCGTTTACCGCAAAGGAGTGCACCTGCTTTCATATCAAAGCGTTGGACGAGGATATCGAAAAAGCCGTCGGACTGCTTTCGGACATCGTTCTCAGGAGCACGCTCGATCCCGAGCAGATGGACCGCGAACGCGGCGTGGTGCTCGAGGAGATCGCCATGACCGAGGACAGCCCGGAGGACATCGTCTTCGACCGCGCGAGCGAACAGCTTTTCATGGGTACGCCGATCGAATCCGAGATCCTCGGCACGAGCGAGACCGTACAGCGCATGGGACGCGACGATCTCATTCGCTATATGGACCGCCGCTATACGTCGGAAAACATCGTGATCGCCGTTGCGGGGAGCTTTGACCGCGAAACGCTCCTTCCGCTGCTGGAACGCAGCTTCCGGGACGTAAAGCGCGGCGAACGCGACGCGGCGCCGGTCGTTTCGATCAAACCCGGCTTTCGCACCGCGCTTGTCAAAAAGGACGTCGAGCAGATCAACCTGTGTCTCGCGCTTCCGGGCGCGGCGCTCGGGACCGATGAATACTTTGCACAGGCGGTACTGTCGAACGCTTTGGGCGGCAGCATGAGCTCGCGGCTGTTCCAGCACATCCGCGAGGAACGCGGACTTGCGTATTCGGTATACTCCTATCCGATGGCGTATCGCGGCGCGGGGAGCTTGTGCTTTTATGCAGGCTGCACGGAGGGGCAGGCGAGGGAAGTGCTGTCCCTGCTTCTGAAGGAGCTTGACGACGTGAAGCGAAACGGCATTTCGGAGGAGGAGTTCGTCCGCGCAAGGCAGCAGCTGAAGGGCAGCTATCTCCTCGGCATGGAGTCTTCGATGGCGCATATGAGCGCGATCGGAAAAACCGCGCTGCTTCTGGGAAAAGAATATGAACTTGCGGCTACCCTGAACCGCATCGAATGTGTTACAATGGAGGCGGTAAGGAAGGCCGCCGAAACGCTTTTTACACCGGACGCAGCCGCATTCTGTGCGGTCGGCCGGCTCGAGGGCGTCGGGGAAACGCTGAAAAACGCCGCGGAGGATTGGTGGAAGAAAAATGGAAGACCGGCTTGAAATGATTTTCCGGCTGCAGAAGGCGCTGGACGAGGACATCATGGAACGGCGGCGTCTGGACTTTCCGTATGAGGTCTGGATGCAGAAGGACATCCTTGCCTGCATGGACGAGCTGACGGAGCTCTTGAACGAGCTGAACTGGAAATGGTGGAAGAATAAAAAACCGCTGGATCCGGACGCGATCAAGGGAGAGCTCGTCGACGTGCTGCATTTTTTCGTGAGCATGTGCATCCGGAGCGGCATGAGCGCACAGGACCTTTTCGACGGCTATATTGCCAAAAACAAAGAGAACTTCGACCGTCAGTACGGCAGATCGAAAAAGACGGGGTATGAGGTAACGGCGAATGGAACGGAGCTTTCGGGCGACTAAACGGTTTTATCTGCTTTTGTTCATCAGCGCGATCGCGCTGGTGGCATTTGTCGCGGGATCGGTCTATCTGATGAAGAAGGTCACCGGCAACGTGCGAAAGCTGGAGCAGATGACGCTGTATACCGAGGTCGAAAGCGAAGCGGTCGTCGTGCGGAGCGAACGGCTGTTCACCGAATCCGCGAGCGAAAGCCACATCCTTCTGGAGGAGGGCGCGCTCGTTTCCGAGGGCGACGCGATCGCCGTGCTGTATCCGTATTCCTATGAGAGCCAGATCTCTGCGATCTGTACGAAGGAAGCGGCGCTGTATACGCATCTGCAGTCGCTTTTGAGGACCGCGTCGGGCGGCACGCTGCCGCCGGCGGTCATTCAGTACAACGAACAGATTTCCGCGGCGTCGCGCGAGATGCGCGCGTGCTCGAACGGGGAAGCGGATCCCGTGAAGTATGCGCAGATGGAAAGCTATCTGATCCGGCTTCAGAAGGAACGCCGCGATCTGATGGTATCGAATCTGGACAACCCCGCGCTGGTGGAGAGCGAGGTGGCGGAGATCGATGCGATGCGGACGGGCTTTGAAACGAACAGTGCGCGCACGATCCGGTCCGAATACAACGGCTACGTCAGCTTCTATTCCGACTCGAACGAGGAGAACCTGCGCGACGTGTCGCAGCTCACGGTGCCGCTGATTAAGCGTATTCTGAACGCGCCGTCGATCAGTATGGACAACGAAAACTTCAGCTACCGCATTGTGACCGACCGCACGACGTTCTATCTGGCGTTCGTGCAGAGCGCGAAGGATGCGGACCGTCTGATGCCGGGGCTCACCTATTCGTTTACGATCAAGGGCGTCAAAGGCGCATATCAGGGCAGGATCGTCACCGAACGCGACACGGAAAGCGGCGTTCTGTACGTCATGCAGGTCAACGCCGACGTCCGACCGCTGCTGACTACGCGCGTAGTGGAGATCTCGGTGCAGAACAACGCGACGGGACTGTATATCCCGACCAAGTATATCCAGTACACGAACGGCGTGCCCTATATCTATGCCAAAACGACGAACGGGACATATCAGAAGGTCGCGGTCTATATTGCGGGCAGCGACGGCGACAATGCGATCGTGAGCGCGCGCGACAGCAACATCACGCTGTTTGCGGGGCTGAAGGTCCGTATCCCGCCGGAGGAGAAGGAGAATAATTGATGACGATCCGAGAGAATCTGGAAAAGGTACGCGAAACGATGGCGCTCGCGTGTCAGCGCAGCGGCAGACCGGAATCGGATGTAACGCTGATCGCGGTCACAAAACTCGTCGATACCGCGCGGATCTATGAGGCGGTACAGGCGGGGGTGACCGAAATCGGCGAAAACCGCGCGCAGGAGTTCACCGAAAAGTTAAATTTTTATAAACAGAATCAATTAAGGGCGCATTTCATTGGACAACTGCAGACGAACAAGGTAAAATATATCTGCGGAAAAGCGGATCTGATCCAATCGGTAGACCGGGAGCCGCTGCTCGACGCGATCCATGCGTATGCCGCGAAAAACGGGATCGTCCAGGACATCCTCATCGAAGTCAATATCGGACGCGAGCTGCAGAAAGGCGGCGTCCTGCCGGAGAATCTTCCGGCGCTTGCCGAAAAGATCGCATCGCTCGGTTCCGTGCGGCTGAAGGGGCTGATGTGCGTTCCGCCCGCGATCGATAAGGATGCGGTACGGCCGTATTTCAAGGAGATGCGCGCATGGTTCGAGCGGCTGAAAAGCGCGTATCCGGACTTGCCGATCGATACCCTGTCGATGGGCATGAGCCACGATTTCGATACGGCGATCGAGGAGGGCGCAACGACCGTGCGCGTCGGGACGGCGATCTTCGGACCGCGAAGAATTTAGGAGGAAAACAGAATGGGTAAGTTTTTGAATTTCATCGGACTGGAAGAATCGGAAGAGGACGAAGCCCTGCTCGGCGAGGAACCCGTTGAGCAGCCGAAGCGTGAGCCGCGCAGCAGCAGAAGACGCGACAACGCGCTGGTCGGCGGCGGCGACGCACAGCCGATCCCGAACAGCATGGCGTCGATGAAAATGATCGTGTATCATCCGGTCTGCTACGACGACGCGCAGACGATCGTGGACAACCTGAAGAACCGCCGTCCGGTCATCGTCAACATGGAAGAGCTCGACGGGACCTGCGCGCAGCGCGTGCTGGATTTTCTGCTCGGCGCGATCTATGCGACGAACGGCACCGCGAACAAGGTCTCGAGAGGGATCTTCCTGTTCGCGCCGCACGACGTGGCGGTCGAGGATACCGTCGAGGATACCGGCTTTACCGATATGTAACGTCCGCCCATGATCAAAGCGGAGAACATCGCAAATAAAGAGTTTCGCAAATCTCTGTTCGGGTACGACCGCGAGGACGTGGACAAGTACCTGGATGAACTGATCGTGCAGCTTGCCGAAATGGAGAATGAGCGCAAGGAGATGGTTTCGACCATCGAATACCTCGTCTCGGAACTGACCGCGCAGGGCGAAAAAACGCCCGCGGAGGACAATGTGGTCGGTCCGGTCTCTCCGCACGCCACGGTCAGCGACGAGGAGCGTCGGCGCGCGCAGGAAGCCGAAAAGGAAACGATTTGAGCCGTAAACCCATCAATCGAATACCGCCGCTCAGTGCGGAGGAAATGAAAGCCCGCGGAATCGACGGGCTTGATTTTGTTTATGTGAGCGGCGACGCGTACATCGACCATCCGAGCTTCGGCACGGCGATCATCGCGCGCGTTCTGCAGAGCAAAGGATATTCGGTGGGGATCCTTGCGCAGCCGGACTGGCACGACGTTGAGGCGTTCCGCAGTCTGGGAAAGCCGCGGCTTGCGTTTCTGGTGTCGGCGGGCAATCTCGACTCGATGGTCGATCATTATACCGCCGCGAAGCGCAGACGTAGCGACGACGCCTATACCCCCGGCGGAAAAGCGGGGAAGCGCCCCGACCGCGCCGTGATCGTGTACGCGAACCGCTGCAGGGAGGCGTTTCCGCATGTGCCGGTTCTGATCGGCGGCATTGAGGCGAGCTTGCGCCGCTTTGCGCATTACGACTACTGGGACGACCGCGTGCGGCACTCGATCCTGTACGATTCCGGCGCGGATATCCTGATGTACGGCATGGGCGAGCGCAGCGTCGTCGCGATCGCGGACAAGCTGGACGCGGGTGTGCCCGTGCATGAGATCCGCGATATCCCCGGGACCTGCTTCCGCGTGAACGATCCGAACGAGATCGAAAATGCGATCGTGCTTCCTTCGTTTTCGGAGGTTGCCTCCGATAAGCGCAGGTATGCCGAGGCGTTCAGAACGCAGTTTGAGGAGCAGGACGCGATCCGCGGAAGGGTGCTCGTGCAGCCGCATGAAAAGGGCTGTCTCGTACAGAACCCGCCGCAGCCGCCGCTTTCGACCGAGGAGATGGACGCGGTCTATGCGCTGCCGTTTACGCGGCGTCCGCATCCGTCGTACCGGGAGCCGATCCCCGCGATCGACGAGGTGAAGTTTTCGATCACGTCCTGCCGCGGATGCTTCGGCGGATGCAATTTCTGCGCGCTGACGTTTCATCAGGGACGCGTCATCTCGTCGCGCAGTCACGATTCGATCCTGAAAGAAGCGGCCGCCATGACGAAGGATCCCGATTTCAAGGGCTTTATCCACGACGTCGGCGGTCCGACCGCAAATTTCCGGAAGCCCGCCTGCAAAAAACAGCTGAAAAACGGCGTTTGCAAAAACCGTTCGTGCATCGGCTACGAGCGCTGTCAGAACCTCGAGGTCAGCCACGAGGATTACGTTTCGCTGTTGAAAAAACTTCGTGCCGTGCCGGGCGTGAAAAAAGTCTTTATCCGGAGCGGCGTGCGTTTCGATTATCTGCTGTACGACAAAAGCGACGCGTTTTTAAAGGAGCTTTGCGAACACCACGTTTCGGGACAGCTGAAGGTCGCGCCGGAGCACATTGCGGACCGCACGCTTTATTACATGAACAAAACGCCGCACGCGCTCTATGAGGAGTTTCTGCGCCGTTATGCGCGCATGAACGAGCGGCTCGGCAAAAAGCAGTTCGTCGTGCCGTACCTGATGAGCTCGCATCCCGGCTGCACGATCCGCGATGCGATCGAGCTCGCGCTGTACCTGAAAAAGACGGGACACCGGCCGCAGCAGGTGCAGGACTTCTATCCCACGCCGGGAACGGTGTCGACCTGCATGTATCACACGGGGCTCGATCCCAGAACGATGCAGCCGGTCTATGTACCCAAAAACGCGCAGGATAAGGCCATGCAGCGCGCGCTGATGCAGTATTTTCTGCCCGCCAATTTCAACACGGTCCGCAAGGCGCTGCGGCTTTGCAGCCGCGAGGATCTGATCGAAACCGGGAAAAACGCGCTCGTTCCGCCGGAGCGGACGCCGAACGAGCGGAAAATCCCGCAGAAAAAGGGAAAACAAACAAAGAAATCTGTTGACAAACGGCGGCGGAATGGTTAAAATAGCTGTTGGTTCATTTTGAGGTTGTGTATGGTTGTATCGGTCAATGAAGCATTGCGGCGGGTAGGCGAACCGTTCCCGTTTTCCTGGGAAGGCGAGCTTAAACCGCAGACGTTCGCGGGCGATCCCGTCACGTTTGTCGGCACGGCAAAGCTCTCCGGCGCCTATGTGTACGACGGAAAGACCTTCCGTGTGGACGCGGACGCCGAGGCGTCGTATGAAACGACCTGCGCGCGCTGCAATAAGCCGATGGTGAAGACGCTTGCCTTTTCGTTTACGGAGCATTTCGTCCGTTCGGTCTATAAGACCGAGGACGACGAGCTGTATCCGTACGAGGGCGAAAAGCTCGATCTGACCGAAGCGTTTTTCGACAATCTCTTTTTAGAGATGCCGATGACGGCGGTCTGCAGCGAATCGTGCAGGGGACTTTGTCCGGTATGCGGCGCCGATCTGAACCGCGGACAGTGCGACTGTCAGAAAAACAAAATCGACGCGCGTTTTTCCGCGCTCGAATCATTATTGAACGATCATAAGGAGGTGTAATCATGGCAGTACCCAAGAGAAAAACGTCGAAGGCGAGAAGAGATTCGCGCAGAGCGAACAATTCGAAGGCGATCGCGCCCAACCTCGTCGAGTGCCCGAAGTGCCACGAGCTGAAAGCGCAGCACACGGTCTGCAAGAACTGCGGCTATTATGACGGCAGAGAAGTCGTCAACATGGAAAACGAGACGAAGTAAAACCATGATTGCCCGTTCGGAAAAGACCGGATCGGAGCTTCCCGAGCGGGAGCACCACAGAATTTGAGGGCGTTGGGGGTTCCCAACGCCCTCGTGATATATGTGCGCCGACAGGCGCATTTCATGCCGGCAGGCATATCGTGTCCCGAAGGGATATCTCGTTCCGAAGGAATATCGCGGCAAAGCCATATGGCAGGACGATAAGCTGCTGACGCAGCGCGATCTGCGGCGATGCCGCGCGAAAAAGGAGCAACGTATGGAACACAACAACGCCCCCGATATGTGCGTTCCCTGCGGGGAAGGGCTTTTGAACGTGCGCGTCGGCGCGATCATCGTCAGAGACGGAAAAGCGCTGATGGTGAAAAGCAAGTTCGGCGACTATTGCTATTCGGTCGGCGGACGGATCAAGTTCGGCGAAACGGCGGAGCAAGCCGTCGTGCGCGAGGTTTACGAGGAAACAGGCGCAAAGATGACGGTCGACCGGCTCGGCTATGTGAGCGAGGTCTATTTTTATAACGACAATCCGAAGAACTTCGGCAAGCCGGTCTATGAACTCGCGTTCTGTTTTTACATGAACGTGCCCGCAGACTTTGCGCTCGCGAGCGATCATCTCGGCGACGGGGAAGAGGCGTTTGTCTGGGTTGCGCCGGATCATCCGGGAACGCTCTATCCGGATTTCATTCGCGCTGCGATCGCAACCCCGCAGCCCGGCGTCGTCCACGACGTCCGCGATGACCGGTGACTTTTTCTTGCATCCTGCGCGCGGTTGGGGTATAATGATCTGGTTGAAAGATCCGAAGGATCGCATGATTTGTGAGAGGGGTTTCTATGAAGCTGGCAGTTGACGTAATGGGCGGCGACAACGCGCCGCAGGCGGTGCTGGACGGCGTTCTGGCATTTTTGAACGAGCCGGAAGCGGAGGGCGTGAACCTCCGGCTGTTCGGCGACGAAACGGTTCTGAAGGCGTTTCAGACGGCGCATCCGGAGATCAACGACCGGATCGAGACCGTCTGTACGACCGAGACGATCGGCATGGGCGAGCATCCGACCGAGGCGATCCGCAAGAAGAAGGATTCGAGCTTGGTGAAGGCGCTCGAATGCGTGCGCGATAAAGAGGCGGAATGCTTCTTTTCCGCGGGCAGTACCGGCGCGGTGCTGACCGGCGCGACGCTGATCGTGCGGCGGCACAAGGGCATCAAGCGCCCCGCGCTTGCCACGCTGATCCCAACGACGGCGGGCACGGTGACCGAGATCATCGACTGCGGCGCGAACACGGACTGCAAGCCCGGGTATCTCGTGCAGTTCGCGCTGATGGGCGCGGCGTACCTTGAAGCGGTCGAGGGCGTCAAAAATCCGCGCGTGGGACTCTTGTGCAACGGCACCGAGGAGGAGAAGGGCAATTCGCTTGCGAAGGAAGCGCATCAGCGTCTGAAAGCGACCGAGGGCGTGAACTTCATCGGCAACGTCGAGGCGCGCGACCTCACGAGCGGCGCGGTCGACGTGCTGGTCTGCGACGGCTTCGACGGCAACGTGATGCTGAAAACCACCGAGGGCGTGGCGAAGTGGATCGCGACGATGCTGAAGCGTTCGCTGATGGAATCGACGCGCGGCAAGCTCGCCGGACTGATCGGCAGGCCCGCGTTCAATTCGCTGAAAAAGCGGCTGGACTACACCGAATACGGCGGCGCGCCGCTGCTCGGCATCAACGGCGGCATCATCAAGGGACACGGCAGCTCCGACGCAAAATCGGTCAAGGTCTGCCTCCTGCAGGCGACGCGGCTCGTGCGCGGCGGCGTGACGGAAAAGATCGGCGCGTTTGCCGAAACGCTGAACATTGAGGATTGACAAACCCTCCGTTTTTCGGTAAAATAATCAAGTGATCGAATCGTCCCTCGGGACGGAAGGGAGTAATCATGGAATTCGAAAAAATCTGCGAAATCATCGGCAAACAGCTGGATATCGACCCCAAGACCATCACGATGGACAGCCACCTTGTAGAGGATCTGCATGCGGACTCTCTGGACGTGGTCGAGCTCGTCATGGATCTGGAACAGGAATTCGACACCGAGATCCCCGATGAAGAACTGCCCAAAGTGCAGACCGTCGGCGATATTCTTCGTTATCTGCAGAAATAAGCGGAAACAGGCAAGTCGAACCGAACCCGCACGATCTTTGTGCGGGTTTTTTGGTAAAGAGAAATGCGTATGCTGACGAAAGAACAAATCACGGAATTGCAGAACAAGCTCGGGTATTCCTTCGGAAACGCCGACCTTTTGAAGCGCGCGCTGATGCATTCGTCGTATGTGCCGGGAACCGGCGGCGACAACGAGCGCATGGAGTTTCTGGGCGACGCGGTGCTGGAGCTTTGCGTATCCGAGGAGCTGTTTTTCCGCTTTCCGAATATGCAGGAGGGACAGCTTTCCAAAAACCGCGCGTCCATCGTCTGCGAATCCGCGCTTTCCGAAGCGGCAAAGGGCGTCGGGCTCGGCAAATACCTGCTTTTGGGCCGCGGCGAGGATGCAAGCGGCGGCAGGGGAAAACCGTCGATCCTGTCCGACGCGTTCGAGGCGGTGATCGCCGCGATCTATCTGGACGGCGGCTTCATGCCCGCAAGGAGCTTTATCCACCGGTTCGTGCTGCCGCTTCTGGATATCTCGACGCCGGTATCCGAAAAGGATCACAAGACGCGCCTGCAGGAGCTGATCCATGCGAGAACGCACGGCAGACAGGTTCGGTATGTGCTCGTCGGGGAAGAGGGACCGGATCACAGCAAAACCTTCACCATGCAGGCGGTGCTTGATGAGCAGGTGCTCGGCGAGGGGAAGGGGCATTCAAAGCAGAGCGCGGGACAGGCGGCTGCCGAAGACGCGCTTTCGAGGTTGGAAACGAAATGAGACTGACAAGACTGGACATCTCCGGCTTCAAGTCGTTTGCGAAAAAGACCGAGCTTCAGTTCGGCTCGGGCATTACGGCGGTCATCGGACCGAACGGCAGCGGCAAGAGCAATATCGCGGATGCGGTGCGCTGGGTGCTCGGCGAGCAAAGCGCGCGTGCTTTGCGCGGCTCCAAAATGGAGGACGTCATCTTCAACGGCACGCAGAAGCGCAAGCCGCAGTCGATGTGCGAAGTCACGCTGACGTTCGACAATACGGACCATCTGCTGCCGGTCGATTACGACGAGGTCGCGGTGACGCGGCGTATGTACCGTTCGGGCGAGAGCGAATATGTGCTGAACGGGCGCGGCTGCCGGCTGAAGGACATCTCCGAACTGTTCCGCGACACGGGCATCGGCAAGGACGGGTACTCGATCATTTCGCAGGGCCGCGTCGACGAGATCCTCAGCAACAAATCGGGCGACCGCAGAACGGCGCTCGAGGAGGCGGCGGGCGTGATGCGCTACCGCGTGCGCAAGGAGGAAGCCGAGCGCAAGCTGGAGAACACAGAGCGCAATATGGAACGCATCGCGGACACGCTGAAGGAGCTCGGCGAACGGCTGGAGCCCCTGAAGGAACAGAGCGCGGCGGCGCGGGCGTATCTGAAGCTGCGCGAGGAACTCAAAGACCTTGAGGTCAACCTGTTCCTCTACAACAACGACCGCATACGTGAGCGCCTGAAGACGCTTGCGGAGCAGACGTCGGCGCTCGAAGCGGATATCGAACTGAACGAGGCGCAGAACCGCACGCTCGGCGAACAGTCGCTGGAACTGGAAGCGCAGGTGCGCGAGATCGACGAACGCGCGAGTGCGCAGCAGAACAAGGTCATCGAAATGCTTTCCGGCGTGGAATCGCACGTCGGCGAAAGCAATCTTTTGATCGAGCGGCGCGAGCACGCGAAGAAAGAGATCGAACGCGTCGGTGCGGAGCGCGACGGTGCGCTTCGTGCGTGCGACGAGCTGCGCGCGCAGATCGCGGCAAACGAACAGGGCGAAGCGAACGTCGAGGAGCTTGCGGCGCTGACGGAACGGATCAACGCGGAGACCGGGGCGATCAAAGAAACCGACGATGCGATCGCGGCGCGCGAGGCGGCGGTCGAAGCGCAGAAAGCGGCGGTCATGGAGGCGATGAACCGCCTTGCCGACGCAAAGAGCGATCTATCTCGCTTCGATACGATGGCGGCGGCGCTCAAAGACCGGCTTGCCGCGCTGGACGGCGAGGACGCCGAAGCGAAGGCAAAGGTCGACGCGCTGAAAGCAGAGGCGGAAACCGCCCGCGGCGCGGAGCGGGAACAGGCGGAAAAGATGAACGGGCACGTCGCGGCGCGCAAAGAGGCGCAGCGCGAACGGCTTGAAATGGAATCGGATTTTCTTGCCGCGCAGGCGGAACTGCGCATTGCGGAACAGAACGTCGGCGCGCTCTCTTCGCGCGAGCATGTGCTTTCCGAAATGGTGCGTTCGCACGAGGGCTATCAGAACAGCGTCCGCGCCGTGCTGACGGCGGCGGAAAACGACGTCGCGCTGAAGCAATGCGTCATCGGCCCCGTAGCAGAGCTTCTCAAAGTCCCGAAAAAGCTGGAAACGGCGATCGGAATGTCGTTGGGCGGCTCGCTCCAAAACATCGTTACGACGACCGCTGAGGATGCGAAAACGGTCATCGAGTACGCGCGGAAGAACGATCTCGGCAGGGTAACGCTTTTACCTTTGACGCTGCTCGTTCCGAATCCGCTGAACGAAAAGGAACGCGCGCTTTTGCATGAGCCCGGCGTGGTCGGGCTTGCGAGCGAGCTGATCGGCTGCGACAGGCGCGTCGAGACGGTCGCCGAATACCTTTTGGGGCGCACGGTCATCACGGAGGATCTGGACGCGGCGATCGCGCTGCGGAAAAAGTCGCATAACGCGTTCCATATCGCAACGCTTCTGGGCGACTTCCTGTCCACGGGCGGCACGATGACGGGCGGCAGCATAAAGAAGTCCGGCTTCTCGCTGCTCGGACGCGAGCGCGAGGTCGAGGAGATCAAAAAACAGCTCAAAACGGCGGAAAAGACGGTTGCCGAAAAGCAGGACGCGATCGAGGCGCAGAAAAAGCAGATGCTTTTGAAGGACACGCAGATCGACGCGTTTCTTGCCGCGGCGCACGAGGACGAGCTGGAGCTCGTTCGGCTCAAAGAACAGCGTGAGATCATCGAGCGCGATCTCAAAGACGCCGAGGAAGCGGTACAGGAGCTTTTCGATGAGCGCGGCGACGTCAGTGAGAGCATCGAAGACATCGAAAAGCGGCGCGCGGCGGCGGCGTCCGTGCAGGACGACATTCAGAAGCAGAACCTTTTGAGCACAGAGGATATCCGCAGGGAGCAGATCGCGATCGGCGAAGCGAAGAATGCGCGCGAACTGCGCGCGGCGGCTTTGACCGAAAGCCGCATCCGGCTCACCGCACTCGAAAAGGAAGCGGACGCAAGGCGCGCGGAGCATCAACGCCTTTCGCGCGAGCTCGCGCTGACCGAACAGCGCGTCGCTTCGTTCGAGGCGGAGATCGGGACGCTTTCCGAATCGGTCGAGGCGGCTGACGCGCGGCTGTCCGAAATGGAAAAGAGCATTTCCGGCGAACAGGAAGCGCTTTCCGCGGCGAAGGAGGCGCACTCCAAACTCGAAGCGGAGCGCACGCGCATCAACGAGCTTTTGAGCCAGTACCGGCACGAGCGCGACGCGCTTGCGGAAACGTACCGCGCGCTCGACGAGCGCAGGCATAAGAACGAGCTTTCCGCGAGCCGCATGGAGATGGAACTTCAAAGCAGTGCGGACCGCATCTGGGAAGAGTACGAGCTGACCTATGAGAACGCGCAGGCGCTGCGTCACGATATTGCGGTCGGCGCAACACAGCAGCGCGTCGGCGCGCTGAAGAGCGAGATCAAGGGGCTCGGCGACGTCAACGTTTCGGCGATCGAGGATTACCGCACGGTATCCGAACGCCATGAATCGCTTTCGACGCAGTATGCCGACCTCGAAAAGGCAAAGACCGACCTGTATACGCTGATCGGGCAGCTGACCAAAACGATGGAGCAGACTTTCGTCGTCGAATTTCAGAAGATCCAGCAGAACTTTGCGGACACGTTCACGGAGCTGTTCGGCGGCGGGTACGCGGAGCTGCGGCTTTCGGACAAAAACGACGTCTTAAACTGCGACATCGACATCATCGCGCAGCCCCCGGGAAAGAAACTGCAGCTTCTGTCGCTTCTTTCCGGCGGCGAACGCGCGCTGACGGCGATCGCTCTGCTGTTCGCCATGCTGAAGCGCAAAGCGCCGGCGTTCTGCGTGCTCGACGAGATCGAGACCTCGCTGGACGAGGCGAACGTTTCGAAGTTCGCAAACTATCTGAAAGCGTATTCCGACGAAACGCAGTTCATCATCATCACGCACCGTAAAGGCAGCATGGAGGTTTGCGACACGCTGTACGGCGTCGCGATGGAGGAGAAGGGCATCTCGGGTATCGTCTCGGCAAGATTCGGAGAAACGGCATAATGGAGAGTAAAGAAAAGAAAAAGAGCTGGCTTTCCCGCCTGAAGGAAGGTCTGCACAAAACGA
Organism: Clostridia bacterium; assembly: GCA_017438865.1. Lineage (GTDB taxonomy): Bacteria > Bacillota > Clostridia > Christensenellales > CAG-138 > UBA3792. The sequence continues at coordinate 19,736 of JAFRUN010000064.1, forward strand.
ACAACTGGTTTTCCACGCTGTTCAACAAGGACGGCATCAACGACGACTTCTACGAGGAGCTCGAAGAGGCGATGATCCTTGCGGACATGGGCATGGAGACTGCGGAACGGCTTCTGGACGATCTGCGCGAGCGCGTCAAGGCGGAAAAGCTCACCGAGCGGGCACAGGCAAAGCAGGCGCTGGAACGGCTGATCGCGGACACGGTTCGCACCGACAAGCCGTTTTTGGGCGACGAAGGACCGGCGGTGCTTCTGATCGTCGGCGTCAACGGCGTCGGCAAAACGACCACGATCGGCAAAATCGCAAACGAGTACGCATCAGCCGGCAGAAAGCCCATGATCGCGGCGGCGGATACCTTCCGCGCCGCGGCGGCGGAACAGCTCGGCGAGTGGGCAAACCGCGCAAATGTTCCGATGGTGCGGCATCGGGAGGGCGCGGACCCGGCGGCGGTCGTATTTGACGCGATCGCTTCGTACCGCGCGAAGGGCTGCGATCTGCTGCTCGTCGATACCGCGGGGCGGCTGCACAACAAGAAGAACCTGATGAACGAGCTCAACAAGATCCGCCGCGTCATCGCGCGGGAGCTTCCCGACACGCCGTGCGAGGTTTTGCTCGTGCTTGACGCGACGACCGGACAGAACGCCGTGGCGCAGGCGGAGGCGTTCCTCGAAGTCTGCGAGCTCACGGGCGTGATCCTCACCAAGCTCGACGGCACCGCAAAGGGCGGTGTGACCGTGCAGATAAGCGATACGCTGAAGGTGCCGATCCGGTTCATCGGCGTGGGCGAGGGGATCGACGATCTCAAGCGCTTCGACGCGGACGAATTCGCTGCGGCGCTTCTGGAGACAGACGAATAAGATTTACGGCGCTGTGCATACGGCGCCTTTTTTGAAAAATATTGTAAGATTTCCGTTTCTTCCGCGTCCTATAAAGGGAAGATGAAACCGATGGAGACATTCGAGAGCATTTATCGCGCATATTTCACGGACGTTTACCGCTACTGCTTAAAGCTCTGCGGAAACGCCGATGAAGCCGAGGAGCTGACCGGCGAAACCTTTTTCAAGGCGATGCAGGCATTGAAAAGCTACCGCGGCGATTGCGAAGTGCGCGTCTGGCTCTGCAGTATCGCCAAAAACAAGTACCTTTCCGAACGAAGAAAGCGGAAACCGGAACCGCTTTCGGACACGCTCGAAAGCGCCGAACCCTCGCCGGAATCGCTTGCGATCCGGACCGACGAGGCGGAACGGGTGAGCGAGGCGGTGCACCGTCTCGACGAGCCGTACAAGGAGGTATTCCTGCTGCGCGTGTACGGCGAAATGCCGTTCGAGCAGATCGGAAAGCTGTTCGGGAAAACAGGGAACTGGGCGTGCGTCACCTTCCACCGCGCGAAAGCGAAAATCAAAGCCGAACTGGAGGAAACACCATGAAGGACTGCGGGATCGTAAAGGACCTTTTGCCGCTTGTTGCGGAACATATGGCGAGCGAGGAATCGACCGCCTTTGTAGAAGAACATTTGAAAACCTGCGCGGACTGCAAAGCCGCGTTCGAAGCCATGCAAGCGCCGGTGGAAACCGAACCCGCCGCACCCCTGAAAACCGTGCGCAGGGGCGTCAAAAAGCGCGGACTTCTGCTCGCGGGGCTGATCGCGTGCCTGGTCGCCGCGCTGTTTTTCGGCGTGTTTACACGGCTGAAAAAAGTGATTCCCGTGACGTCCGCCGATGCTGCGTTTGAATCAATCGAGATCGACGGAGGGATTCAGTATGAGATGCACGGAAATGATATCTACATGAAGAATATCGAAGTGGATCCCGAAACGGGAGAAGCGTTTTTCATTGCAGACGACGGGGAGAGAATCTCACTTCGGGATCTTACCGTCCACGGTTCGGACGGAGGATTCCGACTGGAAACGGACGGGGAAAAACTGCTCGGCAAACTGGTGCTCAAAGCGAATCCTTCCGTTGATGGGATTATGATTCACGGAATCAACGGGGAACAGTTTGTAACGGCGTATACGACGCTCTGGCGCGAGTGGTTCGAACGCGGCAAGGAAGCGATTGTTGCGCAAATACCGCTCTACGGCGTGGACGCGGTGTTCTTCGAGCCGTACAACAACACGGACCGCGAGGTGCTGTATCAGCGCGAGGGCTACACGCCGGAGGCGGGCTTTGCGCTGCCGCGGCTGGTACTGAACTATTATTTCCTGATCGCAGCGATCGGCACGGCGATCCTTGCCGTCGTGTGGCTCGTGCTGCGGCTCTGCAAAAAACGGAAGGCAAGCCGCGTGCTCGGTCTGCTGCTGATTCTTGCAGGCAGCTTTGTGCTTGCGTTCCTTGCGGCGGGCTTCCCGGCGACGACGATCGCGCCGGTGCGGGAGCTTGCGTTCGTGCTTTTGATCGCGCTTCTGCTGATCGGCGCGGGGCTCTGCGGCAGGGCGCTGCTTCGGAAGGATTGAACGACAAAACAGATGTGAAGAGGTTGCAAAAACTCTGCGGAGTTTTTTGCAACCTCTTTTCTTTTTGTAAAGGATATGGTATACTGTATGCTAACATAGGAGGATTGTGGGATGAAACGAGTTTTGATCAAGGTCAGCGGCGAAGCGCTTTCGAGCGCGAATCAGCCGGTCTGTTTTGAAAAGGTCGAGGAAACCGCGCGCGAGATCAAGCTGCTTTTCGACGCGGGACTCGAGATCGGCATCGTGGTCGGCGGCGGCAACATCGTCCGCGGACGCGACACCGTCATGCAGGTACGCTCGCGCATGGACAGCATGGGCATGCTCTCTACCGCGATCAACACGCTCGCGCTGCAGGACTGCCTCGAGCGGCAGGGGATCCCGACGCTTGCGATGAGCGCGGTCGCCATGCACCGCTTCATCGACGAGTACACCGCCCGCGGCGCGCGGAAGGCGCTCGACGAAGGCAAGGTCGTGCTGTTTGCCTGCGGAACCGGCTGCCCGTACTTCTCGACGGACACGGCGTCCACGCTGCGCGCGCTGGAGATCGGCGCGGACACGCTTTTGATGGCGAAGAATGTCGACGCGGTTTACAGCGCGGACCCGAAGGTTGATCCGAATGCGATCCGCTACGATCATCTGACCTATGACAAGGTGATCCGGGACAATCTGAAGGCGATCGACATGAGCGCGATCGCCATGTGCCGCGACAACAATCTGCCGATCCTCGTGTTCGCAAGGAGCGAGATCGACAAGGTCGCGAAGGGCGAAACCGTCGGCACGCGCATCGACGGAAATGATGCTTGAAACCGGCGGGCAAACCGTTGTATAATATCTATTTGAACGAAACCATAAGGAGGGATCCGATATGCCGATGGAACTGATCGATGAATACAAAGAAAGAATGACCAAAACGCTGAACGTTTTGAAGGCGGAGCTTGCGGGACTTCGCGCAGGCCGTGCGAACGCGCAGGTGCTGGACCGCATTGCCGTGGATTATTACGGCACGATGACGCCGATCAATCAGCTGGGCAACATCTCTACGCCCGAGCCGCGCATGCTGATCATTGCGCTGTGGGATACCAAGATGATCCCCGCGGTCGAGAAGGCGATCCAGAAGTCCGATCTCGGCATCAACCCGGCGAACGACGGCAAGATCATCCGTCTTGTCTTCCCGGAACTGACCGAGGAGCGCAGAAAGGACCTCGTGAAGACCGTCCGCAAAAAGGGCGAGGAGAGTAAGGTCGCGATCCGCAACATCCGCCGCGATCTGAACGATCAGATCAAGAAGCAGAAGAAGGACGGCACGCTGACCGAGGACGATCAGAAGCGCATGGAGGAGAAGGGGCAGAAAGCGACCGACGAGTTCATCAAGGACATCGACGCCATCCTCGCGGCGAAGGAAAAGGAGATCCTTTCGGTTTGACGAACGTCCTGGGCTGGAAGCTGAATGCGGCAAAAGCGCAGCTGAACGCGGAAGGGAAAACCGTCCGCCTTGTCGAGGTACGCTCGAAAAAGGGCGGAAAGGGCGACGATCGGCGCGTGATCAAAACGGTCGAATCTGAGGGGGAAACGATCGTTTACTGGTCCGCGTTTCAAACGGAGATCAGGGCGTAACGCTCTGGCCGCACAGTATAACGGAAAAAAGGGGGCGCTGCGTTTTGACGCGACAGCCCCCGCTTGTTCAATAGGAGCCATATGAGAAAGTACAGCGAACAGGAACTGATCGCGTTCGGGCTCGTTCCGGACCGGATCCCGAAGCACATTGCGATCGTCATGGACGGCAACGGACGCTGGGCGACCGCGAAGGGACTTCCGCGTCCGGCGGGACACCGCGCCGGCGTGAGCGCGGTCAAGGAGATCATCCGCTTTACCTCGGATATCGGCGCGGAATCGCTGACGCTGTATGCGTTTTCCACTGAAAACCGTAAGCGCCCGAAGGAGGAAGTCGGGCTTTTGTGCGGGCTGCTGATCGAGAGCGTCAATCGCGAGATCGACGAGCTGCACGCGAACAACGTCTGTATCAAGAGCATCGGCGACCTTTCCTGGTTCCCGACGGCGGTGCAGGAGACCGTGCGCGCCGCAGAGGAGAAGACGAAGAACAACACGGGACTCAAGGTCAACGTCGCGCTGAACTACGGCGGAAGGGCGGAGCTCGTGCGCGCCATGCGGCTTGCGTTTGCCGAATCGGAAGATGCGGACGAGAGCACGATCGCAAAGCACCTTTATACGGCGCGATCCGGCGACGTGGACCTTCTGATCCGCACCGGCGGCGAGGCGCGCATCTCGAATTTCCTGCTGTGGCAGATCGCGTACGCCGAGCTGTATTTTACGGACGTGATGTGGCCGGACTTTACGCGCGAAGAACTTATCAAGGCGCTGAAGGATTTTGCCGGCCGCGATCGCCGTTTCGGCGGACTGAATGCGAACGGGGCGAAATAGAATGAAAAAAGAGGTTTTGCTGCTCGGTTCAACCGGCTCGATCGGAACGCAGACGCTCGACGTGCTGAAAGCGCATGCCGACCGTTTCTCGCTGCTCGGTCTTTCGTGCAGAAGCGACGTCGAAACGCTGTACCGGCAGGCGAACGAATGGAAACCGAAGTTTGTCGCGGCGGAAGCGCCGATCGACGCAACGCGGCTGCCCGCGGGCACGGTCGCCTTTTCGGGCAGGGACGCGGCGGTGAAGATCGCCGAAGCGGCGGACGCGGACGTCACCGTGCTCGCGATCTCCGGCTATGCGGCGCTTTTGCCCCTGCTTGCAGCGATCCGGCACGGAAAACGCATTGCGATCGCAAACAAGGAGAGCTTGGTGTGCGGCGGGGCGCTGGTCGACGCGGCGCTCAAAGCATACGGCGCGGCGCTTTTGCCGATCGACAGCGAACAGAGCGCGATCTTCCAATGCCTGCAAAACGGCGGGCGGGACGAGGTGAAGCGCCTGATCCTGACCGCTTCGGGCGGACCGTTCTTCCGCAAAACGCGCGAAGAATTGAAGGATGTTTCGCTCGACGACGCGCTGAACCACCCGACGTGGCGCATGGGCAGAAAGATCACGCTCGATTCCGCGACGCTCATGAACAAAGGGCTGGAGATCATCGAGGCGAGCCGCCTGTTTCACTTCGATGCGGATCACATTTCGGTACTGATCCATCCGCAGTCGATCGTGCACAGCATGGTCGAATACCGCGACGGAACGATCATGGCAAACCTCAGCAAGCCCGATATGCGTCTGCCGATCCAGTACGCGCTGACGTACCCCGCACGCGCGGAAAGCGTGTGCAGACCGCTTTCGCTCGATCTCGAGCATCCGCTGGAGTTCTATCCCGCGGACCTCGATCGGTTCCGCGCGATCCGCATGGCGTACGACGCGCTTCGTTCGGACGGCGTCATGCCGACGGTCTACAACGGCGCGAACGAGCGCGCGGCGGAACTGTATTTTGCGGGGAGCATCGGGTTTGCGGACATCGAGGACTGCGTCGAAGCGGCGCTGAACGCGATCGAAAACCGTCCGGCGGACTCCGTCGAGACGATCGCGGCTGCGGACGCGGCGGCGCGGTACGCGGTCGACCGGTATAATAAATCGCTGAACCGATAAAGGAACAAATATGACAGTCTGGTACATTTTACTTGCAATCCTGGGCCTTTCGGTCCTCGTCATCACGCACGAGCTCGGTCATTACCTGATGGGGAAATGGCTCGGCTTTACGATCACGGAGTTTTCGGTCGGTCTCGGGCCCAAGCTCTTCGGCATCAAGGGCAAGGAGACGGAGTTCACGCTCCGTGCGCTGCCGATCGGCGGCTCCTGCCGCTTTTTCGGCGAGGACGGCAAAGAGGATGACAAAGACAAAAAGCATCCCGAGGCGTTCGAAGACGACGTCGAAAAGCCGGATGAAAAGCCGAAGGAGCCGGATCCGCGGCTATTCTCCTCGAAGCCCGCGTGGAAGCGGTTTCTGGTCGTGCTTGCTGGCCCGCTCACCAATATCCTGACCTGCGTACTGCTCTGCTTTGTGATGCTGCTCGCGTACGGCACGGTGAACGAGGTCAGCGACGAAGGGCTCATTCAGGTGCAGGAGGTCATCGAAAACGGCCCTGCCGCGCGCGCAGGCGTGGAAAAGGGCGACATCGTGGTCGCGCTGGACGGAAAACAGATCCGCAGCACCGCAGATCTGGACGCCGCATTGAAGAGCGCGAACGTCGAAAGCGCAACGCTGACCGTGCTGCACGGCGCAACGGTCGATATAAAGACAACCTCAGAGGGGCACGTCGACACGTTTACCCCTGCGCTTTCGGGCGGGGAAACGCGAACGTTGACACTCACGAATCTTTTGGATCAGGAAACCGGCAACAAGATGGTAAAGATTATGTACGTCACGTTGCCGTACCGGCAGGTCACGGAGCATTATTCCGTCTGGAAAGCGGCGTATATGGCGTTCCCGGAGACATGGGATCTCGGAAAGGCGGTCTATCAGTCGCTCGGCATGCTGATCACGGGACAGGCAAGCTGCCGCGACGTGACCGGCGTGGTCGGGACCGTCGATTTCATGTCGGATGCGATGGCGGAAAGCCGCTCGGCGTCCGCCGCGTGGGAGACGTTCCTGTGGTTCATGGCGCTGATTGCGGTGAACCTCGGCATCATCAATCTTTTGCCGCTGCCCGCGCTGGACGGCGGGCGGCTGATCTTTATCATCATCGAAATGATCCGCAGAAAACCGGTGCCGCCCGAAAAGGAGGGCATGGTGCATCTGATCGGCATGCTTGCGCTGCTGCTGCTGATGGCGGCGCTGACGGTCAGCGATATCTTTCGGTGCTTCGGAGGTTGATATGACGCATCCGGTAAAGGTTGGGAACATTCAGATCGGCGGCGGCGCGCCGGTGTCCGTGCAGTCGATGTGCAATACCGACACGCGCGACGTGAACGCGACGGTCGAACAGATCCTGCGTCTCGAACGGGCGGGCTGTGAGATCGTGCGTGTCGCGGTGTTTGACGAAGCGGCGGCGGAGGCGGTCAAGGGGATCAAAGAACAGATTCGTATCCCGCTCGTCGCAGACGTGCATTTCAATTACCGGCTGGCGATCCGTGCAGTCGAAAACGGTGCGGACAAGCTGCGCATCAATCCGGGCAACATCGGTTCCGCAGAACGCGTCCGCATGGTCGCGGACTGCTGCAAAGCGCATTGCGTGCCGATCCGCATCGGCATTAACGGCGGTTCGATCGAAAAGCAATATCTTGCGATGTACCGCGAAAACCCCGCCGAGGCGATGTGCCGGAGCGCATTGGGGCACGCAAATCTTCTGGAGAATTGCGGCTTTTCGGACATCGTGCTTTCCCTGAAATGCACGACCGTTTCCGAAACGGTGCACGCGTACCGCATGGCGCAGGCGCGGACGGATTATCCGCTGCATATCGGCATCACCGAGACCGGACCGATCGAAACGGGCGTGATCAAATCCGCAGCGGGGCTCGGCGCGCTTTTGCTTTCGGGCATCGGCGACACAATGCGCGTCTCGCTGACCGGCGATCCCGTCAAAGAGGTCGAAACGGCGCTTGCGATTTTAAGGGCGTGCGGACTCCGGAAGGACGACGTGGAGATCGTCTCCTGCCCGACCTGCGGACGCACGCGCTGCGATGTGGAGAAGGCGGCGGCGTATGTCAATGCGCATGTGGCGCACAACCGCGGATATCTGAAGATCGCGGTCATGGGCTGCGCGGTCAACGGCCCGGGCGAAGCGCGCGAGGCGGACATCGGCGTGGCGTTCGGCGACGGGAACGGCGTCCTGATCAAAAAGGGCGAGATCGCCGGAAGCGGAAGCTATGAGGAGATTCTGAAGCGTCTGGTCGACGAAGCCAACGCGATTTTAGGGGCATAGGATGAAGGATGAACTGAGGGCGGCATACGACGCGGCGCACTTGAAAGCCGAGTGGCTCACGATCAAAAACGTCTGTCTTTCGCGTGAAACGCAGACGCTGACGGTCACGGCGGAGCGCATCGTCAATCTGGTACCGGCGGAAGCGGTCGTCGCGTGGGAAGCGGCGATCCGTTCGCTGCTGCCTGCGTATGCCGTGGCGTTCGTGTATCACGACATCGAACAGGAGCGCGCGGTCGTGCAAAGACCTGTTCCGAAGAAAAAGAACGAGGTCGACGTGCCGCTGCCGGAAAACGGCGTTCTGCTCGGAAAGCCGATTCCCGAGGGCGCGGAGGAGGTTTCGATCTTCGAGCTGAACGGCGAGGAGGAAACCGCCGCCGTGTTTACGGGACGGCTCGTTTCCGCGGAGATCCGCGACGACTGGTCGATGCGCGTCAAGAAGCCGAACTGCCGCGTACTGTTCAACGTGACCGACCTCAACGATTCGGTCTACTGCACGGCGAGCTTTCCCGAGGAGTGGCAGGCGGCGCGGTTCGAGCATTGGCTTTCGGAGTCCGCAAAAAGCGGAAAGGATCTGCGGATCAAAGGCGTCTGCCGCATTGTAAAGAAGACGAATGAACGCAACGTGTATGCGGACGCCGTGGGGATCCTTCCGCGCGCGCTGCGCACGGACGACGCGGAAGAAAAGCGTGTTGAGCTGCATCTGCACTCGCGCATGTCCACAATGGACGGCATCACGAACCTCACCGAAGCGTTCCGCACCGCAAAGCGCTGGGGACACAAAGCGCTTGCGATCACCGACCACGGCGTGGTGCAGGCGTTTCCGGAGGCGGCGAAGGCGGCGAAGGCGACCGGCGTCAAGGCGATCTTCGGCGTGGAGGGATATCTGATCCCCGACTGCGAAGCGATCCCCGCGGACGGCGATTTCACGGTTTTCGATATCGAAACGACGGGACTCAAGGCGGACAAATGCGACATCATCGAGATCGGCGCGGTGCGTCTGCACGAGGGCAGGGTTGTCGACCGCTTCCAGTCCTTCATCGACGACGGCACCGTGATCCCAAAGGAGATCACGGCGCTTACCGGCATCACGCAATCCATGATCGAGGGCGCGCCCGGTACGCGCGAGGTGCTGGAACGCTTCCGCGCGTTTGCGGAGGGAAGCACGCTCGTCGCGCACAACGCGGCGTTCGACACCGGATTCATCACACATCACGGCGACCGCTTCGGGATCACGTTCCCGATGCCATATGCCGATACGCTGATGCTGTCGCGCTATCTTCTGCGCGACGCGCTGGAGAACCATAAGCTCGACACGATCTCAAACCATCTGCACATCGACATGGGCAGTCACCACCGCGCAGACGACGACGCCAACACCTGCGCGATGATCCTGCTGCACTTTATCGGACTTTTGAAAGCGCGCGGCATCGACCGCATTCCGGTCGTGCCGAATACGCATGAGGCGTACCTCAGGCACGCATCGAAGGAAAAACGCGGCACAAATCACATCATCCTGCTTGCGAAAACGCAGAAGGGCATGAAGGATCTGTATAAGCTGGTCAGCTGGGCGCATCTCGACTATCTGCATGTGCGTCCGCAGATCCCGAAATCGCTGCTGATGCTGTACCGGAGCGATCTGATCGTCGGTTCCGCCTGTGAAGCGGGCGAGCTGTTCCGCGCGGTTCTGAACAACGAGCCGCAGGAGAAGATCGAAAAGATCGCCGCGTTCTATGACTATTTCGAGATCCAGCCGATCGGCAACAACGCGTTTCTGAAGCGCGAGGGAAAGGTCGGAGACGACGACGGACTGCGCGAACTGAACCGCAGGATCGTCGCGCTCGGCGAACAGATGGGGAAACCCGTCGCGGCGACCGGAGACGTTCATTTTCTGGAGCCGACCGACGCGATCTATCGCGCGATCCTGATGAGCAAGCAGGGCTTCGAGGATGCGGAGCAGCAGGCGCCGCTGTACTTCAAGCCGACACAGGAAATGCTCGACGAGTTTGCGTATCTCGGCAAGGAAAAGGCGCACGAGATCGTCATCGACGTGCCGAACCGGATCGCGGATCTCTGCGGCAACCTCGTTCCGTTCCCGGAGGGGACGCATTCGCCGACGATCGAGAACGCGGAGGAGGAGCTTAAAAGCACCGCGATCGACCGCGCGCACGAGATCTACGGCGATCCGCTGCCGCCGATCGTGCAGGCGCGTCTTGACAAGGAATTGAACTCCATCATCGGCAACCATTACGCGTCGCTGTATCTGATGGCGCAGCGGCTCGTCAAGAAGTCGCTTTCGGACGGATACCTCGTCGGCAGCCGCGGCTCCGTCGGTTCGTCGGTGGTCGCTATGCTTGCGGGCATCACGGAGGTCAACGCGCTTTCGCCGCATTATGTGTGCCCAAACTGCCGGTTCTCGGATTTTGACATCGACCGTGAAAAATACAGCGTCGGCGCGGATATGCCGGACCGCGCGTGTCCGAAGTGCGGCGCGATGCTGAGAAAAGAGGGCTTCGAGATCCCGTTCGAGGTCTTTCTCGGATTCAAGGGCGACAAGGTTCCCGATATCGATCTGAACTTTTCCGGCGAATATCAGCCGGTCGCGCACAAATACGTCGAGGAGATGTTCGGCAAGGGGCACGCGTTCCGCGCGGGCACGATCTCCGGCCTTGCGGAACGGAAAGCGTTTGAATGCGTGTATTCGTTTGCGGAGGCGACGGGACGAACGTTCTCGTCCGCCGAGGTACAGCGGCTCGAAAAGGGCTGCGAGGGCGTGAAGGTCACGACCGGACAGCACCCGGGCGGCATCGTTATCGTGCCGCGCGACCATGACGAATACACCGAGGTCTACGATTATACGCCGATCCAGTATCCGGCGGACAAGATCGACAAGGACACGATCACCACGCACTTTGACTTCCACGCGATGGACGACCGCCTCGTCAAGCTCGACATTCTCGGACACGACGATCCGACGGCGCTGCATATGCTGGAAAACCTGACCGGTCTGAATCCGCGCACGATCCCGCTTGACGATCCGGATACGCGCATGCTGTTCTCGACCGTGGAGCCGCTCGGCATCGACCTATCCGGGATCGGCTGTTCTTTGGGCACGCTCGGCGTACCGGAGTTCGGAACGGGCTTCGTGCGGCAGGTGCTGGAAAACACGCGTCCGACGACGTTCGAGGAGCTGATCCGCATCGCGGGGCTCACGCACGGCACGGACGTATGGCTGAACAACGCCGAACCGCTTGTAACGGGCGGCATCGCAAAGCTCAGCGAAGTCCTCTGTACGCGCGACGACATCATGAACTATCTGATCGCGCACGGCATGGAGGCGTCGCTGTCGTTCAAGATCATGGAACGCGTGCGCAAGGGCAAGGGACTGACCGACGAAATGGAGCAGGCGATGACGGACGGCGCGATCCCTCCGTGGTTCATCGATTCGTGCAAGAAGATCAAGTATATGTTCCCGCGCGGTCACGCCGTCGCATATTCCATGTCGTCCTTCCGCATCGCGTACTACAAGGTGCATTATCCGCTGGCGTTCTATGCGGTCTATTTCACAGTGCGTGCGGACACGTTCGATATTACGCGCGCTTCGGGCGGACCGGAGGCGGTGAAGCGTCAGATCGACGAGATCGAAAAGGACAGCAACCCGCAGAAGACCGACAGCGAGAAAAAGAAGGACAAGGAGCTTGTAACGATCCTCGAGCTTGTGTACGAGATGAACCTGCGCGGCATCGAACTGCTGCCGGTCGACATCTACAAGTCCGACGCGACGAAGTTCCTGATCGAAGGCAACGCGCTAAGACCGCCGTTCGATGCGATCCCCGGCGTCGGCGCGGGGCAGGCGATCGCGATCTGCGAGCGCAGAAAACCCGGCGTGCGCTATCCGACGATCGAGGATTTCGCAAACGAGACCGGCGCAAACAGCGCGATCGTCACGATGCTCGAACAATGCGGCGCATTCGGCGATATGCCGAAAAATAAGCAGATATCGCTGTTCGATCTCTGACGGAAACGATATCGGATCCGGTCGAAAACGGATTGACAAAACGGTCGTTATGTGATAAAATACACTATCAGCAAGGGCATCTGCGTGCCCGAAAACGGGAGGGCAACATGGAACAGTACGAAAAACCCTGCATGGAAGTCATCGACATGGGCGAGGACGTCATTGTCGTAAGCGGCTGCAGCGATTTCTGCATGGAGACGCCCGGATTCTGACGCACGGAACCGTTCGTTGTTTTGAGATTAAATGCGGTATGCGATGTTTCGCATACCGTTTTTCTTTTCTCAGGAGAATGCATCGGATGATATATCATGCAAAGATGCGCTTTTTATGCAATTCGCTTCTTGACTTTGCATGAAAATACGTTTACAATATTATCGAGTAATCCTGCACTGCCAAGTGCGTTCATCATAGTTATTGAAAGATAGATTTGCGGAACGCTTTGCCGCGCGATCGCTGCGCGTGAAACCTTCTCGAAAAACTTGAATCGATTATGTGAAATAGCCGGGCAGTACGCTCGGTTATATTTATTATAGATTGGAGTAGAATATCGTGGACTGGTTGCACTACGTATTGCTCGGCGCCGGGGCTGTCGTCGGCGCGGCGATCGGGATCGTGATCGGCTTCTTCTATCGGAAAAACGTCGCGGAGGCAAAGGTCGAAAAGGCCGAGGACACCGTGAAGCGTCTGTACGATGAAGCCCAGAAGAAGGCCGAAGAGATCCGCAAGGAAAAAGTACTGGAAGCAAAGGACGAAGCATATAAGATCCGCAGCGAAGCCGAAAAGGAAGTCCGGGAACGCCGGAACGAGATCAAGCAGAACGAGCGCCGGCTGTTCCAGCGCGAGGAATCGCTGGATAAGAAACTGGAAGGCGTTGAAGCCCGTGAACAGCAGCTGAACGAGCGTACCAAAAAGCTCGACAAGCTCGAAGACGAGATCAACGCGCTGTATAAAAAGCAGGAAGAGGAGCTGGAACGCATTTCCGGCGTCACGCTCGACGAGGCGAAGACCATGGTGCTCGACCGCGCCGAACAGGAAGCGAAGCACGAAGCGGCGGTCATGCTCAGAGAGATCGAGCAGCGCACGAAGGAAGAAGCCGACAAGCGCGCAAGGAACATCGTATCGCTGGCGATCCAGCGCTGCGCCGCGGATCACGTCGCGGAAGCGACCGTGTCCGTCGTGCCGCTGCCCAACGATGAAATGAAGGGCCGCATCATCGGCCGCGAAGGACGCAACATCCGCGCGCTTGAAACGGCGACCGGCGTCGATCTGATCATCGACGATACGCCGGAAGCGGTCATCCTGTCCGCGTTTGATCCGGTGCGCAGAGAGATCGCGCGCATCAGTCTGGAAAAGCTGATCATGGACGGACGCATCCATCCCGCGCGCATTGAGGAAATGGTCGAAAAGGCGCGCAAGGAAGTCGATCAGACGATCCGCGAAGCGGGCGAAGCCGCCGTTCTCGAAGTCGGCGTACACGGCCTGCATCACGAGCTGATCCGCTACCTCGGCAGAATGAAGTACCGCACGAGCTACGGTCAGAACGTGCTGCGGCACTCGATCGAGGTCGCGCACCTCGCCGGCATCATGGCAAGCGAGATCGGCGCGAACGTCGCGCTTGCGAAGCGGGCGGGCCTTCTGCACGACATCGGCAAGTCCATCGACCACGAGGTCGAGGGCAGCCACGCGCAGATCGGCGCGGACCTGGCGAAGAAGTATCGCGAGAACAATGCGGTCATCCACTGCATCATGGCGCACCACGGCGACGTCGATCCCAACTCGATCGAAGCGGTGCTCGTGCAGGCGGCGGACGCGATCTCGGCGGCAAGACCGGGCGCGCGGCGTGAAACGCTGGAAGCGTATATCAAGCGCCTCGAGAAGCTCGAGGAGATCGCAAACTCGTTCGATGGCGTCGATTACTCCTACGCGATCCAGGCGGGCCGCGAGGTTCGCATCATCGTCAAGCCCGAGCGCGTCAGCGACACCGAGACCGTCATCATGGCGAAGGACATCGCAAAGCGCATCGAAAGCGAGCTCGAGTATCCGGGACAGATCAAGGTCAACGTCATCCGCGAGACACGCACGGTCGATTACGCAAAATAAAAAGCACGGGGCAGAGCGATCTGCCCCTTTCTTTCGGAGGGAGATCAATGAAGTTTTACGCGGCAGACGCGCATTGCGATTACCTGTTCGGCGCGATGGAATACGGCTGGACGATCGACACGCAGAAGCGGAACCAGACGATCACACTTGAGAATCTCAAAAGGGGCGGCGTTGCGCTGCAGTTCCTTGCGGCGTGGTCGGATACGACGCTCAAGGTCCCGCCGCTCGAGCAGGTGCTGATCATGATCGACCGGTATCATACCATGCTCGAAACGCATACGGAACTCGTGCGGCTCACAAAGGACTTCGATCCCGCTTCCGGCAGGATCGCCGCGGTGCTTGCGGTCGAGGGCGCGGAGTGCCTCGGGGCGTCGCCTTCCATCCTGCGCGATCTGTACCGCCTCGGTGTGCGCGCCATGACCTTTACCTGGAATTCGGACAACGAGCTTGCGGGCGCGGGGCAGGGAAAGAAGCGCCGCGGACTGTCCGCCGCGGGGCGTGAGATTCTCAAAGAGATGAACCGCCTCGGCATCGCGTTCGACGTATCGCATTTAAGTGACGAAGGCATCGAGGACGCGCTGGCGTACAGCTCGCAGCCGATCTTCGCTTCGCATTCGAACTGCCGGCAGCTTCTGAACGCGCCGCGCTGCCTCCCGGACGAATACATCCGTGCGATCGCCCAAAAAGGCGGCGTCGTCGGGATCAATTTCTACGGTCCGCAGCTGACGGAATCCGGTCATGCCGTGATCCGGGACATCGTGCGGCACATCGCGCACGCAGTTTCGGTCGCGGGCGTCGGTCACGTCTGCATCGGCTCGGATTTCGACGGCATGCAGCGCTATCCGAAGGACCTCAAAAATCCGTCCGACCTGCCCGCGCTGTTCGATGCGCTTCTTTCGGAAGGATTCAGTCCTGCCGAGGTCGAGCGCATCGCGTATAAAAACCTGCGCGATTATATCGTGCAATTCCTGTGAGCGCACAAAAAACACTTGCAATTTACCGGCGTCTGTGTTATGATACCGCTTGCAAACCGAATAGGGGCATGATGTAATGGTAACATAGCGGTCTCCAAAACCGTTCTTGAGGGTTCGAGTCCTTCTGCCCCTGCCACGTCGTCGCGGGCTTCGCTTAGCTCGCGACGATTTTTTTATTTCACAAAGAAACCGTCGCGTCATCCTGCTTCGCCGCTCCTCCTTTCCGCATGCGATCACGCTTGCTGCGTCTGCTCGGTTGTAAACGCCCTCGCAACGCCTTCGCTGCGCTATCAATCGCCTGCGGGGATTGCGCTTGCGGCGCAGAATGGTTGAAAACCGTCGGGTTATCGGGTATAATGAAGCATCATAAACGTTGGAGATTCGTATGGAAATCACGCTGAAGCCCATGACGCGGGAGATGTATCACCGCTATCTCAAAGAATACGAGAACAGTCCGGAGTTGTTTTTCGATCCGTCGAAATGCGTTCCGTATGTCTATGATCGGGATGCGGTCGACCGCTATGTGCAGCATCAGATCGATCTCCGGCGAGTACCGCTTGCGATCATGCTCGGCGACGAGATCGTCGGCGAGATCGTGTTGAAAAACATCGAGGATCGCAAGTGCGCAGCGATGGGGCTTTGCCTGAAAGGCGCCGCATACAAGGATCGCGGGATCGGGACGCAGGCGGAGCGGCTGGCGGTGCAGTATGTGTTTTATGAGCTGGACATTCCGACGCTTTACGCCGATTCGATCCGGCCGAACACGCGCAGCCAGCACGTTCTGGAAAAGGTCGGGTTTACGCTGACCGGCGAGGATGAACAATTCAAGTACTATCGGATCGACCGACCGGAGGGATAACGGCATGACGATCGAGGAAAAGGTATTTCAGCGAAAGCGATTTGTGGCGGATGCCATGCTTGCATACGGCTTTATCCAAACGGACGCGGGATATATGTATAAGACCGATTTCATGGGCGGCGATTTTTCCGTGATCCTCACGGCGGACGAACACGGGGCGGCGGGGACGGTTTACGACAACATGAGCGGCGAGGTCTATACGCCGCTGCGCGCGGAACGCTTCGACGGCGCGTATGTGAATACGGTACGGTCGGCGTATGAAGAACTGCTGAACGCGATCGCGGAGCATTGTTGTACGGACGTGCCGTTTGTTTCGGATCAGGCGAACCGCATGACGGACCGGATCTTCACCGAATACGGCGTAAAGCCGGATTTTCCATGGGGAAGAAGCCCGCACGAGCATTCGGGCACGTTTCGTCATGCGGACAGCGGCAAGTGGTTCGCGCTGATCATGCATATCCGAAAGGGGCTTCTCACAAAGGACGCGGACGGAACGACGATCGACGTGATGAATCTCAAGATCGATCCGAACGCGCCGGGGCCGCTTTGCGACGGCGTGTATCCGGCGTATCATATGAATCACAAAAGCTGGATCACGGTCGCGCTCGACGAAACGCTTTCCGACGACGCGGTCGCGGCGCTTGTCGAAACGAGTTTCCGCATGACGGGCGGAAAGCATTGATTCCCGCGCGTAACTGTGATAAACTCTATACAAACCGGATGCTGTGAGGGCAGGGGACGATGATCAAAAAACTGTTTCGGGAAATGCTGGTCACGCAGATCGTTTCGGCGATGACCGTGATGCTTTGCATGCTGATCGACAGCATCATGATCGGACGGTTTCTGGGCGTGGATTCCATGAGCGCATACGGCTTTGCGACGCCGCTGCTTCTGGTGTTCGCCGCGCTCGGCAGCATGATCTCCGCCGGCGTGCAGGTGGTTTGCGGCAAGACGATCGGCAGCGGCGACCGCGAGGGAACCGACGTGTGCTATTCCGCCGCCATGTTTCTTTCCGTCGCGATCTCGGCGGTCGGGATTGCGCTGGTCTTTGCGCTTCTGAACCCGCTGACGCGCCTTCTGGGCGCGGGCGCGGCGTCGCCGGACAACGCGGTATTCGGGCTGACGAAGGATTACATCAAGGGCTTTATTCTCGGCGCGCCGGCGTTTCTCTGCGCACAGGTCATGGTCCCGTTTTTGCAGTTGTCCGGCAAGCGGACGCGGCTTGTGATCGCCGTTGCGGCTATGACCGTATCGGATATCGTATTTGACCTTCTGAACGTATTCGTATTTCACGGCGGCACCTTCGGAATGGGACTTGCCTCCACGCTGAGCTATTATATCGCTCTCGCAATCGGACTCCTGTATTTTTTCGGAAAGGACTGCATGTTCCGGTTCCGCTTCCGTCTGATGCGCCCGCGCGTGTTCAAAGATCTCGTGGCCTACGGGATCCCCACGGTCGTCAACCAGATCAGCACGGTGCTGCTCGTTCTGCTGCTGAACCGGTTGCTTGAGGCGGCGCAGGGCACGGTTGCCGTTGCCGCGTATTCGGTGATCTCCACGGTCACCAATATCTGCTATTGTTTCGGAACGGGTATCGGCGCCGTGGCGATGATGCTGGCGTCCGTCTTCTATACCGACCGCGACCGCAGATCCATTCGCGAGCTGGTGCGGCTGATGACGGTCTATGCGATCCTGCTTGACGTTGCCGTCATGGCGATCGAACTGCTGGTCGCCGTCCCGCTTGTGACGCTGTTTCTGGGTAACGACGCGGAAGCCGTCCGCCTCGCCGCGCTCGGGCTCCGGCTGGTCGTGCTGTCGATCGTACCGTCGTCGCTGAACTCCGCGTTCAAAAACTATTATCAGGGCGTCAACCGCATCGGGTTCGCCGAGGTGATCTCCGCCCTGCAGAACCTTGTGTTTCCCGCGTTGTTTGCGTTTGTGCTGAGCCGGTTTTTCGGCGTCACGGGTATCTGGCTCGGGTATCTTTGCGGCGAAACGGCCGCGCTGATCACGTTCTCCGTCGTCGTCTGGAAGCATCGCGGACGCATTTCGCTGTCGGCGGACGCCTACAGCATGCTTGAGCCGGGGTTCGGCACGTCGGGGGAGAACTGCCTTGAACGCTCGGTGCAGAGCGAACGGGATGCGACCGCCGTTTCGGAGGAAGCCGTGACGTTCTGCAGAGAACACGGGCTAGCGCCGCGTGAGAGCATGCTGATCGGGCTGTGCATCGAGGAGATGACGGTCAACATCGTAAAGCACGGCTTCGGCGCGGACCGGAAGAAGCATCACATCGACGTTCGGCTGGTGCTGGAAGGCGACGTCCGCGTGATCCGCATCCGCGACGATTGCGTAAACTTCGATCCGGTGCATTATCTCAAACTGCACGAGTCGGACGATCCGACCGCGCACGTCGGCATCCGCATGGTCATGAAGACCGCGAGGGAAGCGAACTATCTGAATTCACTGGGCTGGAACAATCTGACGCTGGTCTTTTGAGACGGGCGAGGAGCATGAAAACGGGAGGCAGAGGCATGGCGTATCAGCGGCTTCCGTACGAGGAATACTTCATCAATACGAGCGAGGATTACACGCACACCGGAAAGGTCACCTATCCGGTGAAGTATATTGCGGTCAAATACAACACCACAAAGTTTTTCAAGTTTTTCGGGCTTGCGCACGAGGTCAACTACGAGATCCATTACGAGCCGGACCGCGACGTGATCCAGATGCACTTTCAGCGCACGCTCGGCGCGATCGACTGGGTGGCGAACGTCTTTGAGTTTTCGAGCCGCTACTACCGCGCGATCGAGTTCGAGGGCGAACCGCTGCAGCTTCGCGTCCATCACGGATGGGGGAATATGTATCTTGCGATCAAGCGCGAAGTGCGTGAAAAGTGGTCCGAGCTTCACGAGATGCATCCGACCGCCGCGACGGAGATCCTCGGCTGGTCTCTCGGCTCCGGCATCGCGTGCCTGAGCTGTCAGGACCTGAACTACAACTTCGGCGTGAAGCCGTACCTGTATACGTTCGGCAGCGTTCGCCCGTTTAAATGCACGATCCTCAACAAGGAACGGATGCACCGCTATCTGGCAACGCTCTGCACCGACTGCGAGAACTTTGCCGACGTGAACGACCTGATCACCTATATGCCGCCGTTCCGCGGATTCACCATGATCCGCCGCGTCGACGTGGGAACGGACCTCAAACGCACGCTTTTCCGGCTTCTGCATCCGCTGCGTTTCCATGTGCACTACGATCTGCCGGAGCTGTATCAAAAACTGACGGAAAAACCGGAAGAAACGCCGGAGGAGGAATAACGGACGCGGAAAATGCGCATGCTTTCTGCATGAAGAACGCGATCCGGAACCTGTTTCAATTTGACGCGCCGTACCGGCAGTTTGAACTCAGAGAGACGGAGTCCGAGGGGACGCCGTCTTTTTTCGCGCGCAGAAAAGAGAAGCGCGCGAAGGTCCGCCAGACGCAGGGGCGGATCGAAAAGAACCTTGATGCGAACCGGAGATGGCTTGCCGCGCGCTTTTCGGCTCAGGTCAATACGGACCTGATCCTGCGTCCTTTTCTGCTCGGCGGAACGGCAAGAGCGCTTGCCGTGAGCATGAACGGCATGGCGGACGACAAACTGATCGCCGATTTCATCCTGCGTCCGGCGTTCGGCGCGTGCGTCGACGGCGTTTCCCGGACCGAACTTCCGACGTTCTTTTGCGAGCACGCGCTTTCCATGCACGAAACCGAGCTGAGCGACAGCCGCGACGCGATCGTGCAGGCGATCGCGGAAGGGCGCACGGCGGTCCTGTTCGACGGCGCGAAGCAGGCGATCCTCTGCGACACGCGCGGGTTCGTTTCGCGTCCTGTATCGGAGCCGCAGAACGAAATGACGATCATGGGACCGAAGGAGGCGTTCACGGAAAACATCCGCACGAACGTCACGCTTCTGCGGCGCATCCTGAAGCGGCCTGATTTCGTCTGCGAATTCCGCGATTCGGGCGGCACGAACCGCACGAAGCTCGTACTCGCTTATCTCGACGGTACGGTCAATCCGGCACTGCTCTCCGAAGTCAAACGGCGGTTGGACGCGATCTCGACGGATATGCGGCTCACCGTCGGGCGCGTGGAGCAGCTGATCGAGGATTACACCTATCTGCCGCTGCCGCAGATGCTGAAAACGGAGCGTCCGGACCGCGCGGCGACAGCGGTGCTCGACGGGCGGATCGCGCTTCTGGTGGAGGGATGTCCGCAGGCGGGCGTGCTTCCGATCACGATCGGCACGCTTCTTGCAAGCGGCGAGGACATGGATATGCGTCAGCCGGTCGGAACGATCGTGCAGGCGATCCGCATGATCGGCGCGCTCCTCTCGACCTATCTGCCCGCGTACTTCCTTGCGCTCGCGCTGCACCATCCGGGGCAGCTTTCGGGCGAGATCCTCGAAACGGTGATCGCCTCCCGCGCAATGGTGTTTCTGCCGCTGTGGATGGAAATGATCTTTCTTCTGCTGGTTTTTCAGCTTGTCCGCGAGGCGGGACTTCGCGTGCCCGGCTCGATCGGTCACGCGATCGGCATCATCGGCGGGCTGCTTCTCGGGCAGGCGGCGGTTTCCGCGAATATCGTTTCGACCGTCGTGCTGATCATCGTGGCGCTGACGGGACTCGGAAACTTTGCGATCCCCGATTACAGCGCGCAGATCGCCGCGGCGTATTACCGCGTGCTTCTGTGCATTGCGGCGACGTTTGCGGGCCTTTTGGGCATCACGGTCACGGGACTCTGCGCCACGGCGGTGATGTGCTCCGCCAAATCGTTCGGCGTTCCGTTCTTCGCGCCGTTCTCGCCGGTCACAAAGCATGCGGAACATCTGCTGTTCCGAACGCGTCTTAAAAACCGCGCGGGCGCGCCCGACCGGTGGAACGCAAAAAGGAGGCGCGCATGAATCTTCGCATCGGCGCGTTCGGACGGCAGGAGAGCGCCGCAATGGTACTGATCGCGGCGTTCTTCAGCGGATGCTTCGCTGCGGACAGCCGCCTGCTCTTTGAAAACGGAAACGCGTCGTGGATCATCGAGATCATCTCGACGATCCAGGCGCTGCTGCTGTTCGAGGCGACGGTGTGGGCGCTGCGCGTGCGCGGCGGAAACGATCTTTCCGCGCTGATCGGCGATTCGCGCATCAAGCGTGCGCTCGCCGTTTTTCTGATGCTTGCACTGCTGCTCGCCGCCATGCAGCCGCTTCAGCGGTTTCTTCTGACAATGACGCAGTATGTGTTCGTCGAGTCCAAACATGTGACCGCGTGTCTGTATCTGCTGCCGTGTCTGTTCCTTCTGACGGCGCTCGGCGCGGAAACGCTGGTGCGCACGGCGCGGATCCTCCTGCCGATCCTGCTGGTTTCGATCGCTGCCGCGCTGCTTTCGGGAGTCGGGCAGTATCACCTGTACCGCATCCATCCGATCCCGCTTTCCGAGCCGGCGAAGGTTTTTACCCTGGCGGGCAGCGCGCAGATCCGCGCGGCGCCGCCGCTGCTGGCGCTCCTGTGCATCGGGGAGGGTACGCAGGACCGGATGGCGATGCGAAGCGCAGGACGCATCGGCGCGATCGCGGGCGGAGCGCTTGCCGCGCTTGCGCTGTTCGCGCTCTCCATGACATTCACATATACGCAGCTGAAGGATATGCCCGCGCCGTTCTACCGGATGCTCGTGGAGGTGCGCGCCGAAAACCCGACGCTGCGGCTCGATCGCGCGGTGCTGTTTCTCTGGCTCGGCGGGGCGGTGCTGACGTCGGCGTTCTATCTGTACGCCGCCTGCGTGCTGTTCTGCAAAACGTTCCGTGTGCGGGATTCGCGGCCCGTTGCGCTGTGCCTTTCGGGGATCGCGTCGGCGCTGATCCTCGTGCTGTTCTATGAGACGGAAACGACCGCAGAAATCCTCGAACACCTGTACCGCGATGCATGGATGCTGATCGGACTGCCGTTCCCGCTGATCCTTTTGAAACCGCGAAGGAGGAAAACAAAATGCGCCGCATCGGTCTGATCCTTCTGCTGCCGCTGATGCTTTGCGGCTGTATGCAGTCGAAGAATATTGACGAATACGCGTATGTGCTGAACGTCGGCGTCGAGCGCGGCACGACGATGCCGTATCTTGTGACGGCACTCGTTTCGGTGCCGGGCGGTACGGAGGACACAAAGGTCACGAACACGGTGATCACGGCGGAGGCGCGGACGTTCTCGGAGGCGTATGAAACGCTGAACGCGATCTATCCGAGCCGGCTGAGCTTTTCCCGCGCGTCGCTGCTTGCGATCGGCGAGGATCTTGCAAAGCGCGGGGAACAGACGGCGTTTCTGGACTTTGCTTTCGGCAAGCCGGATCTGTGGCCGAACCTGCGCGTCGTCGTCGTAAAGCCGCCGGTCCGGAACGTGTTCGAGGGCTGGATCAGCGAAGCCGATCCGTCGCTCCGGAAGATCAAAACGGCGGTGGGAGATCTGTCCGATGATTCCGGCATGACCGCGGACACGGGATACAGCACATATCTTGAAGCGACCGGGGACAAGCGCTTCGACGCGATGCTTGCCTATGCGGGCGAGAACGAATACGGACTGACGCCGGACATGGTCGGTGGAGAGGCATACCCGTACACCGGCGGCTCGCTGCTGACGGAAAGCGCATTGAAAACGTCCACGGCGGGAAGCGCGGTGTTCGACGGCGACCGCATGGTCGGGATTCTGGACGGCAGGCACACAATGGAGGTGCTGATGGTGACCGGCGCGTTTCAGAAAGGAGAGATGCATTTTACGCATCCGGACGGTTCCGCGATGCGTGCAGCGCTGTACCGGATGCGCGCGCCGAAGATCCGGCTCCGGAACGGAGAGGCGCGTGTGGAGCTGCGTCTCAAAGCGGATGTATTCGATCCCGAAACGGCGCCGATGGATCGGAACGCGCTGAAAACGCTGATCGAGAAACAGCTTGAAGCGGAGCTGTCCGCGGTGTTTGCGGCGCTGCAGCGCGCAAACAGCGACGCGATGGGGTTCGGACGGTTCCGCGCAAAACAATTCAGGAGCGCGGCGGAGTGGGAGGCGTGCGACTGGAAATCGGAATACCGCGCGCTGAAAGTCGTTTTTTCGGTGACGGTCATGCTTTCACATGAGCCGCGGCGTTCGGAAACGGAGTGAGACGATGATCCTGTTTTTCGGCGTCCAGCTTGCACCGCTTCTTTACGGTGCGGCATATCTCGTTCACAGCTTCAGAAAACGGCGGCGGGGGCAGGGGATGGCGATCGGCGTACTGCTGGTTCTGCATTGCGCCGTGCTCGGACTGCTGCTTTGGAAATTCCTGTCCGTCCCATGAAAAAAGACCGTCCCTCGGGACGGTCCTTTTCGATGAATCTGTTACTGGACGTTTTCGGGGATCAGCGCCGCGGCGTCCATAATGTGCGCCTGCAGGAGCTTCACCGCTTCGTCGACCTCGCCCGCTTTGCACGCTGCAAGGATCTTTTCGTGCTCGGCAACGGAGTTTTCGCGATCGGCGGCATCGTTGTAGAATCCGCTTCTGAGATACCGGTCGATGTTTGCGTGGATGATCTCCATCAGCATATCCGCAACGGGATTGTTCGCTTTCGCGGTCAAAACCTCGTGGAACCGGATGTTCAGGTTTTCGGTCTGGATCACGTCGCTCGCCGTGCGCTGTTTATCGAGGATCGCGTCGAGGGCGGCGAAGTCTTCTTCGGTCATGCGCGGCACGGCGACGGCAAGCATCGCCACGGAGACCGCGGCACGAACCTGCATGGTATTGATCAGCATTTCGCGGGACAGCTCGGTCACGGTCGCGCCGCGGTTGGCATGGATC
Source organism: Clostridia bacterium (assembly GCA_017438865.1). Lineage (GTDB taxonomy): Bacteria > Bacillota > Clostridia > Christensenellales > CAG-138 > UBA3792. The sequence goes on from JAFRUN010000064.1 coordinate 43,837, forward strand.
GTAACGAGATGCTGCGCTTCGAGCTGACGGAGCGCCTCGCGGACCGGAATATGGCTGACGTTCAATGCAGCGGAGATCTCATCCTGCTTCAGCTGCATTCCGCCGGGCAGAGCACCGTTGACGATGCCCGCGCGCAGAACGCGGTAAACCCATTCCTGCGTGCCGAATCCTTCCCGGTTTTCCACATTGGCGGCAAGTGCCTTGTAATCCATTTTTTCTCACTCTCCATATACATATATTGCGGCAACATATTGTATTACCCACTAATAATATAATATAAAATCGTCAATTCGTCAACCTTTGTTTTCAAAGATATGCCAAAATTTGTCAGCCCGGCTGAAAATCATTGGAAAAACGGGAAGGCATGGCGGACGCAGATCCGACGTTTGCCGCTCGGACGTCCGCAGACGGGCGCATCGCCGACGGACAGCGCCGGATGAACGGGTACGACGAAGTAGGCGTAATCCCCGTCGAGCGACGCGACCGGATCGGAATAGCGCACGGTATAGGCGGCGTTTTCCGCGGTCGCCAAAAGGATCGCAAAGCCGGATGCGTCCTCACGGTAGAGCCGGTAGTGCATATAGCGCGAGGGCGGGGTGAACGTGATCTCGGCGACGTCGTCGATGAGCGTCACCGTGAGGTCGGTCGGCGGATCGGGGATCTGCCAGTAGTCCGTGACGGCTTTCGGCTCCGTGCCGCGCACGAAGTATTCGCGCACGGTCGCTTCCGGCGGCGTCAGCGATCCCGCCAGAACGGCGATATGCTCGTTTTTCAGCGTTACCGCGTCGAGCGGAACGGAGATGACGCTGTCCGGAACGGAAAAGTCCGGCGCGCCGCCGTCCGGATACAGCGCGGAAAACACCTCGGAGAGCAGCATGGCGGGGAACGTTCCGCCGCCGCTGTCCTTCGGAAGACACCGTCCGTCCGCCGCGTCGTCGAAGCCCATCCAGACGACTGCGGCGTAATCGGGATTGAAAGCGGCAAGCCAGATATCGCGGTTGCCGCTTTCGTCGCCGACGGTCCCGGTCTTTGCGGCAAGCGGGATCTGCAGTGTGGAAAGAACGCTTGCCGTGCCGTTTTCGGCGACGCTTTTCAGAAGCGAGGTCAGGATGAACGCGTTGCCTTCGGAAAGAACGCGCGCCGCATCCGGCGTGTGCCGAAAGAGTTCCGTTCCCGCGCGGTCGGTGATGCGAGTCACCACATACGGCGCGCGATAGACGCCGCCCGCCGCGATCGCCGCGTATGCGCCGCACAGCCGGTAGGGAGAGACGCCGTAAGTGAAGCCGCCGAGCGCGAGCGTCAGGGAATCGTCGCGCACGTCGAACGGAATGCCGAGCCGTGCGGCAAACGCTTTGCAGCGTTCGACGCCGAGCTCTTTAAACAGGGAAACGGCGGGCAGGTTCAAAGACCGCGTGACCGCTTCGCGCATCGTGATCCATCCCGCGTAGCGCCCGTTGGCGTTCTTCGGCGTATAATCGCCGAAGTCGATCGCGTCGTCGAGCAGCATGGATGCGGCGGTATAGCCCGCTTCGAGCGCGGGGCCGTAGACGAGGATCGGCTTGATCGCGCTGCCCGGCTGCCGCCGGATGCGCACGGCGCGGTTGAAGCCGAGCGCGGTCTCCCGGTCGCGCCCGCCGACGATCGCCGAAACGCCGCCGGTCTTCGCATCGATCAGAACGAACGCGCCTTCGGAGGATTCGTTCCCGTACATCGGGAAATACGCATCGTTTTCAAACGCGGTCTCCGCAATGCGCTGTGCGTCCGGATCCATGGCGGTTTCCACGGTGAATCCGCCGGAAAGCAGCGTGTCGAGATCGCAGCCGAGGATCGAACACGCCTCGGTGATCGCAAGGTCGATATAGGAGCTGTGCTTCTGCTTCTGTTCGTCGGAGATCAGATTGAGCGGTTCCGCCTTCGCCTGCCGCGCGGTTTCGGCGTCGATCATGCCGTACTCGACCATCAGGTCGAGGATGACGCCGCGCCGGCCGAGGGACGCTTCGGGACGAAGGTGCGGCGCATAGGTCGCGGGCGATTTCAGCACGCCTGCCAGAAGCGCGCTCTGCGCCACGGTCAGTTCGTTCGCGTGTACGCCGAAATACCCCTCCGCCGCCGCTTCGACGCCGTAATAGCCGCCGCCGAAATAGACGCGGTTCAGATAGCAGGAGAGGATCTCATCCTTTGAAAGGATCTGTTCAAGCTGATAGGAAAGGATCGCCTCGTCCGCCTTGCGAGTCATCGTCTTTTCGGCAGAGAGGTGCGTGAGTTTGATGAGCTGCTGCGTCACGGTGCTCGCGCCTTCCACATAGGAACCGGCGCGCAGATCGTGCAGCGCCGCGCCCGCAATGCGGATGAGGTCGAACCCCGGATGCGAATAAAACCGCGCATCCTCCGCGGCGAGGAACGCGTTTTTCACATACTCCGGGAGCGTATCGACGCCGACCGACACCCGGTTTTCCTTTCGGTACAGCCGCGAAACGATCGCGCCGTTTTTGTCCTTGATCAGGAGCGTTTCCTCCGACGCATAGATCTTTTCGAGGTCCAGCATATGCCATGCGTCCTGCGAGAACAGCCAGACCGCACCGCAGAACAGCGGAACGAATACAAGCAGCAGAACGGCGCGCAAAAAACGCCGACGGCGGCGTCGGCGATACAGACTTCGATAGGTTCGGATGGCTTTTTGCTCGCACATACCCACAGTATGCCGCACGGGCGATTCGCCTATGCGCGCGGGAGCAGAAAGCGGCGCAAACGGGTTTGATACACTTTTGAAAACAGTTGATATGCGATATCGAGCAAAAACAGGATAAACAGCGTGCCGAGCGCGAAAAGCGCGGTGACGAGAGGCGGGAAAACGGTGAAAAGATGTACGTCAAGAAAGAGCAGCCCGACCGTGACGAGCGCCGCCCACAGGAGAACGATCCCGATCGGCACAAGCGTTGCAAGGCGCGGATTTTTGAGATTGCGGAACGCGTACCGCAGCGGAACGTACGGCGCGAGAATGCAGACGAACGCGAGCCACGCGTAGTGCGGCACGGGCAAAGCAAGCACGATCGCGGCGATCACGAGATCGCACAGGATCGCGTACCGGGTGAGACGTTCCTCGCAGAGCGGCTGCATGCACAGGGCGATCGGAAGGAAAAAGAGCAATGCGAACCAGCCCGTGACTTCCGCCGCGCAGAGCAGCAGAAGCGCGAGAAGAGCGCACATCGGCACAAGCCGTACAGGGGATGGTTGACGATCGAATGTCATGCTTAAATCCGAAAGACCGTCAGGCCTTTCGCCTCCGCCATCCGCAGCGTCTGTGCGGAGCCGCTGGGGACTTTGCGCACATAGGCGATGCAGAACTGTGAGTCGTTGACCATACGCGCGTTCCGTTCGCGCATACAGCCGGGGTGGTACGTTTCGGACAGGTACAGGACCGCGTCCGCGTTTTCCAGGATCATCCGATACCGCTGCCGGTCGGCGGGCGTATAGCTGCGTTCCTGCCCGCGGTGGGGAACGTAGACCGAAAGCGTGACGGACGGATCGGTCTTTTTGAGCGCGAGGATCCATTCGCCCGCCAAAAGATCGAAGCCCTTCGCGCCGCCGGTCATGAAGTGACGGCAGCCCTCTTTGACCGCGTCCGAAACCGCCGCCTCCAGAGCGGCAAGCAGGGCGGCATATGCGGGCGAGCCCGCTTTCGGCAGCTCGCGGTGTCCCGTAAAGCAGCAGACCGCGTTCATGAGAGCGCTCCTTTTTTCATCGTGCGGTTATGAAGCAGCCGGCGCAGCGTTTCCGAATCGCCTGCATCGAACGCGCGGATCAGCTCGACGGCGAGCAGTTTCGCCTCGTCAAAGAGCTCCGGAACGCTTTCATCCCGCACATGATCCGGTTCCCACGGCGACGTCCAGCGTCTGCGGGACAGGTTCATGCAGTCGTCGCCGTCCTCGTGATCGGGACCGATCAGCAGGTCGGAAACGACACCCGGCTTTTTGAACAGCCGTTCAACAAACCGTACAAAACGGTAGCGGCGGTTTTTCGGATCGAACATCAGCGGAACGAGCCGCCGCTGTTTGCGGACGCCGCGGAGATATGCGCCCGAAACGGACGCGCCGCAAAGATCCTTTGAGACCGCGGAAAGCAGCGCGTCGACCGGACCGGCGTTCACGCTTGTTTTCAGGATCGAAGGGTAGGCAAATTCGTCCCTTGTCTGCGCATAGACGATCGAGTCGATCACGCCCTCGAAGCGCGAATGCGCGCTGCCCGGATGCCGCGCGTCCACATAGGGATGTACCGTGCTGTCCAGCGCGATGTGCGTCAGAAAACCGTACAGATACGGGCGCAGGGAAGCGTCCGCGTGTTTTTCAAGCGCGGTAAAGAGTGCGGCGCAGTCCGTTTCGTGCAGGACGTTGCCGTGTTTTTTCCGATGCGGCACAAACGGCGTCGGCGGCAGACGGTCGTAAAAATAGTAATCCGGGCCGAGACACCCGAGAAGATAGAGCTCCCCGAGCGTATCGGGCGGCTTTCTGACCGCTTCCGCGACGCGCGCGCCGAATACAAGATGCGTGCATATGTTCGGCATAGGAATATGATACCATATTTTCCGGATTTTGTATCCGTTTTCCGCGTGTTTTTATCTTTTTTGTAAACGAAATGCAAAATCTCTTCCGATTTGCGAAATGCGTGCTAAAATGGGAACATATCAAAGCTCGCGGAGGAGGGAGTCAACCATGAAACGCATCAAAAACAGGAGAAAGCATTTCCGGATCGCCAATCCGCTCGGCTTTTCGCTGTTCTGCGCGATGATCATTCTCGCGGTCGGCCTGATCGTGGGAACGGTGTTCCTCATCCGCGGCGGGTATCTCCGGGATATGCTGAACTGCGCGAGGTCCGAACTGAACGGCAGAGGCGCGTCGCCGACGCAGATCGCGGAGGTCTCGGAAGCGCCCGAGACGCCCGCGCCCTCGGTAAAGCCGACCGATTCCGATCTGGAGACGCCCGCGATCGGCACGCCCGTGCCGGAAACGCCGACGCCGCCGCCGATCGAGCCGGAAACGCCGGATCCGAACGCGGCAGCCGGACCGACGAAGGATCCGACCTCGCCGCTTGCGGGGTTCACGATCGGTCTGGATCCGACGCGCGACGGCGGATCGAAGTACAAGGAGGAGGGCGAGTACAACCTCGAGTTTGCGAAGGAGCTCGCGGCATTCCTCGAATCCAAGGGCGCGACGGTGGTCATCACGCGCGAAGACACCAAGAAGGAAGTCGGAAACAGCCAGCGCGCGAAGATCATCAAGAATGCGAACTGCGACATCGCGCTGCGGCTGATGTGCAACCACATCTCCTCGAAGACGTCCGGTTGCTATGTACAGGCGCCGAAGAAGCACAAGTCCTACGGAAAAGCGCTGATCGATCTGTATTCGGATGCGACCGGCATCAGGATCCAGTCCGGCAAGAAGAACGGCGTGGAACAGAAGAACGACGAAGTGGCGTCCGCCTGCGGCTGCCCGTGCGTACTGCTCATCATGGGCAACTGGGACAACAAGACCGAGCGCGCGAATCTGCGCGACGAGGCGACGCGGCAGAAGATGATGCAGGCGATCTGCGACGCGCTGGTCGGACAACTGAAAAAGTAACAAAAGGAACAGGAACGGTGCGCGGGCATTTGGGAACGCGCGCCGTTTTTTCCGGAAAATGCCAAAGAGATTTCGGAAAAAGCGGCCTTTGGGCGCAACCGAATCCGTCTCTTTCGGGTATTATCAATGAGGAGCGAAAAAACGTTGGAACAAAGCATGCTTTACGAGCGGGAGGATCCCGTCAACAACGACCTTGACGCGCTGTTTCAAACGTACGGCGACATGGTATACCGCCTGGCGCTGGTACGCACGCGAAGCGCTGCCGACGCGGAAGACGTCGTGCAGGAGGTCTTTTTGCGATGCCTGAAAAACAATCCCGATTTCAAAAGCGCCGAGCATCAGAAGGCGTGGCTCATTAAGGTCGCCGTCAACTGCTCGAAATCGCTTCTGGGAAGCGCGTTCCGGCGGCACAGCGTGCCGGAGGACGCGATGGGAGAGCTGGCGTCGCAGGACGAGACGCCGGATTCGACCGTTTACGACGCGGTGATGCAGCTCCCGGAGAAATACCGAACGGCGATCCATTTGTACTACTATGAGGATTACTCCGTCAAAGAAATCGCGGACGCAATGCGGACGACGGAATCGACGGTGAAATCGTGGCTGCACCGTGCAAGAGGAATGCTGAAAGAGACGCTTGGAGGAGAATTCGATGTTTAAGGATGCGTATCGAAAGAAGAACGACACCATCCATGTGCGGGAAGGCCTGCTGGATGATATCAAAGCGGAGCGCGTGCAGAGAGTACGCGACGAGCAAAAGAAAAAGGAGCGCCGCAGACAATGGCTGATCGCGATCCCCGCGGTCGCCGCAGCGGCCGCCGCCTGCGTTGCGGTGGTCGTCGGTATCCGTGCCGGCAGCAGCAGGAGCGCCGCGCCCATGGCAAGCGAACAGTCCGCAGCGGCAGGGATCGTGCAGGCCTACGGAGATATGGACGCCGCATATCCGGAAGAAGCCGCCGCGGCAAGCGTACCGGCAACCGTCGGCTCCTATGAGGAGCTCGGCAAAATCATGCAGGAGCGCTACGAGAAGCGCAGAAGCAGCGCATACGGCTATTACGGGATTTCCGACGAAATGATTGCGGAAGCGGAAGCCCCGACGGCGGCAGAGCCGATTGAAATTCCCGTGCCGCAGCCGACGTCGCCCGCGCTGGAGATAAAAAGCGCCGATTCCGTCAACGGATCGGGCAGGAATTACTCCGGCACGAACGTTCAGGTCGAGGATGTCGACGAGGCGGATATCGTCAAGACCGACGGTCTGTATATCTACGCGCTGAATCAGTCGAAGGGAAAAGTTTACATCCTCTCTGCAGAGGGCAGGGACACAAAGATCGTTTCCTCGATCAAGCTGAGCGAGCCCTCCGGGAAATCGAACAGTTCGCGGTACTACGGCGAAATGATGCTGTACGGCGACCGGCTGTACCTGCTCGGCACGCAGAGCGACTGGGGAAACAACGTCAAGGAGCAGGACCGCGTTCAGACCTTTGCGGAGGTCTACGATATTTCCGATCCCGCAAAGCCCGCGCTGATCGCAACGCATAAGCAGCAGGGCAGCTACCGCACGGCGCGGCTGATAGACGACATCCTGTTGATCGTTTCGGACTACCGTATCTATCCGATCTTCTTCGACGATACGGTTCCGACCAACGAGATCGGCCCGAAGGTGGCGACGAACAGCGAAGCGATCCCGCTCGCGCCGGACGAGATCTACGTCAACCCGGATTCGGGCGAAAACGGCTTCACCGTTGTGACGACGCTCCGTGCAGGCGACGGCAAGGAATTCGATTCGCACAAGGCGGTGCTCGGCGGATGCACCAACGTCTACTGCAGCGGCACGGATCTTCTGATCGCGTCCGACGAGTATACGAGCGACAGGAGCGACGAGCAGACCGCCGAAAACGGCAGGCACTTTGTAAAGATCGTGTCCGGCTCAAAGACCAATCTGTTCCGGTTCACGATCCGCGACGGAAAGATCGAAGCCGCCGCGACCGCAAAGCTCCCCGGATCGCTTCTGAATCAGTTCAGCATGGACGCGTACAACGGGTATTACCGCCTCGTTGTGACGCGCAGCGACAGCGAAGAGATCATCTGGACGGACGGCATCGACACCTACGAGTGGACCAACAGCAGCGACTGCGCGCTGTATGTGCTCGACGGCAATCTCAATACGGTCGGCAGCATCGAGGAGCTTGCCAAGGACGAGCGCGTGCAGTCCGTGCGGTTCATGGGCGACACGGCGTATTTCGTGACGTTCCGTCAGGTCGATCCGCTGTTTGCGGCGGACCTTTCGGATCCGGCGAACCCGAAGGTGCTCTCCGCGCTGAAGATACCCGGATTCTCGGCGTATCTGCACCCGTTCGGCGAGGGAAAGCTGCTCGGCATCGGCTACGACGCGGACGAGGAGCACGGCTGGACGGAGAACGTCAAGCTCTCGATGTTCGACATTTCCGACCCGGCGAACGTGAAGGAAGCGTTCAAGCTCTCCGTAAAGGATGCGCACTTCACATCGGTGCAGTCGAACCACAAGACCGTATTCGTCGACGTGAACAGCGGCACGGTTGCTTTCCTTGCGGACAACACATATCTGGTGTTCCGCGCGGATGAGAAGGGCTTTACCGAGGTCGGACGGATCGAGACCGAAATCGTCGACTGGTTCGACGGAAACGCGCGCGGGCTGTTCGTGGACGACGCGTTCTATGTGATCAACCAGAGCGAGGTCGTGATCCTCTCGTTTGAGACGATGGAGAAGATCGCGTCGGTCAAGCTGAAATAAACAGGCAACATGAAAAGGAGGGGACGAACCCCTCCTTTTTTGATGCCGGTTTCAGTACCCGAACTTTTTGCGTTTGACCGCCATGAAGATGAACGAAAGGACGGTCGCCATCAGCTCGGCGACGACGACCGAGAACCAAAGCCCGTTCACCCCGAAGAGGAGCGGCAGGATGAGGATCGCGCCGAGCTCGAAAACAAGCGTGCGCAGGAACGAAATGATCGCCGAGGTCACGCCGTCGTTCAGCGCGGTGAAAAAGCCCGAGCCGAAGATCGCGAACCCGATAAAGAAGAAGGACAGTCCGAAGATGCGGAAGCCGGATTCGGTGAGCTGCATGAGCCCTTCGTCGTAGCTCACGAACAGCAGCGCCAGCGGTCTTGTCAGCGCTTCGGCGGCGGCGACCATCAGAACGCCGCCGATCAGCAGAAGCAGAAGACTCTTTCGCAGCAGGTTTTTGAGCTCGCCGCCGTTTTTCGAGCCGTAATGGAAGCCGAAGACCGGCGCGGTGCCGATGGAATAGCCGATGAAGATCGCGGCGAAGATCATGTTGACGTACATCATCACGCCGTACGCCGCAACGCCGTCTTCGCCCGCGTATTTCAAAAGCTGCACGTTCATCACCATGCCGACAATGCTCATCGCCGCGCTGCTGACGAGCTCCGAAACGCCGTTGGTCGTGGCCTTTATGAGCGCCTTTCCGTCGAACCGCGTTTTGCCGAGGCGCAGGATGCTGCTGTTTTTGCGGAAGAAATAGATCAGCGGAACGCCGCCGCCCACAAGCTGCCCGAGCGCGGTTGCGATCGCCGCGCCGACGATCTTCAGCTCCTGCGGAAGCAGCGTTACGAGGACTGCGTCGCCGATCATGTTGGTCACGCCGCCCGCAACGATCACCCAAAAGCCGAGCTGCGGCTTTTCCGCGGCGACGAAGAAGCTCTGGAACAGAAGCTGCAGAACGAAGAACGGCATCGCCGCGATGACGATCCTGCCGTATACCACGCAGTTATCCAGCAGCGTGCCGGTTGCGCCCAGAAGCGCCGCGATCGGGCGCAGGAACACGATCCCGAGGATCGCGAAGACGATACCGAGCAGGAACGACGCATAGACGAACAGCGAGAAATAGCGGTTTGCGCGTTCGGGATCGCCCTCGCCGAAGGTCTTGGAAACCAGCGCCGTGCCGCCGGTGCCGAACATGAAGCCGACGGTCGAGACGACCATGATGAACGGCATGATGAGATTGACCGCTGCAAACGGTTCCTTGCCCGCGAAGTTCGAAACAAAATACCCGTCGACCACGCCGTAGATCGAGGTGAAGATCATCATGGCGATGGACGGCAGGGTAAATCGAAGCAGCTTCCGGTATGTGAAGTGATCGGAAAGGCGAATGCTCATTTCTTGCTTTCGAACCACGTTTGCGCAAAGGCGGCGACGGCGGAGGCAAGCGCCTTCAGATCCCATTCGCCGGTGTTGACGGTGAGATGATAGCTTTCGCAGCGTCCCCATTCGCTGCCGGTCAGAAACTCGCGGGTGCGGGCGCGCGCCTTGTCGATCTCCTTCATCTTGCGGACAAGCTCGCGGTCGGTGAGCCGTTCGTCCTCCCGCGCGCGGGCGCGGCAGCGGCGGATCTTTGCCTCACGGTCGGCGCACACAAAGATGCTGAACGGATGCAGATCCTTGAGGATCGCGTCTGCGTTGCGTCCGATGATCACGCAGTCCTTTCCGAGCGCGGCGATCCCCTCGATGACCTTTTTCTGCTGCACAAGGAGGTCGATCTTGCTTGCGTTTATGTACGCGACCGAATGCATCGTGCCGCCGAAGGTCACGGGGAAGTCCTGCCAGCCGTGATTGTCAAGCGCGGTCTCGACATAGTTCGCGTCCAGTCCGCTCTTGTCGGCGATGGCGGAGATGATCTCGCTGTCGTAATAGTCGTATCCCAGAAGATCGGCGACGCGCTTTCCGAGCTCGCGTCCGCCGGAACCGAATTCGCGGCTTACGGTGATGATATTCATGTCTGCTCCTTTCCGAAGCGTTCCGAACCCGGAACGCCGCGCGGATCGTATATAAAAAATATAGTACAATCCGGACGAAATGTCAATCGGATCGACACAAATCGGCACGGGATCGGGAAAGACACTTGCAAGCGAGCGGCGTTTGGGGTACAATAAAACAAACAGAGTTCGGAGGGGGACGCATTTATGATCATTGTGGGTATCTGCGGCGCATCGGGCAGCGGGAAGAGCACGCTGGCAAAACGGATCCAGGACAGTCTTTCGTGCAGCTGCGTGATCATCGGACAGGACTGCTATTATAAGAGCTTTCCGGAGCTGCCGTTCGAGGAGCGCGTGCACATCAATTACGACGAACCGACCATCTTCGACTACGACGAGATCCTGCGCGATCTCGACGCGCTCGAAAGCGGGAAACCCATCACGAAAAAGGGGTACGACTATGCAAAGCATCTGCGCGCCGATTCGGACGAGCTGATCTATCCGCCCGAGGTGCTCATCATGGAGGGCATCCATGTGTTCCACGATCCGCGCCTCCTCGAGCGCATGGTGCTGAAGGTCTATATGTACGTCGATATCGACATCTGCCTTCTTCGCCGCATCAAGCGCGACATCAAGAGCCGCGGCAGGGCGATCGACAATATCGCCGAGCAGTATGTGGAAACGGTCAAGCCGATGTTCGAGAAATATATCGTGAACTACATCAACGACGCCGACTTTGCGATCATGCGCGGCGGCAAGAACAAGATGGCGATCGACTGCATCTCGGCGTATCTGACGACCAAAGTGCTTGCCGAGCGGTTCGAGAAGGAATCGGGCAGACCGAAGCCCGCGGCGGAAGAGTCCGAAAGAGAAGACTGATCTTTGCGGAGACGGAGCGATCCGTCTCCGTTTTATACGGAGGACGCATGACGGATACAGACCTGTATTTTGAAACAAGCGGGGCGGGCGAGCCGCTGATCCTGCTGCACGGAAACGGAGAGGACCGCACGGATTTTGAGGGGCAGATTCCGTACCTTGCAGAGCGGTTCGCTGTTTACGCGGTCGATACGCGCGGACACGGCAAAAGCCCTGCGGGAACGAAGCCGTTTACGCTTTCGCAGTTTGCGGACGACCTTAAGGACTTTATGGACGCGCAGGGGATCGGACGCGCGCATCTGCTCGGCTTTTCGGACGGCGCGAACATTGCGATGCTGTTTGCGCTCAGATACCCCGAACGGCTTTCGTCGCTCGTTCTGAACAGCGGGAACCTGTATCCCGAGGGATTGGCGCAGGATATCCTCGACGAGATGCGCATCGATTACGAAGCGGCAAAGAACGGCAGGACGGAGGAGGAACGGCATGAAGCCGCGCTGCTCGAACTGATGCTTTTTGAACCGCAGATCCGACCGGAAGAACTGTCGAAGATCGCCGTTCCGACGCTCGTTATCGCCGGCGACCGCGATATGATCCGACCGGAGCATACGCGGCTGATTGCAAACAGCATCCAGGGTGCAAAGCTCCGCATTCTGCCCGGCACGCACGGTCTGCTGCTGGAATCGCCGGATGCGTTCAACCGCGCGGTCGGCGCGTTTTACGACACGCTTGTCCGATAAGAAAAGCGAAAGCGCCGGGGGCGGGCCCCCGGCTTTTTATATATTTGAAAAAACGGCGTAAATCGGCAAATTGCGTGTTGACAAAACCGGGGGAATGTGGCACTATATGGAGAGAAAAGTTTAGTGATCGTAAACTAAAAGTTTAGAAAGGATAGACACGATGGAAACGGGCAGACCGGAGATCGGACGAAAGCTGAGACGGCTTCGCGTAAAGCTCGGGCTGACGCAGGAGGAGCTTGCGGCGCGTACCGAGCTCACCAAGGGGTTTATCTCGCAGCTTGAGAACGATATCACCTCGCCTTCGATCGCGACGCTCATCGACATTCTCGAAGCGCTCGGGACCGACATTTCCGCATTCTTCAACGACCGATCGGACGCGCGCGTGGTGTTCACGCCGGACGACACGTTCGAGAAGGAGGACGAGGAGGCGGGCACGCTGATCCGCTGGCTTGTGCCGAACGCGCAGAAAAACGCGCTGGAGCCGATCCTCGTCACGATCCGCCCGGGCGGACAGACGGAGGAGCTCGATCCGCACGAGGGCGAGGAATTCGGGCACGTTCTTTCCGGAACGGTGACGCTCGTGGACGGCGACGCAAAATATCGCGTAAAGAAGGGCGACAGCTTTTACCTGCATCCGCAGGGCGTACACTATCTTTTCAACAACGGAAAAACACCGGCGAAGGTGCTCTGGATCAGCACGCCGCCGTCATTTTAAGGGGGGCACATGGAAAGCAGGCATTTGATCGAACTGGTTGACGTCAGCAAGGATTACAACGGGGACGTGGCGCTCGAGCACGTCAATCTGTATATCAACGACGGCGAGTTTTTAACGCTTCTGGGACCGTCCGGCTGCGGCAAGACGACGCTCCTTCGCTGCATCGCGGGGTTCATCACGCCGTCCTCCGGCATGATCAAGATGAACGGCGTCGACATCGCAAAGGTCCCGCCGCACAAGCGCGAGATCAACACGGTCTTCCAGAAGTACGCGCTGTTTCCGCACCTCAATGTGCATGACAACATCGCATTCGGTCTGAAGATCAAGAAGACGCCGAAGCCCGTCATCGAGGAGAAGGTCGAAAAGATGCTGAAGCTCGTAAACTTGGAGGGCTACGGCAGGCGCTGGATCGACCAGCTTTCCGGCGGGCAGCAGCAGCGCGTGGCGATCGCGCGCGCGCTTGTCAACGAGCCGAAGGTGCTTCTTCTGGACGAACCGCTGGGCGCGCTGGATCTGAAGCTCCGGCAGGAGATGCAGGTGGAACTGAAGCGTATGCAGCGGCAGCTCGGCATCACGTTCATCTACGTCACGCACGACCAGGAAGAGGCGCTGACCATGTCTGACACGATCGTCGTCATGAAGGACGGCGTCATTCAGCAGATCGGCAAGCCGACCGACATCTACAACGAGCCGAAGAACCCGTTCGTCGCGGACTTCATCGGCGAAAGCAACATCGTTCCGGGACTCATGCTCGAGGACTACAAGGTCCGCATGAACGGCGTGGTTTACCGCTGCGTGGACGCGGGCTTCGGCAGGAACGTCGAGGTCGACGCGGTCGTGCGTCCCGAGGACATCGACATCGTTCCGCCGGAAAAATCGCGTGTTTCCGGCACGGTCGCGTCGGTCGTGTTCATGGGCGTGCATTATGAGATCTGCGTGGACTGCGGCGGGTACGAATGGATCGTTCATACCACGGACTTTGCGGCGGTAGGTCAGCGCGTCGGCATTCAGATCCTGCCGGACGCGATCCATATCATGAAAAAGACGCGCGCGAACAACATCTTCGACGCCGAGGTCTGGCCGGGCGACGGCGCGATCTACATCGACGACGTGGCGTTCCCGTGCGAGGGACTGGACGATTATGAGAACAAAGAGATTGCCATCGTGCGCATCGCGCCCGAAAACGTGCGCCTCGCTGCGCCGCAGGACGCGAAGCTCACCGGTACGATCAAAGCGTGCATGTTCCTCGGCACGCACTACGAGGTCACGATCTCCTGCGAGGAAAACGACTGGATCGCCCATTCCGACGAGTTCATGGAGGACGGCGAGGAGGTCGGCATTCTGGTCGATCCCGACAAGATGGAGCTCACCAAAAAGGACGATGAGGCGGACGAAGAAACCGAAAAGGCCGAGATCGTAACGCGCGAAGAGTAAGAGGGCAGGGTCATGAAGCGAAAATACTTTGCTTATCCGTATATCGTATGGATGATCCTGTTCATCGCCGCGCCGATGCTGTTCATCTTCTACTATGCGTTCAATGTGAACGGCACGTGGACGGCGGAGAAGTTTCTCGACACGCTGAAAAACGTCAGCTACTGGAAAACGCTTTTGCGGAGCGTTCTGATGGCGTTCGGCACGACTGCGATCTGCCTGCTGCTCGGTTATCCGATCGCGTACATCCTGTCGAACATGAAGAAGTCGGTCGCGGGATTCATTTCGGTCCTGTTCTTTGTGCCGATGTGGATGAACTTTGTGCTGCGCACCTACGCATGGAGCGCGATCATCGAATACGCGATCCCCGATCTGTTCAACATGACGCGTTCGCTGACGGCGACGTCGACGGGACGCACGGTCGCCGTGCTGCTCGTCCTCGTTTATGACTTCCTGCCGTTCATGGTGCTGCCGCTTTACAATACGCTCAGCAAGCTCGACAAGAGCTTATTGGAAGCGTCGCGCGATCTCGGCGCAAACGGACGGACGACGTTTTTCCGCGTGGTGCTGCCGCTGTCGATCCCGGGCATCGTTTCCGGCATCACGATGGTGTTCGTGCCCGCGATCACGGCGTTTACGGTTCCGGCGCTGATCGGCAACGGCAACTACTCGCTGTACGGCAACGTGATCGACGATGCGTTCAAGATCAATCCGGAATACTCCATCGGCTCCACGCTGTCCATCATCCTGCTGGTGTTCGTTTTGATCAGCACGCTGATCATGAACCACTTCGACACCGATAAGGAAGGAGGGAGCATCCTGTGAAGCGATTCGGCCGTTCCCTCAAATACGTCTACCTCGGCGTTATGCTGCTGTTCCTGTACCTGCCGATCGTGTACCTGATCGTGTTCTCGTTCAACAGCTTCCATGTCAACAGAGGCAACGTCGACTATACGAACATCGGCAAGTGCACCGGCTTTACGCTGTCAAACTACGCCGACGTCTTCACGGGCGAAGCGGGCAAGGCGCTTCTTTTAACACTTGAGATCGCTCTGATCTCCAGCGTGGTCGCAACGATCATCGGCACCGCCGCGGCGATCGGCATCAACAGCATGAAGAAGCGTTCGCGTTCCGCCGTGCTGTCCGTGTCGCAGCTGCCGATGGTGAACCCGGACCTCGTTACCGGCATCACGTTCATGATGCTGTTCGCGTTCGTTAACTCGCTGCTTGCGAACGTGAACATCAAGATCAGCGACTTCGGAAAGCTTTTGATCGCGCACATCTCGTTCAGCATTCCGTATGTGATCTTCTCGGTGCTGCCGCGTTTGAAGCAAAGCTCCGACATGCTCTACGAAGCGGCGCTCGACCTCGGCTGCTCGCCGTTCCAGGCGCTTTTGAAGGCGGTCATTCCGGACATCATGCCGGGCATCAGTTCGGGCTTTATCATGGCGCTGACGATGTCGCTCGACGATTTTGTCGTCAGCTACTTCGTATCCGACCTGCGATCGACGCTTTCGATCTACATTTATTCCCGTGCGGCGCACGGCACAAAGGGCGTCAATCCGGCGCTCGCGACGATCATCTTTATTCCGCTCGTAACGATGCTGCTCATTGTGAACCTCCGGCGGCTTGCAAAAGAGCGAGAATACGAGATCCAGAACAAGAAAGTCAAAATGAAGAAGTAAGGAGAGAGGGAACATGAAAAAGATTCTTTGCGCGGTATTGATCGCAGCGATGCTGCTCACGTTTGCGGCATGCACGAGCACGGCGACGATCGAGTTTGCGGACGGCGATCAGTATTCTGAAATCGGCGGCGAACTGAACGTCCTGAACTGGGGCGAATACATCGATCCCGAGCTGATCGAGATCTTCGAGCGTGAGACCGGCGTCAAGGTCAACTACGTCGAAATGACCAGCAACGAGGAGATGCTGATCAAGCTCCGTTCCTCGGACAGCCCGTACGATCTCTGCTTCCCGTCGGACTACATTATCGAGCAGATGATCCGCGAGGATATGCTGCTGCCGCTCGATTATTCCAAGATCCCGAACGCGAAGAACATCGATCCGAAGATGAACGAGTTTACGAACGTGTTCGATCCGGGCGCAAAGTACTCCCTGCCGTATATGTGGGGCACGGTCGGCATCCTCTATAATACCACGATGGTCGAGGAGCCGGTGGACAGCTGGGGCATTCTCTGGGACGAGAAGTACGCCGGCAACATCTGGATGTACGACAGCGTTCGCGATACGATCGGCATCACGCTGAAGTACCTCGGCTACGACCTCAACACCCGCAACGAGGACGAGGTCGCCGCCGCGCGCGACAAGCTGATCGAGCAGGCGCCTTTGAGAAAGGGCTTCGGCACCGATAATATGCGCACTTCCATGATCAACGGCAAGGCGGCGCTCGCGCTGATCTATTCCGGTGACGCGTTCGCCGCGATCGACGAGAACGAGGATCTTGCGTATGTCGTTCCGATGGAAGGCAGCAACGTATGGTACGACAACGTCGTCATTCCGAAGACCGCGAAGAACGTCGAAGCCGCGCTTGCGTTTATCAACTTCCTGAACGACGGCAACGTTGCGGCGAAGAACACCGAATATATCTGCTATTCGACGCCGAACAAGGCGGCGATGGACCGTCTCGGTGAGGAATTCACCGGGGACGAGACCTACAATCCTTCGGAGGAAGTGCTTGCCCGCTGCGAGGTGTTCCACGATCTCGGCGAATTTGTCGAGGTGTTCAACGCGGCATGGAGCAAGATCAAGTCTTCGAACTGAGGAGGACCTATGGAGCAGTTAAAGAAAACGCTGCGGGAGCTCATGGCGATCGACAGCACGACCGGCTTCTTCGTCGAAATGGACGAATACCTGCTTGCGGAAGCGAAGCGCATGGGCATCCCCGCCGTGCAGCTCAATAAGGGCGGCGTGCGGTTCGACCTCGGCGGCGAGGGCAACCCCGTGACGATCGCCGCGCACGTCGACGCGATCGGGCTCATGGTCCGGCAAATCAACGCGGACGGAACGCTTTCCGTCATCAAGGTCGGCGGTGTGCATCCGTATTACGCGCTCGACTGGAACTGCCGCGTGCATGCGAGGAGCGGCAAGGTCTACACCGGCACGGTCCGCCGCAGGAACCCGAGCGTGCATCTGATGAGCCAATCCGAAAAGGAAACGCCGATGGACCTCGACACGAACCTTGTGCTTTTGCTCGACGAGGACGCGTATTCCCGCGCGGACGTCGAAGCTTTGGGCATCACCTGCGGCGATCAGGTCGCGATCGAAACGCGCTATCAGGAGACCGGAAACGGCTTCATCAAGAGCCGCTACCTCGACGACAAGGCAAGCGCCGCGACGCTTCTGGCGCTCGCACAGCGCGTTGCAGACGGCAGAGTGAAGCTCAACCGCAAGGTCAGCTTACTCTTCACGGAGTACGAGGAGATCGGTCACGGCGGCGCCTGCGGCATTCCCGCGGACACCAAAGATCTCATCGCGGTCGACATCGGCTGCATCGGGCTCGACCACGACAGCAATGAGCACAAGGTCACGATCGCCACAAAGGACGCGGCGTTCCCGTATCACACCGTGCTGACCGACGAGCTTGTGAAGCTCTGCGAAAAGAACGGCATTCCGTATGCGCTCGACATGATGGTCCCGAGCTACGGCTCGGACGCGGACGTATCTTTGCGCGCGGGCTACGATGTGCGCCATGCATTGATCGGTCCCGGCGTCCGCGAAACGCACGGCTACGAGCGCACGCACGAGGACGCTTTGAAAGCGACGCTCGATCTGATCACCGCCGTCGTCGAAGCATAAAGAACCGTCACCATAAGGACGCTTTACGGCGTCCTTTTTCTTTTGGAAAGACCGAAGGTGAAGACGAAAACGAGCAGCAGACCGAAGCCGCAGGAGAGGGAGACGGCGAGCAGGTCAAAGGTGTTTTGCAGCATTTCACGACCGGTCGCCATGGTCGGCACGGTCGCGTCGGGGCAGAACAGCGGCGTGAGAAAAAAGACGGCGAGCGCGGCGGCAAGCGCCGGGAAAAGCCGCGTCAGACCGTATCGCGGCAGCGACAGCGGCAGGACCGAGGCACTTTGCAGAAGGACGGACAGCCCTCCGGACTGCACGAAAAACGCGCACAGCGCAAGCCGCAGCGGAAGCGAAAGCGGCAGCGCGGCGATCGCGTTCGCGCCGGAGGTCATTTCAAAGAGACCGAGCGCGGCGGCGCGGACGATCGGCGCGGACGTGCCGAACAGGCGAAAGACGCCGGCGGATTCAATGAGCGCGCCGAGCACGGACGCGAACACGATGCAGCCGCCGATGTTCAGGATCGCGTTTACGCCGTCGCCGATCGACGCCGGAAGATCGCGGGAGAGCGCAAACGGTTCGCCTCTCCTTGTTTCGGCAAGCGAAACGCGCGAAAGCGGGATCAGACCGAGCAACGCCGTGCCGTAGACGCCGAGCAGCAGGGGAAGCGCGGTTTTCGGATCGCGGAACATCCCGGCGGAGACGACGGAGATCAGAAATACCGGGTTCGGGAGATTACAGAAAGCGGCGGCTTTTTGCGCGTCGGAAAGCGACAGCGCGCCGTCGCGGTACAGTTTTCCCGCGAGTTTTGCGCCGACCGGATATCCGCCTAAGAGCCCGAGCGGAAGAAGGAGAAGCGGCGCGAGCCGCTTGGGAAGCCGGGAAAAGAGATCGCTGCGGCAGAGCAGCGACGATGCGACGAGGTACGGCAAAAGCGACGGCAGCACCCGCGTCCACCACAAAAGCGCCGCGTCCGAAGCCGCCGAAAACGCGGCGCCCGGCACGGCGATCAGACCGAACAGGATCAAAAGCGGCAGGATGAATCGCATAACGCCCTCTGGAAAAGCGTATGCGGTTTTTTGCGGGGCAAGACCTACCGGTCGAACAGCGCACGGATCTCCGGAAGCAGCTTTGCCGCCGCGGCACGTCCGATCGCAATGCATTTTGCCGCGTCGTGCGGAACGATGCGGCTCATAAACGACACGTCGGGCCGGATGATGACGTCCGCGCGGCACGGCGCAAGGCGGTCGATGGCGGCGCGCATGATGTCCACCGAGCGGAACGCCACGCGGTAGGCGTTGGACCGACGCTTCACATACGGCGCGGGGATGGAAAGATCGACGCCGATCACCACATCGGCGCCGTTTTCGCGCAGGATGTCGACGGGGATCGCCTCCACGGTGCCGCCGTCGATATAGGTGCGACCGCCGATCACGGCAGGATGCAGCAGCGCGGGGATCGCGATGCTCGCCCGCACGGCAAGGGACAGCGGGCCGCTGTGCAGATAGCGCGTTTCGCCGGTGTCGAGGTCGACTGCGGAGCACCAGAAGGGGACGCACGTTTCGGAAAACGTGCGGTTGTCCGTCACAATGCCGCAGAGCCGCTGAAACTTCCTGCCGGAAAAAAGCCCGGTGCGGAACGGATCGGGCGGATCGAGCACGTCGCGCCTGCGGAGCTTCGCGGCGAACGCGCCGAGCGCGTACAGGTCCATTTCCGCGGCGTATGCCGCGCCGACGAACGCGCCGACCGACGCGCCGGAAATCATGTCGATCGGAATGCCCGCTTCTTCGAGCACCTGCAGGATCCCGATGTGCGCCATCCCGCGCATGCCGCCCGATCCGAGCGCGACGCCGACGCGTTTTCTGTTTGCCCGCATGCCGTTTTCCTCCGATGCATTTTTCGGTTAGTATGCGATTGCACGGGCGTTTTATGCACGCGGGAATATGGACAAAACAAAACGCCGGTGCTATAATAAAGCGGCAAAGAAAGGGGTGAAACACCATGAGAAAAATGATCAAGGAAAACGCCAAGTCCGCATTGCGCGCGCGGTACTGGCCGATCGTCGGGCTTGAGCTTGTTGCCGGCGTGCTGGTCGGCGGCTTCAGCGGCTTTTCGACAAGCATCAGCAAGAGCGACGTCTCCGATCTGCAGGAATTTTTCGGCGGCAATTCCGCCGTCAATCAGAAGATGCTCGGCATCGTTGCGGCGATCGCCGCGCTGGCTGCCGTCGTCGGGATCCTGTACGTCATCCTGTTCGGCAACGTCATCCGCGTCGGCATTTCGGGCGTCCGGCTCAAGGCGTACCGCCGGGAAGCGTTCGGCTTCAACGATCTGTTCTCCGGTCTGAAACAGTACGGACACTGCGTCGGGGCGATGGCGCTTCAGACGCTGTTCATCGTGCTCGGCTTCTGCTGCTTCTTCGTGCCCGGCATCATTGTCGCGCTCGGACTCTTCGAGGTCCCGTATCTGCTGGCGGACGATCCGTCGGTCTCCGGCATGACGGCGATCCGTCGTTCGTGGGAGAACATGAAGGGGTACAAGGGCAAGCTGTTCGTGCTCGGACTGTCCTTCATCGGCTGGCTGATCCTGACGGGGCTGACCTTCGGCATCCTCGGCATCTTCTACACCGGACCGTACATCGCGCTTGCGGAAGCGGGCTTCTATCACGAGAAGCACACCGAACCCGCGGCGGAAGCGCCGGTCGCCGAAGCGTAAGATCTTTGCAGCAAAAAAGAACCGCCTGTCCGGGCGGTTCTTTTCTTGCTTTATTTATGCTTTGCCGTTGCAGCCGAGCACGTCGACGAGCTTGTGCTGGACCATCTTCTGAATCGCGGCGCGCGCGGGCTTCAGATACTGGCGCGGGTCGAAGTGATCCGGATGCTCGTTGAAGTACTGACGGATGCAGGCGGTCATCGCCAGGCGCAGGTCGCTGTCGATGTTGATCTTGCAGACCGCCATGCGCGCGGCTTCACGAAGCTGTTCCTCGGGAATGCCGACCGCATCGGGCATCTTGCCGCCGTTCTCGTTGATGATCTTGACGAATTCCTGCGGCACGGAGGAAGAACCGTGCAGAACGATCGGGAATCCGGGCAGACGCTTTTCGACTTCGCGGAGAATGTCGAAGCGGAGGGGCGGGGGAACCAGCAGACCCTGCTCGTTGCGCGTGCACTGCGCGGCGGTGAACTTGTATGCGCCGTGGCTCGTGCCGATCGCGATCGCCAGCGAGTCGCAGCCGGTGCTCTCGACGAACTCCTGTACGTCGTCGGGATGCGTGTAGGACGAATCCTCGGCGGAAACGTTGACCTCGTCCTCGACGCCGGCCAGCGTGCCGAGCTCTGCTTCGACGACCACGCCGTGATCGTGCGCGTATTCGACGACCTGCTTGGTGATGGCGATGTTCTCCTTGAGCGGGAGACCCGACTTGTCGATCATGACGGAGGTGAAGCCGCCGTCGATGCAGCTCTTGCACAGCTCAAAGCTGTCGCCGTGGTCCAGATGGACGCAGATCGGCAGGTCAAAGCCCGCGTTCTGCTCGGCGTCCTCGATCGCCGCCTCGATCAGCTTCATCAGGTAGATGTGGTTCGCGTATGCACGCGCGCCCTTCGATACCTGCAGGATCAGCGGAGCGCGTTCCGCGATCGCCGCCGCAGTGATGCCCTGAATGATCTCCATGTTGTTGACGTTGAATGCGCCGATCGCGTATCCGCCGTCGTATGCCTTTTTGAACATTTCGGTGCTTGTTACGATTGCCATACCAAAATTCTCCTTTTTAAGATTCTGACATTATTATATATCCCGCAAAAAGGAATTGCAACCGAAACTTTTTTGGGCTATACTGATAAAAAAGTGTACGGAGGCAATTATGACCGAAAAAATGCTTTCCCTGATCATACCCGTCTATTTTGAAGAGGAGGTTCTTTCGGAATCCTTCCGCCGCATGGACGCTGCCATGCAGGCGACGGGGCATCCGTATGAGATCATCTACGTCAACGACGGCAGCCGCGACGGCACGATGAAGGAGCTTCGCCGGCTTGCAAAGGAGCACCCGGACACGGTGAAGGTCTATTCCTTCTCGCGCAATTTCGGTCACCAGCTTGCCGTGACCTGCGGCATGGACCATGCGAAGGGCGACGCGCTGATCATCATCGACGTCGATCTGCAGGATCCGCCGGAGCTGATCCCGAAGATGGTGGAACTGTGGAAGGACGGCGCGGACATCGTGTACGGCAAGCGGTTGAAGCGCAAGGGCGAGACGCTGTTCAAGAAGCTGACCGCAAAGCTGTATTACCGGCTTTTGTCCTCCATGAGCGCATACCCGATCCCGCTCGATACCGGCGATTTCCGGCTTCTGGACCGCAAGGTCGCGAACGTGTTTTTGAAGATGCGCGAGCAGGCGCGGTTTTTGCGCGGGATGTCCGCCTGGATGGGATTTGAAGCCGTGCCGATCGAATATGTGCGCGAGGAGCGCGCCGCGGGCAGGACGAAATACACGCTGAAGAAGATGATCAAGCTCGCGCTCGACGGCATTTTCAACTTCTCCTCGAAACCGCTGGAGCTCCCGTTCGGTTTCGGCGTCGCGCTCGGTATCCTGGGCGTGTTCGGGCTGATCGCGATGATCGTTTTGACCGCGATCTTCGGCACGGGCTGCCCGCAATGGCTCTGGGCGGTCGCCGGCGGGGTGCTGCTGCACGCGCTCACGCTATGCTGCATCGGCGTGCACGGCATGTATCTCGGCAGGATGTACGACGAGCTCAAGGACCGTCCGCTCTATATCGTTGCGGAAACGCTGAATACCGAAGAAAACTGAATCCTTCATCGCGCTCCCGGCCGCCCGGGGGCGCGATTTGCGTTTCGACATCTATTGACATCGTTTCGCCCAGATAGTATACTGTATATAATCTCATAAGGAGGATAGTTCAATGAAAACAACGAGTGGGCGTGAAAGACAAACATCCAAGAAATTCGGCACGCTGATCCGCGCCCTGGTGCTGGCGGTCATCGCCGTGCTGGTGTATGTGATCGGCAAAAACGTCGGGATATTTACGGAGATCCCGAAACTCAATCTGAGTCTGAAGGCCGTGCTTCGCGGCATTCTGATCCTTCTCGCCATGTTTGCGGCAGAGGGCCTTGTCCTGTTCCTGCTGAACCTTCTGAAACCGAAAAACAACCGTGCGCGCACGCTGCTCTCGCTGATCAAGAACATGCTGCGGTATGCGGTCATTCTCGCGGCGATCTGCGTGGCGCTGACGATCTTCAACGTTGACATCGTGACGATCCTCGCCGGTCTCGGAATTTTGGCCCTGATCATCGGCTTCGGCGCGGAGAGTCTGATCGCCGATATCGTCACCGGTATGTTTATCCTGATCGACAATCAGTATAACGTCGGCGACATCATCGAGGTCGACGGCTTCCGCGGTACGGTCACCGAGATCAACGTCCGTTCCACGGTGCTCACCGACGTCGGCGGCAACGTCAAGATCATCAACAACTCGGACATGAAGAACGTTCTGAACCGTTCGGACAATTTCTCCAAGTCCGTTTCCGACTTCGCGATCCCGTATGAGACGGATCTCGAAGAACTCGAAAAGAAGATCCCGGATCTGCTCGAAGAGATCTATCAGAACAACCAGCCGCTGATGAAGAAAAAGCCGGACTATCTCGGTCTCAACAAGCTCGACGACAGCGCGGTCGTTCTGAGATTCACGGTCGACGTCGCGGAGGGCGACATCTTCGCCGGCGCGCGCGCATTGAACCATGACCTGTTCATCGGCATGCGCAAGCTCGGTATCGAGGTTCCGTTCCCGCAGCTCGATCTGCATCAGAAATGAGAAAGCAGGCGCACGAACTCAACGGTATTCCGACCGAGTTTCACGAGGACGGCGCGCCTGAATTTCCCGTTCTGCCGGATGAATTCAACCGGTTTCCGAGGCGTCGGAAGAGGCAGACAGACAAGCGTTCCCGCCGCTTGCGCAGGATGCTGATCCTTGCGGCGGCAGGACTTATCACGTTTGGAATGTTCGCTCCGAAGCCGAAAGAGGAGCCGCCCGCCGAAGCGCAGGCGACGCCCGCGCCGGCAGAGCGGACGCCCGCAGGATCCGTTCCTGCGCCGGAGCCGACGCCGCTGCCGACGCCGGAACCTACGCCGGAACCGACGCCCGAACCGGCGCCGGTCGTCGAAGCGGTTCTGATCCGTTCCTCCATGGTGTATTACGGATCGGTACGGTTTTCCGCGCCGGAGAGGATCATCGAAGCAGGAATGCGGCTGTGGGATCGCAGCAATGAGGTAACGGCGAGGGAGCACACGTTCACCCGCGAAGAAATCGACAGCGGCAGCTTCCGGATCGAAAAGCTCGATGCAAACGTTTTTGCCAAAGAACTCATGGAACAGTACGGCAGCATCGAACACGATCCGGAGCTGATTCTGGAAACAACGGTCACCTTCCGTACGCAGACGGGTGAGGAGACGCTGACGGAGCAGATCGAGGCGGAAGCCGTGCCCTGGGTGGGCGTGAACTTCGACACCGAAGAAGACGTCGGCGGCGTCCTTGAGTGGATGTACGGAACCGTATACCCGAACCGCTTCGTCGTTCGCATCGAGGACGCGCCGAGCATAAGTATGCGCGTCGTGTTCGGGGACGATCCCGCCGTACTCGAAAAGGGCGACGTGCTGATCACGATCACGGTTGACGGCGCGGTGCTGACGGGCGAGTTCAAGCCGGTCGAGATGTTTGCCGGAAGGACGTATTATTACATCGTATACGCCGTTCCGGTTCCGGACACGTTCCCGGCGCACGGAACCGCGCACGTCGGGATCCGGCAGCGCCTGACCGATCATGATTTTGTATTTGAAAAGGATTCCCGTGACCTCACGTACTGACATGAAAAATGCCTGAAGGGAGGGTATGGAAACGATCTCGGGGGAGATCGTGCCGACCGCGATGAGACAGAGCATTGAAGAATTGAATCAGGTCCCGGCGGATTTTCCGGAAGCGGGCGCAAAGGAGTTCGCGCCGCTTCCCGACGAATTCAACCGCGGGGAGACGCATAAAAAGCCGAAGAAGAAAAAGCCGACGGCGATA
>JAFRUN010000065.1 GCA_017438865.1 Clostridia bacterium
AAAGAACAGGACCGCGCCGCCTTTTTCCGGCGCGTCCGTCTTTCCGATCGAAAAGCCGGTTTCCTTCAGCGCGTCCAGGATCGGGCGCACGCGCGGTTCGTCTTCCGCCGCATACAGCGGGTACAGAATGCGTTTTGCCATAGGATCGTCCTTTCTGTTCGAGTGTGCGGGATCAGGGGACCAGAACGACCGTGAACGGTTTGTCCTTCGGCCATTCGAGCGGCAGCATGTCGGCGCTGACCGTTACGGTTTCCAACGAAGGAAGCGCGCCGAGCGGGGATAAATCACGGACATCCGTGTGTTCGATGTGCAGAACGCGGAGACTCGAAAGCCCATTGAGCGCAGACAGATCCCCAACCGTGCTTCCGGAAAGATACAGCTCCTCGAGCAGCACAAGGTTGTTCAGCGGTTCGAGCGAGCCGAGCGGCTGACCGATCAGGGCAAGGCGCCGGAGATAGACCGAAAGGCCGATCACGGAAAGGTCGGAGATCTTCCCGGAAAGAAGGATCTTCGAGGTGCCGGAAACGATCGTTCCGTCCGCCGCCAGGTAGACGCCGTCCATCGAACGCATGACCTGATTGCCGCAGAAGTACAGCTCCGTCAGATCCGCAAGCTCCGGCCGCAGGATATCGCCCGCGGACTTTCCGAGCATGAGCCGGACGCCGTCCTCCTGTTGGGAGTCGGGGAACGACACGGGAAAAAGACTCGGATCGATCGACGGCGGCGGAACCGGCTCCGGCGTCGCTTCGGAAACGGCCTGTGTCGGCGATGCGGTCGGCTGCGGCGGTTCCGGCGGATCGAAGCGTCCCGAGATCAGCAGGAACAAACCGAAAGAAGCGGCGCCGAACAGCAGCAGCGCGGCGAACAGCCCGATCCATTCCGCGCGGAAGGAGTCGGTCCATTTGCGGTAGAACGAGCGGCGCAGCACGCGCCACGCGCGGATCGCTTCCGCCGGATGCCCGGTGTCGGAAACCGTTTCGGCGCGGGCAAGCAGCGCCCGCCACCGGTTGTCCGGTTCCGTCGGCTCGAGCGGGATGAGCAGGATCGGCTTTTTCAGCGCGACCGCGGTGCGGATCTCGGAATAGCAGTTCGGCGAGGCAAGCGCGGTGTTCGAGAGGAAGAACAGGACCGCCGCGCAACCGCGCATGTGCAGTTCGATGTTCTTCGGCCAGTCGCTTCCCGCAGGGATCCCCTCGTCGTACCAGAGTCGGAGCTTCCGGTCGTTCAGCTCGGAGATGATGCTTAAAACCGCGTCCGAGTCGCGGTGCGAATAACTGATGAATACATAGGGACGCCTGCCCTCATACGGCTGAAAGAACACGCTCATCCGTCCGCACCCCCGATCAGCACGACGGTGTATGCCGAAAGCTCCGGATGCAGGGAATACGCATCCTTTGCCGCGCTCTGCGTGATCTCGACCGTCTCCAAAGCGGGCAGCATCGAAAGATCGGAAAGATCCTCGGGCAGCGCGCCGCCGAAATGCAGAACGGTGATCTCAGATAGCCGTTCCTCGGTCAAAATTCCGCCGCCGAGCGTGCGGCGCACCGTTTCACGGACCGTTTTGTCCGCAAAGGTCACGGTGTCCGACTGCGAAAGGATCTCGTCCTGCCGTTCGGGGCGGAGGAGGAAAAACCACAGCGCGCCCGCCGCAACGAGCAGGACCGCCGCCGCGATCAGCACGCGCGTAAAGATCTTCAGTCCGCTGCGTTTGCGCTTGACGGGCTCGCCGATCAGCGCCTGCGAGAACCCCTCCGCGTGCAGCAGCGCGCGTTCCGTATCCTTCACGGAATCGATGGGATTCAGCTTGATTTCCGCCGCCGTTGCGTGCAGACCGATGGACAGACCGCTGTCGCCGCCGTCCGTGTTGAGACATACGACGGGCTGACCGGTGCGCTGACATGCCAGAAGCCGGCTCTTTGCGGATGCATCGCCGCGGAACGCTTCGTCCAGATACACGACCGTCAGATCGGCGGAAAGCATGCGCCGCTCCCGCCGTTCGAGTTCCCCGCGGTCCGCCGCCGCGCCCGACGCATACCAGACGCGCACGCCGCGCGCCGAAAGACGGCGCAGCAAAGCGCGAACCTTTTTCCCGCTCGCTTCGGCGAAGCAGAGGTGCAGGTACGGTTCGGTTCCGTCGTATGGGGGATACAGCGTTTCAAGAGCGGTCATGTTTCGCCTGTTCTCCGTTCGGATTTGCATATATCCAATATATTATATCAAATACGGAGAAAAAAGCAAGAAGAAGTGTATACGGAAGGGCACGGATACCGTTTTATTTCCTTTTGAAGATGACCTTGAGGGAGTCGGGAAGATTCTGGTGACGGATGGTCGTCGCGTCGAAGCGGACGGTGCGGAAGGCGAGCTGCATGATCGGACCGGCGCCGAACGCGCAGATCAGCGTACCGACGCCGACCGGACCGCCGAGGAGCCAGCCGATCAGCGTGGCGGTGCTTAAAATCGCGATGCTGACGACGCCGATCGGGATCTTCTTCACACGCTTTGCGACGCCGACCATCAGCGTATCGCGCGGACCGCAGCCGAGCGACGCGATCATATAGGTGTATTGCGTATAGGCGAGGACGATCAGCCCGGCGATCAGCATCGGGATACCGGTGAGCATGGACTGACACTGCGGGATGAGATCGAGCCGGTTGAAGAAGTCGACCGACTTGCCGACGACGATCGCGTCGATGAACATGGCGATGCCGACCGGCTCTTTCATGAGAATATCGATGAGCAGGATCGTGAGCGACACGGCGATGGACGCCGTTCCGTACAGAATGCCGAAGGTCTTCGAGATGCCGAGGTTCAGCACATCCCACGGCGCGGCGCCGATGTTGGCGCGGATCGTGAGATAC
The DNA here is from genome assembly GCA_017438865.1 of Clostridia bacterium. Lineage (GTDB taxonomy): Bacteria > Bacillota > Clostridia > Christensenellales > CAG-138 > UBA3792. The sequence continues at coordinate 2,859 of JAFRUN010000065.1, forward strand.
AGACCGAAGCCGTTGACGAACAAGCTGACCGCCGCGATCAGCATATTGAGAAGGATCGCGCCGGTCGTCCGGTTTTCCCTGAGCGTCTCTTTCGTCATCTGCTATTCTGTGAATCTGCGTTTGTTGCGTCCGGGAAAAGTGTTGAACCGGTCGGGCGTCCATACGGGATCGACGTCCTTCACCGCTTCCGCCGCGGTAATGACGGCATCGTCGTTGTCGAGGTCGATGAGCGTATAACGGTCGTTGCCCATGCCGAGCTCCTTCATATAGCTGAGCTGGCGGAGTCCGTGCCGCGTTTCGATGCGTTCGGTCATCGCCTTCCCGCCGAAGTCCGGAAGCGCGTAGATCATGTCCACGCAGGCGGCATCCGCGGCAAGGATGTCCAAAGAAGCCGCGATCCCCACGTCCGGCGTCACCACCGGCTCCGCGCCGGGACCTTCGCAGTCGCAGGAGACCGACATATTGCGCATCGTATTGATAAAGCAGATATGCGGCGCAAAATGATCGACCGTCGCCTTCGTGCTTTCGGTCATGCGCTCCATAAGCTCCTCTTCGGCGATGCTCCACATATCGTCGGATCCCTCGGCGGTATGGATCTCCTTTTTGCCGATGCGTCCGTCCGCACAGCCGATGCCGATGTTCTTGTTGGAGCCGCCGAAGCCGCCCATGATATGCCCTTTGAAATGCGTCAGCACCAGCAGGGAGTCATAGCTCAGCATGCTTTTGCCGACGTGCATGACCTTGAACCACTTGCCGCCGCGCACAGGCAGTTCCGCAACGCCGTCCGCGTCGGTGATGTCGACCGGACAGAACGTCCAGCCGTTGATTTCGAGCGTTTTCAGGTGCTCTTCGGTCGTGTAGCGGCTGCCCTCGTAATAGGTGTTGGTTTCGATGATCGCCGCGTCGGGAAGCCGCGAGGCGATCAGCTCCTTTACCCACGGGCGGGGGATGATGTTCGGTCCTTCCGCCTCGCCGGTGTGCAGTTTGATCGCAACTTTTCCGCACAGAACAGAGCTCACGCGGTCGTAGATCTTCTGCAATCCTTTTTCCGAGAGGTCGCGGGTAAAGAATACGACGGAGCTTTCTCCGCTGCGCTGTTCATACGGGATATAAACGTCGCCGCCCTTTCCGGGTACGGGGCTGTCGGTCATCGTTCGTTCCTCCTGTTGTTCCTTGTATTCATTATCGCACGAAGCGGCGCGTTCCGCAAGCGGAAATCAGCGCATCGCGTTCCGGTACGTTTCCGCCGCGCGGACCGTTTTCACGAGGTACCGGATCGCGGAGACCGGATATTCGCCCGCGGCGGTCTCGCCGGTCAGCATCACCGAAGACGCGCCGTCGAGCACCGCGTTGAAGATATCGGAGACCTCCGCCCGCGTCGGGACCGGACGGTGCGTCATGGAATCCAGCATCTGCGTCACCACCATGAAATCGCGTCCCGCCTTCCGGCAGACCGCGGCGATCCGCTTCTGCACGGCGGGCAGCTCCCACAGCGGCACGGCGTTGCCGAGATCGCCGCGCGCGATGACGATCTCGTCGCAGCAGGGAAGCAGCTCCTCAAGATGCGCGAGCCCGTCCTCATTTTCGATCTTTGCAAGCAGCCGGATGCCTTCGCCGCCCGCTTCGTTCAGTGCGGCGCGCACCGCGATCAGGTCTTCCTTCCCGCGCACAAACGGCTGCATCACCGCCGTCACGCCGTATGCTTTTGCAAGCCGGATGTGGTTGAGATCTGCTTCCGTCAGGGCGGGCGTATGCATGACGACGCCGGGAAGGGCAACGCTCTTCCGGCTTCCCAGAAGTCCGCCGCGAACGACGCAAAGCAGGTTTTCGCTTTGGGTTTTCAGAAGGATTTTTCCGTCGTCCAGAAGGAGCTCCTGACCGGCCGCGGCGTTTTTCAGCGCTTCTTTCACCTTGTCCGGAAACGGGATCGCATCCGTGCCGATCCGTTCGCCTTCGGTCAGCCGGACCGGTTCGGCGAGCGTTCCGATCCGCAACTCCGGTCCCTGCAGATCGATCAGAAGCGCGGCCGGCTTGCCGCAGCGCGCGGCGGCGTTTTGATACGTTTCGATCAGAGCGGCGGATTCCGCAAGCGTGACGTGCGACAGGTTCAGCCGCATGCCGTCCATGCCCTCGGAAAGCATCTTCCCGAGGATCTCCGGATCCGCGCAGGCGGGACCGAGCGTCCCATAAATCATAACGTTTTTCGCTTGCATCGTGAAGTCCCCGCATTTCTCTCATTCGATCACATCATATTATACCATATCTGCGGATTCCCGCAACCGGAAGATCGGGAAGAAGTATTGAAAACGGGAAAAAGAACCGTTATAATGGAACAAAAGGATACAGCAAGGAGCGGACTATGAGCAGAAGCAGGATCGTGATGGTTGTCGACGCGCAGGGCGGCGGGCTCGGGAAACAGCTGATCACCACCGTAAAGAAGGAACTGCCCGAAACGCATATCATTGCGATCGGCACGAACTCCGCGGCGACGAGCGCCATGCTGAAGGCGGGCGCGGACGAAGCGGCGACCGGCGAGAACGCGGTGAAGGTCGCGGCACGGAAAGCCGATATCATCGTCGGACCGGTCGGCATGGTGATCGCCGACGCCATGCTCGGCGAGATCACGCCGCAGATCGCGTGCACGATCGCGCAGGCGAACGCAAAGCGGATCATGATCCCGTTCAGCAACTGCGACAACTTCATCGCGGGCGTCTCCGATTTCAGCATGGGGCGGCTGATCGCGGACGCGATCGACGAGCTCCGGAAAAACTTGACGTAAGCCGCTTCGCCTGATATAATATCTGTCGAGGCAGAGGTCTCCGCGGTCTGCGCCGAAGCGCGGACGTACTGTTTTTTGATTGTAAGGTAGGTCATGAAGACATACGCTTCTCTTGAAGGAGAGGTGTATGTCTTTTGTTTTCGGGGATTCGATGGAAGTCAGGGAAGGATTGTCAAAAAAAAACAGAACGCAGCGGTTCGCCGTCGCTTCGCTGGCGGCGGGCGTCGTGCTGCTTGCGCTTTTATGCCTGTTCGTCGGTTCGTCGCACATGACGGTCGGAGAGTGCGTTTCCGCCCTGTTCGGAAAGGGCAGCGCGGCGCAGGTGCGGATCATTCAGAACATCCGTGTTCCGCGCATGCTCGCCGCGGTCGTTGCCGGCGCAGGACTGTCCGTTTCCGGACTGATCATGCAGACGTGCCTCAACAACTCCATGGCGTCGCCGTCCACGCTCGGCGTGTCCAACGCCGCGGTATTCGGCGCGAACCTGTCCATCATCGCCTTTGCGGGCGGCTTCCTTTCCACCGGGCACAACACCGCGAACTATACGGCGGGCATGAATCCGTATGCGGCGTCCCTGACGGCGTTCCTGTTCGCGGCGCTGTCGATCCTTCTGATCCTCGGGCTTTGCCGCCTGCGCGCGTTCCGCCCGGGCGTCGTGGTGCTGGCAGGCATCGCGATCGGCGCGGTCTGGACGGCGGCGACGACGATTTTGCAGTTTTACGCCACCGACGTCGGACTTTCCGCCGCCGTCGTCTGGACGTTCGGCGATCTCGGACGCGCCACATACCGCACGGACCTGATCATGGCGATCACGGTACTTGCGGGGATCGTTTTCTTCGCGGTCCTGAGCTGGAAATACAACGGATTGCTGAGCGGCGACGCCGCGGCGAAGAGCATGGGTGTCAACGTCGATCTGCTGCGGTTCCTTTCTCTGCTGATCGCGTCCGTGATCACGGCGGTCTGCGTATCGTTCCTCGGGATCATCGGCTTTGTCGGGATCATCTGTCCGCATGTGATCAAGCGCCTGCTCGGACAGGACCACCGCGTCACGATTCCGGCGTCCGCGCTTTCGGGAAGCATTCTGCTGCTTGCCGCGGACACGTTTTCGAGATGTGTCGGAAACGGCTCTGCGCTGCCGGTCGGCGCCATCACGTCGCTGCTCGGCGCGCCGTTCTTCCTTGCGATCATATTCAGCCGGAAGGAGGAACACGTCTGATGCTGGAGATACGGGATCTTTCCGTTCGATACGGGAAACGCGCGCCGCTGGTTCTGAACGGCTTGCATCTTTCGCTGAAGGCGGGGGAGATCGGCATTCTGCTCGGGAAAAACGGTTCCGGCAAGACGACGCTGTTCCGGACGCTGCTCGGGATCCTGAAACCGGAAAGCGGAAGCATCCGCTTCGACGGCAGGGAGCTTTCGACCATGAACCGCCGGGAGCGGGCGACGTACGCCGCGTATGTTCCGCAGGAGATCCGGTTCGGCGCGCTGAGCGTCTACGACACGGTGCTCACGGGACGTATGTCGTATTTCGGATACAAGGTCGGGAGAACGGACAGGGAAGCGGTCGAGCGCATTCTTGCGGATATGCAGCTCGAATCGTTCGCCCTGCGAAACGTCGAGCATCTTTCCGGCGGCGAGCGGCAGAAGGTCGCGATCGCCCGCGCGCTGGCGCAGGAGCCGAAGATCCTTGTGTTCGACGAGCCGACCGGCAATCTGGATATCGGAAACGAACAGCTGATCCTTGCCGAAACGCGGCGGCTTGCGCATGAAAAGGGGATCAGCGTGCTGACTTCGCTGCATGATTTCAATCAGGCGACGGAGCTAGGCGACCGGTTCTTCTTTCTCAGAGACGGAACGATCCGCCATACGGGCGGCGCGGAGATCGTCACGGCGGACGTGATCCGCGACGTGTTTGACGCAAACGTCCGCGTCATCGAGGCGGAAGGAAAAAAGATCATTGTAAGCGGAGGATAAGAACGTGAAAAGAACACTTGCATTGCTTCTGGCGCTTTTGACCGCGCTCTCGCTCTGCGCATGCGCAAAGACCGCCGTTCCACCGGCGGCGGAGACGACCGCGGCGCCGGCAGCGGAAACGCCTGCCGCCGAACCGGTGAAACCGGACGAAAGCGGGGCGACCGCGCCGAAAGAGATCACCGTAACGGACATGATCGGGCGCGAAGTCACCGTCGTGCCGGGCAGTTATACCAACGTCGTCTGCATCGGCGCGGGCGCGCTGCGCATGTTCTGCTATATCGGCGACGTCGCCGATCTGTGCGGCGTGGAGGATATCGACAACACCGCGCTCTCCGGGCGTCCGAAGATGTTCGATTCGACCGCGCGTCCGTATGTGCTGGCGTTCGGCGACCGCTTTGCAGAACTCCCGTCGTGCGGCGTCGGCGGACCGCAGGCGCAGACGGCGGAGGCGGAGAAGATCCTTGCGTGCGATCCGGACATCGTCATCTCCGAATACGAGGACGTCGAAAAGGAAAACGCGCTGCAGGAGCAGCTCGGCGTGCCCGTGATCACGCTCCGTTCCGGTCCGGGGGGCGTATTTGACGACAGCTTTTTCGGCTCTCTGCGGCTGCTCGGAACGATTTTCGGCAGGGAGGAAAGGACGGAGGAGCTGATCGCCTTTATCGGGACCGAGCGCGCGGAGATCGCAAAACGCACCGCCGATATTCCCGAAGCGGACAAGCCCGCCGTGTATATCTGCGGTCTCGGCAACTGGGGAACGACCAACCATCTGATGACGGCACAGAATTACATCGCGTTTTCCGTCGCGAATCTGAAGAACGTCGTGACCGATCTGTCCGCGCCCGGCATCCAGCCGATCGAGGAGGAGAAGTTCGCCGCGCTCGGCGAGGAAATGGACGTCATGTTCATCGACGCCGCGGCGGTCAAGAACATCAAGCCGCTTTTTGCGGAGAATCCGGCGCTGTTCGACACCTGCAAGGCGTGGCGGAACGGCGAGGTCTATCTGGAGATGGCGTACAACGCCTATTACACGAACTACGAGATCGCGCTGATCAACACATGGTTCATGGCGAAGACCGTCTATCCGGACCGGTTTGCGGATATTGACATCACTGCAAAAACGAACGAGGTCACAAAGATGTTCCTCGGACGGGAGCTTGCAGACGAGATTTTTGCCGCTCCTTCCAGCTTCGGCGGATATCGGAAGATCGACACGGAAACGTTTTTCGACTGATATGATCCAAACGGAAAAGGTCATCGCCTTTTTTGACCGTCTTGCGCCGGGATGGGACGCGGGGATGGTGCGGAACGAGGCGGTGATCAAAGAAATACTGGACAATGCGGGCGTTTCCGCAAAAAAACGCGTGCTGGACGTCGCCTGCGGAACGGGCGTGTTGATCCCGGATTACCTGAGCCGCGGCGTCGCCTCCGTGACGGCGATCGACATCTCTCCGAAGATGATCGGGATCGTGCGGTCGAAATTCGGCGGCGAACCTGTGAAATTCGTCTGCGGCGACGCGGAGACGATGAAGCTCGGCGAAACGTTCGACTGCATCGTCGTATACAACGCGCTTCCGCATTTCCGCAACCCGGAAAAGCTCGTCGAAACGCTTGCCGCGCAGCTTGCGCCGGGCGGCGTGCTTTCGATCGCGCACGGCATGAGCCGCGAGAGGATCAATGTCCATCATACCGGAACGCCGGAGGGCGTTTCCGACGGACTGATGCCGGCGGAGGCGCTTGCGTCCGTGATGGGAAAGTATCTGCATGTGACGGCGGTGATTTCCGACGACCGGATGTATCAGGTCTGCGGGAGAGCTTGAAACGGATGTGCCGCCGCGGCGGCGTATGAGAGGACGGATCGTGCGGTCCGGTCGCCGAAGGAGCTTTCGGAGATCTTCCTGGAAACAGATAAAGCGGGCATGACGGATCATGCCCGTGATTTTTCCGTCGGACATTTCTTGCAAATCGCCTCAGAAAGAGTTATAATCTCGTAAAAGAACCGAAAAGAGGGGGTTTCTGATATGGCGGAAGCGGTAGGCGTTCCTTTCTTTTTTGACTGGGAAGTGCAGCTCATGGAGTGGCTGCAGGCGCACATCGGAAATACCGGCGTCGGATTCTGGATCCTGTCCAATCTGTCCGCGTTCGGTGAGCAGCTTTTGCTGGTTGTGATCATGGGCTTTCTGTACTGGGGGCTCAACAAGGAATTCGGCAAATACGTCGGTCTGAACGTACTGATGGTCAACGTTTGGAATCCGATGATCAAAAACGTCGTTCTGCGGCTGCGGCCGTATATGGTGACCGATACCATCAAGCCGCTCCGGCTCGTGGACGAAGGCGCGGATCCGATGGACGTCGCCGCGCAGGGATATTCCTTCCCCAGCGGACATTCCTCGAACGCCGTGACGGTTTACGGCTCGCTTGCGGTGCATGAGAAAAAACGGAAGCTCCTTTGGGTGGTTGCCGTTGTGCTGCCGCTGTTGGTCGGCTTCTCGCGCGTGTTCGTCGGCGTGCATTATCCGACGGACGTGCTTTGCGGCTGGCTCCTGGGTATCGTTGTCATCACGCTGGTCCCGTGGCTCAGACGCGTGATCAAAAACCGCTGGCTGTTCTACGGCGTCCTGCTGCTCACCGCCGTGCCCGGCTTCTTCTTCTGCAAGACCAACGATTATTTCAGCTCGCTCGGTATGCTCGTCGGCTTCATCTTCGCGGAGCCGTTCGAGGAGAAGTTCGTAAAGTTCGAGAACACCTCCAACATCTTCCGCTGCATCCTGCGCACGGTCGGCGGCGGTCTGATCTATTTCGGACTGAACGAAGTGCTGAAGCTGCCGTTCCCGAAGGAGCTTCTGGACGCGGGGAACGTTGTTTCTCAGCTGATCCGCGTACTGCGCTACGCCGCGGTGATCTTCACGGTCATCGGCGTATATCCGATGCTCTTCAAGCTGACGGATAAAATCTGGAGCAAAAAGAAGCAGGAGCCGGAACCGGAGGAAAAGCCGGAGGAAGAGCCTGTCGCGTAAAAACGTTCTGAAACAACACAGCCCGCCGTCCGGCGGGCTGTACGTTTTTACGTCCGATGTCGGGCAAGATACGCCTGTTTCTCCCGTTCGTCGGCCGCTTCGAGGGAGGAGGCGTCATGAACGCCGCCCAGAAACTCCAGATGGTGCCGGAACTCATGGCGCAGAATGCCGCGCAAAAGCCGCTTCGCCTCCGCCGCGTCCGCCGCGGGATACGCCCGGTCGAAGGAGCCCTTGTAGAGAACGATCTGCCGGACGCCGGAAAACGTTTTGTATACGCCCATGGTATAGAGATCGTTTTCGCGGGCATACGCCGGAATGACGACGGCTTCCGACACGATCACGCCGCCGGAAAGCTCCCGGAAGAACGCCTTCGGGAATTCGTCCAGAAGCTCCGAAACGATTTGTCTGTACTCGTCAATGCCGATCATCGCGCGTCCCTTTTCGACCGGTCTGTACTGATCGTTCCGTTTCAAAGACGCCGCGATCGGAAGCAAATTGCCGGCGTCAACGTTCGATCCCCGCCCGTTGAGGATATTATACCGGTTTTCGCCGTCGGATGCAACCAAAACCTCCCCGCAGCGGGACGATGCGGACGCAGGGGCTTTTCAATCCCTGAAAAAACTGATACAATTACCGTATCATCCATACGAAGACGGAGGATCCCGATGGAAAGCAAATCAAAGAAAACCGCGAAGCGGGTTGCGGCGGGCGCGGCGGGCGCCGTGGCGGCGGCAGGTCTGCTCGTGAATACGGCGGTGGCGGATCCCGCGGCGCTGCTGAAACCGTCCGACGGATCCGCATCCGATCCGTCGCACGTTCAGGTGGTCGACGGCGTACAGCATCGCAGCTATACTCTTGAAACGGAGGAGGACGAGCCGTATACGCTGCGAGAACGCATCTGCCTGCGCGTTCAGTCGTGGCCGCTGCCGGTGCGCGCGCTGGTGCTGCTGCCGCTCTGGGGGATCGGCGAAGCGCTGATCACGCTGCTGACGGCGCTCTGGAACTCGCCGGTCGGTCAGGTCGTTCTGCATTTTCTTCTGGAAGCCGCACTCCTCGCCGGTCTGTTCCTGATCGTGTGGAAGCTGCTGTTTCCGCACGTTCCGGTGACGAAGTTCTTTTCCCGCAAAAAACTGCCGTGGCTGATCGGCGGCGCGGTGCTGATCACAGCGGCGGACGCGCTGCTCGGCTATTACTGGGAGCCGTGGAAGGTGTGGCGCATCGTTCTGCTCGCGGTCGTCGGCTTCGTCGTACTGCTCGTGCTGTACCGCCGCATCACGGACAAGCTCCCCCTGCCGGAGCGCAAAAAGAAAAAGGTCGAGCTGATCGTGGAGTAGCCGCCGGTCCCAAAACGGCCGGGCGGTGCGGTCCTTCCCGGCAGCGACGATCCCCAGGATCTCCTGTCCGGATTGTCCGTACCGCATACGCGGCGTGCGCTTTCAAAAAAAGTATTGACAAGCGCGCGGCAAAAGCATATAATGCATATCGTGTTTTTTATATATGATATATCGCTGACGCGAACTGCGAGGCGAACCGAACCGAATATGCGTCATTCCGACGATATGAACGAAGATGAACGTCAGGCGTCCATCCGCAGGGGAAGCACCCCTCGGACGGGCGCCTCTCTCTTTTGAATGAAGATCAGAGAAATGAAGGATTAAAGAAATGAAAAAGTACATTTTTGTGACCGGCGGCGTGGTTTCCGGTCTCGGCAAAGGCATTACGGCGGCGTCGCTGGGACGACTTCTGAAGGCGCGCGGGTTCAAGGTCGCGGCGCAGAAGCTCGATCCGTACATCAACGTCGATCCGGGCACGATGAGCCCCTATCAGCACGGCGAGGTCTACGTTACCGAGGACGGCGCGGAGACCGACCTCGATCTCGGGCATTACGAGCGCTTCATCGACGAGGATCTGAACCGCTACTCGAATCTGACGACCGGCAAGGTCTATGCGAACGTGCTCGCCCGCGAACGGCAGGGCGGATACCTCGGCAAGACGGTGCAGACGATCCCGCACATCACCGACGAGATCAAGCGGTTCATTTATCACGTCGGTGAAAAGACGGATGCGGACATCGTGATCACCGAGGTCGGCGGCACGATCGGCGACATCGAGGGGCAGCCGTTTCTGGAGGCGATCCGTCAGGTCGGGCGCGAGGTCGGACGCGAGAATGCGATCTATATTCACGTCACGCTCGTTCCGTATCTCTAGGCGAGCGGCGAGCACAAGTCCAAGCAGACGCAGCACTCGGTCAAGGAACTGCACGGCATGGGCATCACGCCGGATATTCTCGTGCTTCGCTGCGACGAGCCGATCACGGACGACGGCATTTTCGAGAAGATCGCGCATTTCTGCAACGTCGACCGCGACTGCGTCATCGAAAACCTGACGCTCGGCACGCTGTATGAAGCGCCGCTGTATCTCGAGCAGGCGCATTTCTCCGAGATCGTCTGCCGAAAACTGCACCTTTCCGCGTCCGAGCCGGACCTTGCGGAATGGAGAAAGATGGTCGATCGCATCAAGCACCCGAAAGGCGCTGTTTCGATCGCGATCGTCGGCAAGTACACGCAGCTGCACGATGCGTACCTCTCGATCGTCGAAGCGCTGAAGCACGCGGGTTATGCGCGCGGTGTTTCGGTCGATATCCGCTGGATCGATTCGGAGACGTTTACGCCGGACGACGTTTCGGACGTCGACGGCATACTGGTGCCCGGCGGATTCGGCAGCCGCGGGATCGAGGGCATGATCGAAGCGGCGGACTTTGCAAGGACACATCGTCTGCCGTATTTCGGGATCTGTCTCGGTATGCAGATCATGTGCATCGCATATGCGCGAAACGTTCTCGGCTGGACCGACGCGAATTCCGGCGAGTTCGATCCGGACAGCACGCACAAGGTCATCGACTTCATGCCGGGGCAGAGCGACGAGATCGACAAGGGCGGCACGCTGCGGCTCGGAAGCTATCCCTGCATCGTACAGCCGGGCACGACCATGCGGCGCTGTTACGCGCTTGATGCGATCGCGGAGCGGCACAGACATCGGTACGAGCTCAACAACGAATTCCGACAGCGACTTTCCGACGCGGGACTGACCTTCTCGGGCGTTTCGCCGGACGGACGCCTCGTGGAAGCCGCGGAGGTCACAGATATGCCGTTTTATGTCGGCGTGCAGTATCATCCGGAATTCAAAAGCAGACCGATCAAGCCGCATCCGTTGTTCCTCGGGTTCATCGAGGCGGCACAACATTATAAAAATCAAGGAGAAAAACCATGAAGCATTATACAAAAGAGGACATCGTCCGTATCGTCAATGAAGAAGATATCGAATTCATCCGCCTGCAGTTTTCCGACATTTTCGGACAGATGAAGAACGTCGCGGTCACGCGCTCGCAGATCGACAAGGTCCTGAACAACCGGATCATGATCGACGGCAGCTCGATCGAGGGCTTTACGCGTATCCACGAATCCGACCAGTATCTGCGTCCCGATCTCAACACCTTTGCGATCCTTCCGTGGCAGCCCGCCATGCACAAGACGGCTCGGCTGATCTGCGACGTCTACAATCCCGACGGCACGCCGTTTGTCGGCGATCCGCGCTACATCCTGAAGCGGACGCTTCGCCGCGCCGAAGAACTCGGCTACACGTTCAACGTCGGTCCGGAGATGGAGTTTTTCCTTTTTGAAGCGGACGAAAAGGGCTTGCCGACGTCGCGCACGGCGGACGCGGCGGGCTATTTCGATATGGCGCCGATCGACCACGGCGGCAACGTGCGCCGCGAGATCTGTCTGATGCTCGAGGAGATGGGCTTCGAGATCGAGGCGAGCCATCACGAGGTCGCAGAAGGTCAGCACGAGATCGACTTCAAGTACGAGGAGGCGCTGACCGCAGCCGACAACATCCTGACCTTCCGCATGGCGGTCAAGACGATCTCGCAGAACTACGGTCTGCACGCGACCTTCATGCCGAAGCCGGTGTTCGGCATCAACGGCAGCGGTATGCACATCAATATGTCGCTGTTCCGCGACGGCAAAAACATCTTCTTTGATCCGAACGGCGAAAAACAGCTCAGCAGGGAAGCGCGCTGCTTCATCGCGGGCGTGCTCAGGCATGTGCGCGGGATGGCGGCGATCACGAACCCGCTCGTCAACTCCTATAAGCGTCTCGTTCCCGGCTATGAAGCGCCGTGCTACCTCGCATGGAGCGCGTCGAACCGTTCGGCGCTGATCCGCAGTCCCGCGGCGCGCGGAAGCTCCACGCGCGTGGAGCTTCGCTGTCCCGATCC
>JAFRUN010000066.1 GCA_017438865.1 Clostridia bacterium
CCGTGTGCGGGGCTTTTATTTGGTGGGGATGTAGGGGCTCGAACCCTAGACCTCTGCGATGTGAACACAGCGCTCTGACCAGCTGAGCTACATCCCCGTGCCCGATTATTATACAAAACCGCTCCGCGGTTGTCAAGTGTGATTTTGATCGCGTCCGGATCCAAAAAACTGTTGCATCCTGCCGGAAAAAAGGATATGATTTCAGGAAAGCAAAGCAAAGGAAGAACACGCATGAAAAAAACGATTGCCTGGATCCTGATGATCCTCACGGTCCTCTCCCTCTTCGCCGGATGCGAAAAGCAGGAGCCCGCGCCCGCGCTGGAAGCGATCCCCGCCCCGGCACAGACGGCCGAACCCGAACCGGAACCCAAGGAAGAACCGTCGCCGGAACCGGTCGAGATCGACTGCGAAACCGTCGACGTCGTTCCCTCCGAGTGGGAAACGGCGCAGGCGCCCGCGCTGAACGAAGAAACGGTCGCGATCTTCCGCAAGGCGTTCGGGTTTATGCTCGGCGCAAGCTACGAGCCGCTTCTGTATCTCGGGAAGCAGGTCATCACCGGCACCGTGCACACCTACCTTGCGCGGTCGAAGATCATCTACCCCGGCGAGCGCGAGACGTTCACGCTGATCTTCCTGTATGAGGAACGCGACGGCGAGGTGCGGATCATGGATATCTGCCGCTCCGCCGTGCCGACCGGTATGGACGATCCCGCCGACGGATTCGAGCCCGCCGAGGATCCCGTTCTTACCGAGCCGCTGATCGCGGGCTTCAACGAGGCGGTCGCGCCCTTGCTCGGCGTCGTGTATTCGCCCGTCGCGCTGTGCGGCACGAAGATCGATTCGGGACTTTCGTTCATGATCATCGCCGAATCCACGCCGGTCGTGCCGGGTGCGGAGACCGGGTATTCGTTCATCCGTCTCGATATGAACACGCAGGGCAAATTCACCCTCGGCTCGGTCATGGATTTCAACGCCGAGCCGGAACTGCCGGAGGAACCCGAACCGGAGGAAACGCCCGAGCCGACGCCCACGCCGAAGCCGACCAAAACGCCGACGCCGAAGCCAACCAAGACGCCGAAGCCCACCAAGACGCCGAAGCCCACCGCGACGCCGAAGCCCACCGCGACGCCGGAACCCACCGCTGCGCCGACGGATGCGCCCACGAAGGCGCCCGATCCGACGCCGCTGCCCACCGAGGAAGCGCCGGGCGCATGGAAAAAACCGAAGTCCCCTGCGATCGGCAGCAGTCTCAAAAAGCTCTTCCAGAAGATCTCGGATTCGACGATCGGCGTGAAATACACGCCCGTCGCCTATATCGGCAGCCAGCAGGTCAACGGCACGAACCACGCGTTCCTGTGCGAGACGTCGATCGCCGCGCCCGATTCCCAGGACCTGTACGCAATCGTGCTGCTCTATGAGGACCGCAGCAAGAATGTGACGATCACCGACGTCATCATGTCCGGCGTCCGCACCTATACCGATCAGCCGATGGGCGGCTGGAAGCGCGTCGACGATCCGACCGTGCCGAAGGACCTCTCCTCGCTGCTCAAGAACGCGCTGAAATCGCGCCTCGGCGCAAGCTACTCGCCGGTCGCGCTTTTGAGCACGCAGTCCGGCGCAGGCACGAATTACTGCATCTTCTGCGAAAGCGGCTCCGTCACCGCCGATCCGCGCGCCGGCTACGCGTTCGTCTATCTGTTCGTGGATGAAAGCGGCAATGCGCGCATCGGCGACATCGTCGGATTCGACGGAAACTGATCCTTTATACGCAAAACAATCGCCCCGGAAAGGGCGATTGTTTTTTATACCGTCAAAAGACGGGTTCGGTTTTCACCGTCAGCACTTTGACGCCGTCCGGCGCGGAGAATTCCCTGCCGTCCTTCGTCGTGAAAACGCACTCCACGATCTCGAAATCCCTGGAATACGGATGGATGAACGCCTCGCGCGCCGCGTCTTTGTGCTTCGATCCGGAGAGCAGTCCGGAAAGCTCTTCAAGCGGGCGTTCCGGATAGAACCGCGTGGAATCGTCCGCAAAGGTTCCGACGTCCGCGCCGCGAAGCGTGAGCTGCCCTTTCTCCATCGCAAGCGGACCGTTGTCGAACGCCGCCGAGAAACCGAACGCGCAGTTTATGTTCTTCACCGGGTCGTAAAGCGTGTTGACAAAGTACGGATCGTTACCCGCCGTCTGCCAGAGGATCTCGCCGTCCTTATACAGGAACAGCTCCGGTCCGGTCTCGCCGTCGAATTCGTACAGGCAGAGCAGATACGCCTCGTCGGTCGGGTACTGCTCGGGAAACGCGAACTGCACCGCGGCGCAGAGCCAAAGCTCCTCCGGCTCCTTACCGCCCCGTCTGAGCCAGTCGAGAACCGCCTCCGTGTACGCCTTCGACGAATCGGCGTCGACGTTCGTCAGATCGAACACGGCCGTTTCGCCGTATTGCGCCTTGCCCTGCCCGCCGACGAGGGCGTCGAGCGTTTTGCGGATCTCCGCCCCGTCGTCGGACGTCAGGACCTGCAGCTCCGGCACGTCGTCGCGGATCGGGAACAGATAGTTCGATTTCTCGGTGACGAGCAGCAGCGAACGATTCAGCACGGTTTCGGGATCGGATTCCGCAACGACGATGAGATAATACTCGCCGAGGCGGTCGGGATGTCTGCTGTTTTCAAACGGTCTGCGGCTTTCCTCCGTCGTGAGGAGTCCCGAAAACTCGATGTCGGTCCCGTCCTCGCCGCCGGTCAGGTAACAGCTCCGGATGTGTCCGAGCGAGCCGTCCGCGGTCGCATTGGTTCCGAACAGCACCCAGCGCTGCTGCCCGTTGAACGTACCGAGCACGCGGTGCGGTCCGAACGCGCCGTCCTGCGTTCCCCAAAGCACCTCGCCGTCGCTGCGGTCCTGTATGCAATAGAGATCGGGACCGTCCGATGCGCCGAATTTGCTCTGCGCAAGAACGAGAACGTTTGAAACATCATCGGCCGAGTCGTTCGCCGGAAGCGTGACGTGCACCGCACGGATGCACAGGATCCACAGTTCGTCCGGCTCGCTTTCGCCGCACTCTTGCAGGAACGAAAGAATGATCCTGCCGAAGCGCCCGGCGTCTTCGTCGGAATAACGCCCGTCGGGATCCTTTGCCGCCAGAATAAGCGTCGAGCCGTTCCATTCGGGTTCGGCGGAAGCAAGCGGAACCGTGCCGTTTGCGGGCGGCGTAGGCGGCAGATCCGTTCCGACGCTGCTGCCCGGACGAACGTCGGGCGCGCCCTTGCGCAATGCGACGCCCAGAAGAATCACCGCAAGCGACGCGGCGACCGCGGCGGCGGCGATCGCAATATGCGCGACGGAGAACCGGCGTTTCGGTTTGATCTGCGCGCCGGTCATGTTCAGCGCGTTCTGCACGCATTTCCTGTAGGAAGCGGGCGGCTCGGGAAAGAGCCCTGTTTTCATGCGAATATCAAAAGCGTTCATTGTCATTGCTCCTTTTCCGTCAGAATGGATTTCATCGACGCACGGGCACGGCTCAACCTGCTTCGCACCGTTCCCTCGGACACGTCCGTGAGCTTTGCGATCTCCGCGGTCTTATAGCCCTCAAAGTAGAACAGCGTCACGGTCAGGCGTTCCTCGGGGCTCAGCGTGTCGAACGCGCGGTTCAGGTCGAGATCGGGAACGCTCATCTCATAGCCGGGATCGTAATCGTCAATGGCTACGACCGGGCGGCGGCTCCGGAGAATGTCGAAACACTCGTTTTTGAGGATGCGGATCAGCCATGTGCGGAAGATCCTGCGGTCGGAAAGCGTTCCGAGGCGGTTGTACGCCTTCAGGATCGCATTCTGCGTTGCGTCCTCCACGTCCGTGCGGTTCCGGAGGATCGCAAACGCCACGCGAAACATCGAGGGCTGCGCCGCTTCGATCTCTCTTACAAACCATGCGTCGGATCGGGTTTTGTTCATTTCGGAATATTCCTTTCAAAATGATCATCTGTCCATTAGACGGATCATCCTGCGAAATTGTTGCAATATTTTTTCATTTTTCGCGGGAAAACACTTCGTCGCCGCTTGCGGTGGAGCTTCCCCTCAAGGGGAATCCTCTTACGATGCGTGAAGGCGCGGTGCGGAACGGTTCTTCCATGCGATCGGCGGGATTTCCTTGCGGCGATGGATATCGGCGTCTCCCGTTTGCGCTCCGCGCTGCACGTCCGCGCCTGCCGCAAAGCCGCCTCGCTGCAAAACGACGCACTGTGTCGTTTTGCGGGCGCTCGGTCAAATCCCTTCCGATTGCAGCATACCAAAAATGAATCGCCCGCAAGGGGCGATTCATTTTTGGTGCGATTGGCGGGATTTGAACCCGCAAGGTTTCCCCGACGGATTTTAAGTCCGTTGTGTATGCCGTTCCACCACAATCGCATCGCTATTATTTTACACGCAAATCGGCGTTTGTCAACCGTCAAAGCGACAGGACCGCGCCGATCGCGCCGCCCGCGAGGATGTAGAAAAGCGGGTGGATCTTTGCGGTTTTCTTCCAGAACGCGAAGAATGTGAACAAGCCGTAGATGCCGAGCTTCAGAAGCGAATACCAATCCGCCGAGAACGTGAAGCGCAGGAAGTTCGCCTTCACGCCGAGCGAGGTCATCAGCAACGAGAACCCCGCCGCGGTGATGAGCCCGATCGCCGCGGGACGCAGGGCTTTGAACAAGCTCTGCACGAGATAGGAGTTATAGTACTTTTTGATCGCCTTCGCGATCAGCACGATGATGATGACGGACGGCGTGACGAGTCCGATCGTGGCGACGACCGCGCCCGGGATGCCGCACACGAGATAGCCGACGTAGGTCGCCGCGTTGACGCCGATCGGGCCGGGCGTGGATTCCGCGATCGCGATGATGTTGGCAAGCTCCGCTTCGGAAAGCCAGCCGTATGCCGCGCCCATGTCGCGCAAGAACGGCACGGTGGCAAGGCCGCCGCCGACGGCGAACAGTCCGGTCTTGAAAAACTCGAAGAACAGGATCGCGAGTTTCGAGAGGAAGGTCAGCATTTCTTGAGCCCTCCCCAAGCCAGTCCCACGATCGCGGCGCCGAGCACGATGAACACGGGCGAAACGCCGCCGACCGTCACGAACACGAACGCGAGCAAAAACAGCGCGAACGAGGTGACGTTGGTGACGGATTTTCTGAACAGCTTATAAACGGACGCGGTGATCAGCGCGCACACGGCGAGGCGAACGCCCGCGAAGATGTGCCCGACGATCGGGTACTGCGAAAGTCCCTTTAAGACCGCGGCGATCAGGATGATCAGGACGATCGGCACGGTGATGACGCCGAGCGAGGCGACGATTGCGCCGACGACGCGGCGGACCTTGTAGCCGACGAACGTGGCGGTGTTGATCGCAATGACGCCGGGCGTGCACTGCGCGACCGCCATGTAGTCGGTCAGCTCGTCCTCGGTGATGATCTTGTTCCGTTCGACGAGCTCGCGGATCAGCAGCGGCAGCATGGAATAACCGCCGCCGATCATCAGCGAACCGATCTTCAAAAACATCAGATAGAGCTTCCAGAGTCCCATATGCTACCCCGTAAATCCCGCAATGAATGCGAAAAAGTATGCGATCCACGCGCCGAACAGCAGCACCGTGACAAGCGCGTCGATCCAGCGGTTTTTGATCTTCGCCGCGAACGTGATCACGAACGGCGCCGTGATCGTGATGAAGCCCGCCGTGTCCTGCATACGCCCCGTCACCGACGTGATCGGAATCGTGACCGCCATGAGAAGCGCAAACGAGCTCGGGACCGTGTCGGCGGCGAGCAGCAGCATGACCAGCGCGAACAGCAGGTACGCAAACTGCGAGACATATGCGCCGAACAGGACCGCAAGTGCATTCCCGCCGACGGTGCGCGTTTCCAGAAACGCCGCGTCCGTGAAGCGGAACAGTCCCGAAAGCCCCGCGCCGTCCGTGCCGAACGCGCTGCGATGCAGAGAAAGCGCGTCGCCGAAGCGCAGGTTGCCGTAAAGCATGACCAACCCCGCGCCGAGCGGAACGAGCAGCAGCGACAGGACCGTCAGGATCTGTTTGAAAATGTACCCTTTTTCCGTTCCGCGGTTCGCGCGGACGTTGCCGATCAGGAACGAAAGATATCCGAACAGCAGCGGCACGAACAGCAGCACGCCGAGCGCGTGCGTCAGCACCGCAAGCATGGCGAACCCGCTTGCGGCCGGGAACCATTTTTTCCGTATAAACAGCAGCGTAAGGATCGCGACCAGCAGAAACAGCCCGTCCGGCACGGTCCCCATCAGCGTCAGCGAGAACGGCAGCAGCAGAAAATACCGGACGGCGCGCCGCGCGACCTTGCGGTCGAAATCGAGCTGCACGAGATAGTACAGCGCGACGACGGCGAGCGACGTGAAGAAATACGAGCCGATGAACCGCGCGTGGTTGAAGTTGACCGTGAAGATCCAGAAAACGTCGGACAGATACCCGTAGAGCGGGAACGCCGTCTCCGGATGATAAAAATCAAGCCACAGCCGCTGGATCTCGAAGAACGTCCCCGTATAGCCGAACATCGCGTAATGCACGATATAGGTCAGCGGAAACTCCAGAAGGCGGACGAGCAGCACGATCAGAAACAGCTTGAAGAGCTCGCGCGTGCCGTAGCGGCGGAAGGTGCGCTCACCCTCGCGTTTCAGATGCGGTTCCTCGCCGAGGATCGCCGAGGACGCCGCCGGAACGAGCCGCACGAGCCCCGCGCCGTACAGCGCAAGAAGCGCCGCCGTGACCGCAACGGTCTCCCGATAGACAGGCGTCGCCTCAACGAGCGAAAGACCGTACAGGAAAGCGAGCACGGTCAATACGCTGATTTGTATGCAAAGATGAAAGATATTCCTTCTGCGCACGGGTTATCGCAATGCTTTCGGCTTTCCGAAGATCTCGGAAAAGATCACGCCGTTCAGGATCGCGTCGGGCGTGAGATTCAGAGGCGATCCGGCGGTCTGCACCGTTCCGTGCGGCTGTCCCGCGTCGGGACGCAGCGCGCACAGATCATGTTCCGGGTGCTTCTTCGGATCCTTTGCCTTCGGATCATCGGGACGCAGCGCACAGAAATCGTGTCCGGGATGCATCTGTTGCGCGGGCTTCTGCGCGTTTGCAAGAGGCGACTGATACGCCTTCTGAACGGTCGGTGCGGGCCTCGGCGCCGGTTCCGCCCTCCGCACGGGAACCTGTACGGAGGGTTTCACCGGGTTGTAGTTTGCCTGACCTTCGGATACGGCTTCCTCCCGCTGCGCTTCCTGCGCGCGGCGCTGTATCTCCTGCCGTTTTTTCTGTTCCGCCGCACTTCGCACAGCCGCGATCACGATCCCGATGATAACGATCGGAAAGAGTGCGAATATCGGCATGGCTCAGTTTCCTTTCTTGTCCGTTGCGGGCGCCGCGGACTTGCCGATGGCGTTGCGCATCTCGGTGTCCGAAATAACGTTCTTCATGTTGTAGTAATCGAGTACGCCGAGCTTGCCCTCGCGGAGCGCTGCGGAGATCGCCTGCGGAACCTCTGCCTCCGCTTCGATGACGCGGGCGCGCATGCGCTGCACTTCCGCGACGTTCTCCTGCTCCTGCGCGACCGCCATGGCGCGGCGTTCCTCCGCCTTTGCCTGCGCGATGCGCTTGTCCGCTTCCGCCTGGTCGATCTGGAGCTGCGCGCCGACGTTTCTGCCGACGTCGACGTCCGCGATGTCGATGGACAGGATCTCGAACGCGGTGCCCGCGTCAAGGCCCTTGGAGAGAACGGTGCGCGAGATGGAGTCCGGATTTTCAAGGACTTCCTTGTGGCTTGACGCCGAACCGACGGTGGTGACGATGCCCTCGCCGACACGCGCGATGATGGTTTCCTCGCCCGCGCCGCCGACGAGACGGTCGATGTTCGCACGGACCGTGACCTTCGCCTTTGCGCGAAGCTCGATGCCGTCCATGGCGACCGCCGCGATGATCGGGGTTTCGATGACCTTCGGATTGACGCTCATCTGCACGGCGTTCAGCACGTCGCGGCCGGCGAGGTCGATGGCGCAGGAGCGTTCAAAGTCCAGCGGAATGCCGGCGCGCTGCGCGGCGATCAGGGAGTCGACCACGCGGTTGACGCTCGCCTTGCCGTTGATCTTGCCGCCCTTTGCGAGATAGTGCGCCTCGAGCTTGTTCATGGGGATCTTCAGGCCGGCTTTGGTCGCCTTGATCATCGGGTTGACGATGTCCGCGGCGTTGACCTTACGGATGCGCATGCCGACGAGCTGGAAAAGCCCGATCCGGACGCCGCTGGCGCTTGCCGAGATCCACAGTCCCAGCGGGACGAACGAGAAGAAGATGATCAGAAATACGACGACTGCCGCGCCGATCAGCCAGGGAATGAGATGTTCCATAGATGTCCTCCTGTATTCAATGAATGAGTTTCAACAAGTATAAAACGCCCGTAATGAGCAGAATCGCTGCGGGGATCGCGATCACAAGCGCGATCCATTGCCGCCTGACGGTCTTCTGTTCCGCCGGCTCTGCGGCGGGCTGACCGTCCGGCGCGACGACGCCGCACTTCGGACAGACGTCCGTCGTGTAGAGCACCCCGCATTTTTTGCAGTACTTCATTTGACGATGATCTTGTTTCCGACGACGGAAACAACAGTGATCTCGCTGTCCTTGTCCACGAACGTCGCCTGCGTTTCGACCGAATAACGCTGTCCGTCGATCAACGCGATCCCGCTCGGACGGAGCGGCGTCACCGCCGTGCCGGTCTTTCCGGTCAGATCCCCGGACGAGTCACCGGACGGCGCCGTCGCGTCCGCTTCGATCCGCTCCTTCAGCACGATCGGCGAACGGAACAGCAGACCGTTTTTCATGGAGCGCATGAAGACGATGAGCATCGCGATGAGGATCAACCCGAGCACCGCGGTCACGAGGATCGCGGTAAGCGGCTTCGCGGTAAGAAACTGTATCACGCAGACGGCGATCAGGCAGAGCACGCCGCAAATGCCCGAAACGCCGAATCCCGGCAGAAAGAGCTCCGCGACGAGAAACGCGATCCCCAAAATGCTGAGGATCAGGCACGGCACCCACAGAGCGCCGAAAACAGTTGCCATAGCCACACCTCCTTGTTTCTGCGTTTAGTATACCATAATGCGCAGGGGATGAAAAGTGCTTTTTTGCATTTGTTTTTTCGCGCTATCTATGCTATAATGACAAAATAAGGAGTTCTATATGATTCGATTGCTTGCAAAATGGTTCATACGCGGGAAAGAATCCGATTCGCCCGAACGCGTGCGCAGCGCCTACGGCATTCTTTCGGGCTGCTTCGGCATCTTCCTGAACCTTGTTCTGTTCACGGTCAAGCTCATCTTCGGTCTTCTGGCGCACGCGGTCTCGCTGCAGGCGGACGCGTTCAACAACCTCGGCGACGCGGGCTCCTCCGTCATCTCGCTGTTCGGCTTCCGCCTCGCCTCGAAAAAGCCGGACCGCGATCACCCCTACGGGCACGGACGGTTCGAGTACGTCTCCGGGCTCTTCGTTTCGATCGCGATCATTCTCATGGGCTGGTCGCTGTTCCGGAACGCGCTCGGCGTCGTGCTGCACGGCGGCGAACCGGCGTATGCGACGCATTTTACCGCATCCGTCTGCGTCATGGGCGCGGCGGTGCTCGTGAAGCTCTATATGTTCCTTTATAACCGCGCGCTCGCGAAGCGGTTCGATTCGCCTGCGCTGCGGGCAGTTGCGTTCGACAGCTTGTCCGACACCGTCGCGACCGGGGCGGTGCTTGTTTCGGCGCTCGTCACGCGGTTTGTGCCGCTGCCCGAATGGGTGCGTCCCGACGCGTGGAGCGGACTGCTCGTTTCGCTGTTCATTCTGTATACCGGACTGAAATCCGTAAAGGAAACGACCGCGCCGCTTCTGGGCAGGCGTCCCGATCCCGCGTTCGTTTCCGCGATCGAGGAAGCGACGCTGTCCTTCGAGGGCATCGGCGGCGTGCACGACGTGATCGTGCACGACTACGGTCCCGGACGCGTGTTCGTATCCCTGCACGCCGAGGTCCCTGCCGACGCCGACATCCGCGACATCCACGAGGTGATCGACAACGCCGAGAAATACCTTTCCGAGCGCTTCCGCTGCAACGCGACGATCCACATGGATCCGATCATCACCGACGATCCCGAGACCGTCCGGCTGCACGCGCTCGCCCGGGACGCGCTCAACGAGATCGGTCCGTCGCTGTCGATCCACGATTTCCGCGCCGTACAGGGACCGCAGAACAAGACGCTGCTGTTCGACGTGTCCGTGCCGTACACTTTTTCGGAAAGCGACGAGACGATTCGCGAACGGATCGAACGCGCGATCGCGGAGCGCATCCCCGGCTGCCGCGCGGACGTGACGGTCGACCGCGCCGACGGATGACGCGATCTATGGACAATCCCGTCGAACCGTGATATACTGTATTTTGATATTTTGCTGATAAGGCGTACTGCATGATGAAAAAACCCTTCGTACTCATTCTTTTGCTGATCGCGGCGTTCGCGCTGAGCGCTGTTTCCTGTTCCGACGCCGGCGCCGATCCGGCCGCGGCGCCCGAAAAGGACGTTCCGTCCGAGCCGGATCCCGAAGCCGAGGTCATCGTTGCGTCGACGCCCGAACCGACCGCGCTTGTGACGCTCGCGCCGGTCCCGACGCCCTCCCCCGTGCCGACGCCGACGCCCACGCCGGAACCGACGCCCACGCCGGAGCCGACGCCCACGCCGGTCCCCGAAAAGCTCGGCATCATCCGCAGCGAATTCCTGGACAAATTCTCCGACGAAGTGATCGACACCGAGGACACCTACCGCGACAGGACGATCAGCATAACATGGCAGCGGTTTGAGGATTCCTCCCGCACGGGACGCACGCTCGTGTACTTTGTGGCGGATATCTATGTGCAGAACGCGGAAAGCATCCGCCGCGCACTGTCCGGTCCGCGGTACAACGCGCTCGACGTGATCCCGATGGAAAAGTTTGCGGGGCAGTATCACACGATCCTTGCCATGTCCGGCGACCACGCCACGGCGCAGAACAAGTGCTACACGGTCGTCAACGGCGAACTGATCTACGACTCCAAAAAATACCGCCGCGATCTGTGCGTGCTGTTCAGAGACGGCGAAATGAAGACCTACGCGCCGGACAAGATCCCGATCGCGTACATCGAAGCCCGCGGCGCATGGCAGACGTGGAACTTCGGTCCCATGCTGCTCGACGAGGAGGGCAAGACCATGACGAAGTTCAACCTGCCCGACGGCATCGCCGACCGCAACCCGCGCGCCGCGATCGGCTACTATGAACCCGGACATTACTGCTTTGTGCTGGTCGACGGGCGGCAGAACGGCTATTCGGTCGGTCTGGATCTTGACGAGCTCTCCGTGCTGATGAAGGAGCTCGGCTGCACCGCCGCGTACAATCTGGACGGCGGCATTTCCGCGCAGATCACCTGGCACGACAAGCGCATCAACCATCCCGGCTATAACCGTTCCATCATCGATATCGTCTACATCCCGTATCCGGAGGAAAGCGCAGAACCGTGAAGTCCGTCCTTTGTCTCGGCGACATTTGCGCCGATCTCATCATTCCCTACGCCGCCGCGCTGAAGGCGAAGCCCGGCGATCCCATGTCATACCTCGATACGGACGTTCGTCCCGCGGAGGGCGGCAGCGCCGCGAACACCGCCTGCGCCGCGGCGCGGCTCGGCGTTCCCGTGCTGTTCTGCGGAACGTGCGGCTCCGACGCATACGGGCAGATGCTGAAAAGCGGACTCGAGCGGGAGGGCGTCGGCACGGCGCTTCTCCGGATGGACGCGGAACGTCCGACGCAGCTCGTGCTTCTGGTGCTTGACGAGCAGGGCGACCGCGCGGCGTTCGCCTGTCCCGCGCACCTCGGCTCACAGCACGCGATCGTGCCGGAGCAGATCCCCGAGGACATCACCGACCGCATCTGCTGGCTGCACGTCAACGGCATGATGCTGCGCGAAGAACCCGCGGCGTCGACACAGCTCGGGCTGATGCGGCGCTGCAGGGATGCACATATTCCCGTGTCGTTCGATATCAACGTGCGCGTGGAGGCAATGCACAATCCCGCCTTCTTTGAGAACGTAAGGAAGGCGACGGCGCTTGCGGATTACATCCTCGGCTCGGCAATCGACGAGATCCCTATGCTCACGGGCGAACGCGACGCGGAGCTTGCCGCGCGGAAGCTCTCGGAGCACGGCGCCGCCGTCGTCGCCAGAAGCGGCGAGCAGGGCGCGGACCTGTACCGGAACGGCGTCCGGCTCCATTCCCCCGCATTTCGCGTGACCGTCGCCGATACGGTCGGCGCGGGCGACACCTTCGACGGCGCGTTTATCGCGGCGATGCTCTCCGGTCTGTCCGACGCGGAAGCGCTGAAAGAAGCGAACGCCGCCGCAGCGATCTGCGTCTCGAAAACGAGCGGCCGCGCTTCTCCGACGAGAGCCGAGCTCGACGCGTTTCTCGCGGAGAACAGGTAAAACAAAAGAGCTTCCGTTGTCCGGAAGCTCTTTTTTTGTTCGATCAGTCCGCCTTTCGCCTTCCCGCGAACGCGATGAACATCAGATACGCGCCTGCGATCAGAAGGATGCCCGAAAAGATGAAATAGTAGGTCGAGTTCACCGGCTCGGCGCCGTAGATCTCGTCGGACACGTCGGAAAGTCCCATATACCGGTCATAGAACCGGTACGCATACTGTCCGCCGTCCGGGTAGGCGTACACATAACGCTTGATCTGCGTCTTCCGCGTGAGCTCGGAATTCTCGTCGGGAATCTCGACCGGCTGCTCCTCAACACGCATTTCATCGAACTTATACGAATCATAGTCGGCAGCATCGACCGCGGTCGAATAGACGATCTCGCCGTATTTCGGATCGATGTAGCGGTAGGAGATCATGTACTGCGTGTTCCTGTATTCGTCGAGCTCCTGCTGCGCGTCGTACGCTTCAAGCGGAAGCTCGCCGAGCGATACCAGCCCCGGAAGGACCGCAGGACGCGTGGTGACGATCACGCTGTAGACCGTCAGCGCGATCGCGCCGAGAATGCACAGCACCGAGATGATGATAAAAAAGGGTTTCCGTTTCATACGCCTGTCCTCCATGCGGTATCATACCGCGTTCGACCGGATCCGTCAACCGTTCACGGCTTCAGCGTCACGACCGTCACGCCCGCGTCGCCCTCGCCGTAGGCGCCGATGCGGAAGCTCTTCACGCGCGGATGCGTTTTCAGGTAGTTCTGCACGCCAGCGCGCAGCGCGCCGGTGCCTTTGCCGTGGATGATGTTGAACTCCGTGCGTCCCGTGCGAATGCAGTCGTCGATGAACGCGTCGATCTCGAGGATCGCGTCGTCCACAAGGAACCCGCGCAGGTCGAGCTCGTATTTGACCGTTTTGATGTCGGTCATGATCTCGCGCGGACGCGTCTTTTCACGCGGCTTGTCCTGCTTCTTCTCGATCGTGCGGAGATCGCTCACCGGCACGAACACCTTGATGAGCCCCGCCTGCACCTGCACCTGTCCCTTTGCATCCTGCGGCTTCAGGACCGTGGCGGTGCTGTTTAGGCTGACGACGTGCACGGTCTGTCCGCGGACGACGGATTTCGGGATCTCGCCCTCCGCAGACGCGGCTTCGACCGTGTCCGAAAGACGGTTCGAGGATTCGCGCAGCTTGTCCCGCGAGGTCTGGATCGCGCGTTCGAGCGCCTTCGTATCGATGTTTTTGACCTGCCGGAGCTCCGCGATCAGCGCGTCCATTTCGTGCTTGGTGGATGCAACGAACGCGCGCGCCTCCTCCCTTGCCTTCTCGCGGATCGCCGCGCGGTCCTCTTTGAGCTTTTTGCGCTCGGTTTCCAGCGCGACGCGCTCCGCTTTCGCTTTTTCAAGCTCCTCCGTCAGCTCGCTCGCCTGCCGTTCGGCGAGCTTCCGCTGCGCCTCCGCGCCGGAAAGCACGTCCTCGAACGCGACGTCCTCGCGCTTCAGGTATTCCCTCGCCTGTTCGATGATCGCATCGTCGAGACCGAGCCGTCTGCTGATCTCGAACGCGTTGGACTTGCCGGGGATGCCGATATAGAGCTTGTAGGTCGGGCAGAGGCGGTCGACGTCGAACTCCATCGACGAGTTCTGCATACCCTCGTGCGTCAGCGCGAACGCCTTGATCTCGCTGTAATGCGTGGTCGCGAACGTCGTCGCGCCCGCCTCCTGCAGATGCTTCAGGATCGCCTGCGCCAACGCCGCGCCCTCGTTCGGATCGGTACCCGCGCCCAGCTCGTCCAGCAGCACGAGCGTATCGCTGCCCGCCTCTTTCAGGATGCCGACGAGGTTCGTCATGTGCGCGGAGAACGTGGACAGCGACTGTTCGATCGACTGCTCGTCGCCGATGTCGGCGAACACCTCGCGGAAAACCGCGATCTCGCTGCTTTCGTCCGCGGGCAGGAACATGCCGGAGCACGCCATCAGCGTAAAGAGACCGACGGTTTTCAGCGTGACCGTCTTGCCGCCGGTGTTCGGACCGGTCACGATCAGCGTGTCGTAGCCGTCGCCGATCCAGACCGAGATCGGGACGACCGTCTTCGGATCGATCAGCGGATGGCGTCCGTTTTTGATGTGAATCAGACTTTTGTCGTTCAGCTTCGGGCAGTAGGCGCGCATGTCGCGCGCAAGGATCGCGCGGGCAAAGATACAGTCGAGGTTGCCCAGAAGCATCAAGCTCTGGTACAATTCGTCCGCATACGGCGCGATCAGCGCGGTCAGTCCCGCAAGGATGCGCTCGATCTCGCGCTTCTCCTCCGCCTGCAGCTGTTTATACGCGTTGCCGAGCTCGACGACGGCGGCGGGCTCAATGAACACCGTCTGTCCGCTGCCGCTCTGGTCGTGGATCAGTCCGCCGATCTGCGCGCGGTGCTCGGCTTTCACAGGGATCGCGTAGCGTCCGTTGCGCACGGTGACGATCGGCTCCTGCAGGTATTTCTGATAGGTCGGGCTTTTGATGATGCTGTTGAGCTTTTCCTTGACGCGTTCCGCGGTGATACGCATCTGACGGCGGATGCGGGAAAGCTCCGGCGAAGCGTTGTCGGAGATCTCGTCCTCGGTCAGAATGCAGCGCCCGATCTCGTTTTCGATCTCGGTGTGCGCGCTCAGCGGATTCGCCAGCCGGTGCAGCTCGGATTCCTCCTCGCCCGCAAGCAGACGCTCCCTTGCCCGCCGGCTCGCCTTGAGACACGCCGCAAGGTTCAGAAGCTCCAGCGGCGAAAGCGCGTATGCGGCGCGGACGCGCTGCAGCGTGACGCGCGCGTCCGGGAACGTGTCGATCGGGGAACCGCCGATCCGGCGGCAGATCCCGTCCGCTTCCCACGTCTGGCGCAGCAGCATTTCGGCACGCTCGAGATCGTCGGTCGGCACGAGGGCGTCAACAAATTCGCGCCCGATGTCGGACGCCGTATGCGTCGCACACTGGGCGCGGATCTTATCGAATTCCAGACTTTTTAATGCGCGTTCGTTCATCTGTGGATCTGATTCATATCTCCGATCACGACCGTGATATCGAGGATCTCTTCGCCGCGTTCCACCGTCATAACGACGGATTCGCCGACGGCCTTCGCGCGGATGATCTCGACAAATTCGTCCGTGGTCGTTTTTTCGACGCCGTCGATCTTCAGCAGGCGGTCGCCCGCCTTCAGACCGGCTTCGTCCGCCGGACCGCCCGCGGTAACGTCACGGATATAGACGCCCGTGTTGTCTGCCGCGCCGGTCGGATCCGAATAGCTGACGATGGTCACGCCGATGCCGGGACGGACTCTGGAGCCGTTCTCGATCAGCGAATGCGCCATCTCGACGACGTTGTTGATCGGCAGCGCAAAGCCGATGCCCTCGGACGAAATGGTCTGGCCGCTTTCGTCGACGCCCGCCGAGGTATACTTCGCGCTCGTGACGCCGATGACCTCGCCGCGCATATTGATGAGCGGACCGCCGCTGTTGCCGGGATTCACGGCGGCGTCGGTCTGCAGATACTCGTTGACGAAGCCCTCGATGTTGATCCTTCTCGACAGGGCGGAAAGAATGCCGAAGGTGACCGAGCCGGACAGCTCGTCGGCGCTGATCGGATCGCCGATCGCCAGCACGAACTCGCCGACGCGCAGCTTCGAGGAATCGCCGACCGGAAGCGCGGTGAGACCGTCCGCTTCGATCTTCAGCACGGCGACGTCGGTGAAGATGTCCGAACCGACAAGCGTCGCATCATAGGTCCTTCCGTCATGCAGGGAGACCGTCAGCTTCGCCGCGCCCTCCGTCACATGCTGGTTGGTGATGATGTAGCCGTTGTCGGTGAATACGAAGCCGGAGCCGCTGCCGACGAGCACGGGCTCCGCGCCGGGCTTTTTGACCTGATAGTTCAGAACGCCGATCACGCCCGGATAAACCGCGTCGACCACGTCGGGAATGCTTGTGAGCGCGGTCGGATCGAACGGCTGCGCCAGGTGCGCTTCGACATCCGCCGCGGGTGCGGACTGCTTTTCGGGCTGTTTTTCGGGCTGCTTCTGTCCGGCATCCGGAAGCGCCGCCTGCGGCTGCGTATTCTGCGCGGGGCACGCCGGGCAGGAGCGCGCGACGTAATGCACAAGGTTCTCCCAACCCTTTCCGCCGTCTGAAAGCGCGAAGAACGCGCCGGCGCCGAGCAGGACCGCGATGATGCAGCAAAGCACGATCACAAAGACGTTGCCTGCCCTGCGCGCGCGCTTTAACGACGTGACGTTTTTGTAATCGGCCGGATACGGATAGAATTTACGGGACATTTCGTTTACCTCCGTCGGATACTCGTTTCGAGGCGCTTGCGCGCTCGAGTGTGAATGTGAATTGCGTGCCGCGTCCGCGGGCGCTGCGCACGGTGATCGACTGCCCGTGCTGTTCGATGATGCGCTTGACGATCGAAAGACCGAGACCGGAGCCCATCTGCGGCGCGGGCGTATGCGCTTTTTCGACCTTATAGAAGCGGTCGAACACATGCGGGACGTCCTCCTGCGGGATGCCGATGCCGTTGTCGCGCACGGTGACGTAGACGGTCTTGCGCATCGAATAGGTGGAAACGAACAGCGAACGTCCTTTGGGCGAATACTTGATCGCATTGTCGATGAGGTTCCTTAAAACCTGACCGATCTGCGCCGGATCCGCAAAGACGGTGCACTGCTCCTGCGCAAAGCGCACCTCCATCTCCATTTCGTTCTCGTTGAGCCGCGCCTCGAACGTCAGAAGCGTCCGTCGGATCAGCTCGTTGATATCGAAAACCTCAAAATTCAGCTGGATCGTGCCGGACTCGATGCGGGCAAGGTCCAATAGGTCGTTGACCAGCGTCACCATGCGGCGCGTTTCGTTCAAAACGATCCCGATGTACTCGGGAAAGTTCTCCGGCGGGATCGTGCCGTCCTGCATCGCCTCGAGGAAGCCCTTCATGGAGGTCAGCGGCGAACGGAGCTCGTGGCTGACGTTTGCGACGAAGCTCCGGCGTGTATCCTCGAGCCCGCGGAGCTGCTCTGCCATCTCGTTCAAGCTCTTGCCGAGCTGCGCCGCCTCGTCCTTTCCCTCGACGGGAATGCGCGTCGAGAAGTCGCCGCGCGAATAGCACTGCACGGCGTGATTCATCTCGATGAACGGATTGATGACGCGGTAGGCGGCGTAGTAAGAAACGATCCCCGCGCCGATCAGCGCCGTCGCGCTGACAAGTACCGTCCAGAGGATCATGCCGCCGAGCCCCGCGCGCACGGGCGAGAGATCGCCGACGACCAGAAGAATGCCTTCGGACGGCTCGTTCAGCGCCGTGACATACACCGTAAGCACCGGGAACGACGGTTTTTTGAAATAGGTGCGCGTCGTCGCGCCGACCGGGTCCGCCGCAGGCGCGATATTTGCATACGCGGTATCGGAAAGCGGCCGGGAGGCATAATCCACCCAGCGGGCATCGCTGTAATAGGCGGTGACGTCGTTGTGCGCGCCGATGCGTTCAATGAGCAGATCGTTGTCGGCGGCAAGAAAACGAAGATGCGTTTCCGTATCGCCCGCGCCCGATGCGATCGCGGCGCGCGCGTTTTGCGCGTATCGATTCAACTGTGTTCCGTACTCCCCGATCCTTCCGGCATACACGATGACCGCAAGCACGACGCCGATCAGCATCACCGCGACCGCGACCGTCGTGCACTGCATGAACATCATGCGCGAAAAGATGGTACGGAACCATCTCTTATGCATGCGGTTCCTCAGCTGCGGACGTCGAACTTATACCCCACGCCCCAGACCGTGCGAAGCTGCCAGTTCTCGCGCTCGCCGAGCTTTTCGCGGATGCGCTTGACGTGAACGTCGACCGTGCGGGAATCGCCGAAGAAGTCGAATCCCCAGACCTGCTCCAGAAGCTGCTCGCGCGTGAACACGCGGCCGCTGTGCGAAGCGAGGAAGTACAGAAGCTCGATCTCTTTCGGCGGCATTTCGAGCTGTTCGCCGTCGAGCGTGACCGAATAGTTTTCCAGCGAGATCGTAAGGTCCGGCAGAACGATCGTGCGTTCGCTTTCGGTTGCCGGTGCGAAGCGGCGCAGGACCGCCTTGATGCGCGCAACGAGCTCGTTGGAATCGAACGGCTTTGCGATGTAATCGTCCGCGCCGAGCTCCAGTCCGCGCACGCGCTCGCCGGTGTCGCCCTTCGCCGTCAGCATGATGACCGGCGTCGCGCTTTCCTGACGGATCTCGTGCAGGATCGTCCAGCCGTCCTTGCCGGGCAGCATGACGTCAAGCACCACGAGCGTCGGCTTCGTGTTGCGGAATGCCTGCATCGCTTCATACCCGGTCGTGCACGTCGCGACCGAGAAGCCCGCCTTTTTAAGATATAACTCGATGATCGCCAGAATGTTCCTGTCGTCGTCGATGACCAGAATCGTATTGTTGTCCATGCGTACCTCCGTCAATCTTTCACTTCAACTGCAATGCCGTTTTCGAGAAGCGTCTGCGCCGTTACGCCGACGCCGTCCTTCAAAGTCCCCGAAAACGTCCCGTCATAGATCCGCCCGCACCCGCAGGAGGGGCTTCGCGCCTTCAGCACCGCCTTGTCGCAGCCGTAAAGCCGCGCAAGACGAAGCGTCTCCGACGCGCCGCGCAAAAACGCTTCGGTCACGTCGGCGCCTTCGCGCGAAAGGACATGCGTACCGTCCGCCGTGCGCTCCGCGGGAACGCGCGGGCACGGCAGCCCGCCGAGCATTTCCGGACACACCGGGATCGCTTCGCCGCGTTTCACAAGGGCGACGACGTCCGCATCCGGAACGGTCTTGCCGTCGTATCTGCACCGGAATCCGGCGAGGCAGGCGCTGACGATAATCATGCTTCATTACCTTTCTATAGGTATGTATATATTAACACAAGATTTGATTTTTGTCTATACTCTGTTCACAAAAACGGACCGGCAAATGCTTCCGGTCCGTTCCGATCCGTTTCGGTTTCAGCGATTTTCGCGCTTTTTGCGTTCGATCAGCGCGGCATAGCGGCCGATCACGTCCTTTGCGATCCTGCGCCAGGGGATCGGGATCGTCTCCCGCGCTTTCGCGCCGACCGTCTTTGCCGTCCGCACGGCGCGTTCCATGCAGGCGGCGATGTCCTCCGGCGTGTTTTCGCAGAGAAATCCGTTCACGCCGTCCTCCACGCCCTCCGCCGCGCAGGAGCCCTTGATCAGCAGACTCGGCGTGCCTGCCGCCGCCGCTTCGCGCACGACCATCGGCGCGTTGTCGTACAGCGACGGGAACACGAACAGATCGGCGCGGGCGTAAAGCCCCTTCAGGATCCCGCGGTCGGCGATGTGCCCCGTGAATACGGCGACGTCGGAAAGCCCGAGCTCGTCTGCAAGCGCGCGCATTTTTTCGGCGTCCGGTCCCTGTCCCGCAAACACGATGCGGAAATCCTTCCCCATCCGCCGGTACAACGCCGCCGCTTTCAAGATGCTGTCGGTGTTCTTTTTGAAGTTCTGCTGTCCGACGAACAGAAAGACGTTTCCCCTGCCGAGGTCGTACCTGAGCTCCGCCTTCTTCGCGTCCGCCGCGGTCGGATACCAGAGGTCCGTCCCGTTCGGCATGATCACGATATCGCCTTTGAAGCCGTACCCGCGTAAGACCTCCGCCGTGGCGTCGTTGACCGTCCAGACCTCGTCGCATTTCTCGTAAAACTGCACGATGCGCTGCACCACCGCCGCGGCGATCACGTCGCTGTGCGTCTTGCCGTAGACGTCGTCGTAGTACTTGGAATGGAACGTCGCCACAAGCGGGATCCTTCTGAGCCGGGCGATGCGTGTCGCCTCGATCGCGGATACGAACGGCGTGTGCGCGTGCACGATGTCGAACGGGATGTAGCTGAGGTCGAGCTGATACGAAAGGTCCAGCGTCGGAAGCCCCACGCTGTACGCCTCCTTCGGGATCGGAACGCTCGCGTACCTGATGACGGGATACGTCTCCGGCGCGGCGTCCTTATAATGCTTTCCCGCGTTTTTCGGTGCGATGTAGTAGCAGGTCTCCCCCGCTTTGGACAGTTCCCCGCAGTAGGAGCCCACGACCATGCCGACGCCGTCGATGTGCGGCGGATAACACTCGCTGAACTCTCCGATGATCATGGCATGTCCTTTCTTCGCGTCAGTTTCTGACCGCCTGGAACAGGTAAAATTTCAGATAATCCGTCTCCGGCACGTTCCGGAGGATCGGGTGGTCGGGCGCCTGCTGGCGCTGTTCGATCTGCTTGAGCTGCACGCCCGCGTCGAACGCCGCGCGGTCGAGCATGCGCTCGAAGAGCTCGGCCGGCATGAAATGGCTGCACGACGCCGTCGCGAAATACCCGCCGGGCGGCAGCAGCTTCAGCGCCGCGGAGTTGATCTCGCGGTAGCCGCACTCGGCGCTGTTCACCGTTTTGCGCGATTTGGTGAACGCGGGCGGATCGAGGATGATCAGATCGTACGGCTTCTTTCCTTCCCGAAGCAGATCCGCGAGGAGATCGAACACGTCCGCGACGACGAAATCCATGCGATCGGCCAGTCCGTTGCGTTCGGCGTTCGCCTTCGCCATTTCGACGGCGCTCCCGGAAATGTCGACCGCCGTGACGTGCGCCGCGCCGCCCGCCGCCGCGTTCAGCGCGAACGAGCCGGTATGCGTGAAGCAGTCGAGCACTTTCCGGTCCTTCGCGATGCGGCGTACCGCGAGGCGGTTGTACTTCTGATCGAGGAAGAAGCCGGTCTTCTGCCCGTTTTCGACGTCGACGAGGTATTCGATGCCGTTTTCCGTGATCGTCGTCACCGTGCTCTCCGGCGTCGGCAGACCGGGAAGCGCAAACCAGCCCTTGCCCTGCTCCATGCCCTCGAGCGCGCGGATCGCGACGTCGTTGCGTTCGTACAGTCCCCTGATCCCTTCGCCGTCCTCGTTCAGCACCCGCACGATCAGTGGGAAGAGCACCGGCTTGATGCGCTCGATCCCGATCGACAGCGTCTGCGCGACGAGAATGTCGCCGAACCGGTCTACCGTAAGCCCCGGAAACGCGTCCGCTTCGCCGAAGATCACGCGGCAGCAGGTTTTGTCGCTGCCCATGACGGTTTTGCGGTAGTCCCACGCGTAGCGGATGCGGCGCGTCCAGAAGCTCTCGTCGAACCGGTCGTTCGCATTGCGCGAGACGAGGCGGATACGGATCCTGGAACTGCGGCTCAGAAAGCCGGTGCCGAGATACTTGCCCTTTTCGGAAACCGCGTCGACGAGCGCGCCGTTTTCGGCGTTCCCGTCCTCGGAGAGCACTTCGGCTTCATAGATCCACGGATGTCCGCCCTCCACCCAGCGCGTGCCCTTTTGCGTAATGATGCATTTCGGAAAGTCCCGTTGTGTTTTCATACCCCGTCCCCGCCTTCTCTGTTCTGTCCTGAGTATATCACACCGGAGGGTTTTTCTCAATCGCAATTTTTGTCGAAAGAAAAACGGTCCCCCCGGAGGGAGACCGTTTCACGGATAAGCGATTACTTGAACGCGATCATGGTGTTCGCGATCGTCATGGTGGTCATCAGCAGCGCGTTCAGGAAGGCGGGCGTCCAGATGTTGCCGGTCTTCTTATACAGGTTGCGGGAGATGATCGCCGCGATCGACAGCGTCGGGATCATCGCGACGAGCACGATGCCGGACAGCGCCGAGCCGGGATGCGCCGCAACGCCGGTGATAAACAGCTTGCCGTACTGATGGACGAGCCACAGGAAGCCGCCGCCCGCATTGAGCGCGATCGCAAGCAGATAGCCCTTGACGCCCTGCAGCTTCTCGGTGTTCGTGTTGATCGTGATCGACGCGGTCGAGACGATGTAGAATACCAGGAACGTCGGCAGGTATTTGAGGATCGTCGGGATGATGTTGAAGTCGAAGGTCTTGAACGCGAAGGTCCAGATACGGAAGTCCGCCTTGAACAGCAGATCCATGAGGAACAGGACCGCGTACGCGACGACGAACGTGATCACCGCGATCAGGAGCGAAACGAGGATCTTGACCGGGTTGAAGGTGACGCCGTAATCCTTGAACGTGACGCCCTTGTTCGCCTTCGAGACGACGTAGACCACGGTCATGCCGAGCAGCGCGATCGCCGCGCAGCCGATGGTCCAGTATGCGATGCTGTTGATGCCGAGCGCGTTCCAGAACCTGCCGGTCTCATACATCGGCGTGCGCGCAATGACGGCGAGCGCCGCACCCGCGACCGTGACGCAGATGCTGCCGATAAGCAGCTTTTTGCGGTTCTCCTTGGTGAAGATGCTCAGGATGACGCCCAGAATGCCCGCGACGCCGAACGCGCAGCCCGCATACATCAGGACGTTCATCATGTCGGATTTCGGACCGTCGTCCATCAGCGCCGAGAAGAAGACGCCGGGCAGGAGGATCAGGCAGAACAGCAGCGCGAACGTGCCGATCTTGGAGCTCGTTCCCGTGACGGACGGAAGCGGCTTGAGCTCGCTCTTCGCCAGTCTGAAGAACGGCAGCTCGATGAGCAGCGATGCGACGCCGATGATCAGGAACACGAAGCCGACGAGCGCGACGCACTCAAAGAGCTCCTTGAGCTGCCAGACCTGACTGGTCGCAGCGATGTCCCTGATGTCCGCATTGTAGTCCTTGAACGCTTCGGTGTAGAACTCGACCGCGTTCGCCGTGGTGTTCTTGGAGAAGTGGTTCCACGGATGCGTCTGCGCGGGCTCGTAGATGATGCGTCTGCCGCCGTCCGAGGTATCATACCAGGTGTTCGCCTGCGCGGATTCGGTCTGCTGCAGGAACGTGAGACCGTCCGGCGTGGAAACGTAATCCTTGTGACGGACCGTTCCGGCGGGATCGTCCGGCGCGTTGAAGAAGAATTCGTCGTACTGCGCCGCGACCTTGCCCATCGTGCGGCCGCCGCCCAGAGCATCCGCCGTCGCGGCGTCGATGCCCATGAAGCCGGTGTACGAGAAGTCGGAACCCTCGGTGAGACCGCAGCAGATCTTGCGGATGCCGGTCGTTGCGAATTCCTGTTCGTCCATCGCAAGCGCCATCGTGCTGCCGAAGCCGCCCATCGAGTGACCGGTCACGCCGATGATGCCGTTGCCCGCCGAATCCTTGAGAACATAGGGCTGTTCATACATATACGCGACCGCGTCGTGCATGGAGTTCACCCAGAACGGGAACCACATGCCGGTGAAGGTCTCACCGCCGAACGCGGCGTACACCTCGTCGTTCAGGTCGGAATGACCGTGATCGTACTGGTCGAGCGCCAGGACGACGTATCCGCGGCGCGAAAGCTCGATGGCGTTCGCATCCTGCATCTCCGCCGAGTTCAGATACCCGTGGGTGACGATGACCGTCGGACGCGGATTGTCCGCTCCCGCCCCCTTCGGCATGTACAGGAGACCGCTCAGTTTGCCGAGCCCCGTTTCAAACGTGATCCGGCTGACGCTTGTCGTAAAGACGCCCCTGTTGAACAGGAACGCAAAGAAGCTCCCCAGCAGGATCAGGGCGAGACCGATGCAGATTGCGATCAATGCACGTTTTTTCATTCTATTTCCTCCCTCTGTTTGTTATACTGTTTCCACAGGAAACATTACAACGATATTATAACGCATAAACATTCAAAAAGCAAGCATTTTTATTTCCGCTGCGGAATCATGAAAAATCATTTGTTTCCGGTTGAAAAGGACGGAATTGTCTGGTATACTGAAAAAGAAAATGAAGGGAGGCACCGCCGTGAAGCTTTCATGGATGGGCAAAAACCGTGAGATCGTCGAAGCGCTGATCCACTACTGCAATATCTACGCCGGCGTATACCGCACAGAGAAGATGAGCTTTCGCGGGATCACCTATTCCTATGCACAAATCCAGGTGCTGGAGTACCTTTTGGAGAACGAGGAACGCGGCGAAAATATGTCCTGCATCGCGCACCGTCTCGGCATCACGCGCAGCAATTTCACGAAGATCATCAACCGGCTTTCGCAGAAAGGGCTGGTCGAAAAAACGCGCATGACCGGCAGCCGCCGCGACATCAACGTATGCGTCAACGATCTCGGGCGGGTGCTCTACGAGGATTACTCGAAAGGCGTTTTAAAGCGCCACTTCGAGCCGATGTTCCGAAGTCTTGACAAGCTCTCGGACGAGGACCGCGCGTATGTGCGCGACGCGCTGACTGACGCCATGCGCCGAAGAACGACGAACCTGCCGGAGCAGCGGTAAGAGAATCAAAAGGGCTGATATACAGTCCTTTTTTATTTCTTGAAAAATTGGGGTTGACTTTTTGAGAACTGCATCGTATAATACACGATGCGCGGCAGTGCTGGAATTGGCAGACAGGCACGTTTGAGGTGCGTGTGCGCAGGCGTATGGGTTCAAGTCCCATCTGCCGCACCAAAAAACAAATACCACCCCTTGCGGGTGGTATTTGTTTTTTGGCTTGGAATAGGTCGGGACTTGACCGCGTGCGGCTTCTCTGAAGCCGTATCCAACGCCGCGGTGCGGCGTTGGATAGCGGGTGGCTTGCGGCGTAAGACCGTCTGCGCAGTTTGGAAAACAAGCAGACGTGTCTGAAACGCCGGAAGAAGTCCCATCTGCCGCACAGTCGTCCCGTCTGCGAAAAAGAGCCGTCCGATTTTTCGGACGGCTCTTCGGGGATATCGTGATCAGCCGATGACGGTGGTGTAGGTGGTGGTTTCGCCGCTGCCCGCGAGCTTCCAGAAGAAGATGCTGTCGCTTGCGCTGCGGTTGACCATGAAGTAATTCTTCGTGGAGAAGCCGAGATGCGGCATCGTTCTGCTTGCGGCGTTCGTCGCGTCCGCAGCCGTCTCGTTCATCGCGAACGTCCAGCGGCAGTAGCTTGCGGCGTCGGCCCTGTAGCTGTAGAGATAGCCGCCTCTGCTCGCAAGATATGTGCCGGTCGCCGCGTTCTTCACGGTGAATTTGTCGCCGTTCGCTTCGATCCGGAAGATGTAGTCGGCGCTTACGCCGTTCAGCGTCGTGCCGCTCAGCGTCATGCCCGTTTCGGCATACGCGACGGCGCCGCCCGCGGTCGCCGATTCATACTTCTTCGTTCCCGCAAGTCCCTTCAGCGCGTACAGCGCGTCGGTATTGCCGCAGGTGACGACGTAGCTGCCCTCCCAGCTTTCCGGCGCGGCGGTCAGAAGCGCAAAACCGTCGCCGTTGATCTCGGTGTGCGAATACAGCGCCTTGAGCGTGATATCCGCGGCCGCGGCGTATTCGCCGGTATAGACGGTCGCGGGAAGCTCCGCAACGTTGCTGTAATCGTCCGTTACCCAGCCGAGGAAGGTATATCCTTCGGGCGCGTCTGCGGTCGGCAGCGCGACCGTGCCGTTCGGCGGACAGTTCACGGGCGCGGGCGCGGTGACGCCTGCGGGCACGGAGAAGCTGACGGTGTAGCCCAGAGGATCGGTGTAGCTGTCGACGAAGGAATAGCCGCAGACGGTGCAGGTGTGCGTCGTGTAGCCCTGCTCGGTCACGGTCGGCGGCGTGACGACGTCGGTATAGGTGCAGTTCTCGGTCTGAACGTCGCTGCAGGAGGAACAGGTGCGGCTGTGCGTACCGTTGTTGTTCGTCGTCCACGCGCCGTAGCTGTGCTCGTGCGAGG
>JAFRUN010000067.1 GCA_017438865.1 Clostridia bacterium
AAGGCGGACTTCGTTTGCGTCACCGGCACGAACGGCAAAACGACCTGCACGGCGCTGACCGGCGAGCTCTTCAAGGCGGCGGGCAGAACGACCTTCGTGCTCGGCAACATCGGCGTCGCGATCTCGGCGCACGCGCTCGAAACGAAGCCCGGCGACGTCGTCGTGGCGGAGACCGCCGCGCTGCAACTCGAAGGCAACGTCCGCTTCCATGCGAAGGCGGCGGGCGTGTGCAACATCACGCCGGACCATCTCGACCATTTCGGCACGATGGAAAACTACATCGAAGCGAAGGCGAAGATCCTCGACAATCAGACCGCGGACGATTACGCGGTGCTGAACTGGGACGACGAAACGGTCCGCGGCTTTGCGAAAAGGACGCCGGCGCATGTGCTGTACTTCTCGCGCAAGACCGAGGTCGAAAACGGTATGTTCGTGCGCGACGGCATCCTCGTGTACCGCATGAACGGCGAAGAGCATACGCTGATGCCCGCCGACGAGATCCGCATCCCCGGCGCGCACAACCTCGAAAACGCCATGCTCTGCGCGCTTCTGGGACTTTCGCAGGGGATCGCGCCGGAAACGATCCGCGAGGTCTTCCGCACCTTTGCGGGCGTCGAGCACCGCATCGAGTACGTCTGCACGAAGCAGGGCGTGGACTACATCAACGATTCGAAGGGCACGAACCCGGCGAGCACGATCCGCGCGATCGAGGCGATGAAGAAGCCGACCGTCCTGCTTTTGGGCGGCTATGACAAGCACATCGGCTTCGACGAGCTGTTCGACGCGTTCACGCCGATCGTCAAGGCGTGCGTCGTGCTCGGCGATACGAAAAAACAGATTCTGGACTGCGCAAAAGCGCACGGCTATGAGCATCTCATGCATACGGCGGAAACGTTCCGCGACGCGGTGGACAAGGCGCATAACCTTGCGGAGCCGGGCGACTGCGTGCTCTTGAGCCCCGCCTGCGCAAGCTGGGATATGTTTGACAACTACGAAATGCGCGGAATAGTATTCAAGGAGATCGCGCGCGCATACGAATAAACCGGAGGAATCATGGCGGAACAGAAGGCGAAAAAAGAATCGGTATTCAAGCGCATCAAGAGTCTGCGGTTGACGCGCGGCAAGATGGACTTTTCCATCCTGCTCATGGTTTCCGCGCTTTGCGCGTTCGGCCTCGTCATGATCTTTTCCGCCAGCTATTATTACGCGCAGCACTACTCCGGCGCAAACAACGACAGCTTCTATTATCTCAAGAAACAGCTTGTGTATCTGCTGATCGGCTATCCGGTCATGCTGATGGTTTCGATGATCGATTATCGCCTCATCGAGCGGCTGCGTTCGGTGTTTCTCGCGGTTTCGATCCTGCTGCTCATTGCGGTGCTCTTGTGGGGACAGGACTTAAACGGCGGCAAGCGCTGGCTGCCTGTCGCCGGCATCACGATCCAGCCGAGTGAGCTTGCAAAGTTCGGTCTGATGATCTTCATGTGCTCGTACATGTCGCGACACAAGAATGAGATGCACACGTTCCGCTTCGGCATGCTGCCCATGCTGATCGCCATCGGCTTTATCGCCGGGCTCGTCATGCTGCAGCCGAACATGTCCATGGCGGTCATCATCGGCTTCATCGGCGTCGTTCTTCTGTATCTCGGCGGATGCGATCTCAAGCAGCTGATCATCCTCGGCGTGATCGCGATCATCGGCTTCTTTGTGCTGGCGACGATGGCGGACTACCGCATGGACCGACTGCGCTCGTTTTCCAACCCCGAAGCCGACAAGCTCGGCAGCGGCTATCAGCTTCTGCAGTCGTACTACGCGATCGGCTCCGGCGGATTCTTCGGGAAGGGACTGAACAACAGCTATCAGAAGCTGCTGTATATGACCTACGGCGAATCGGACTTCATCTTTGCGATCCTGTGCGAGGAGTTCGGCTTCATCGGCGGACTCATCGTGATCCTGATGTACGCGTGGATCGTGTTCCGCGGCATCGTGATCTCGATGCGCTGCCGCGACCGGTTCGGCAGTCTTCTCGCCGCGGGCATCTCGATCGTTTTCGGGTTCCAGGTGTTCGTCAACATCGGCGTCGTCACGGGGCTGCTGCCGACCACCGGACAGTCGCTTCCGTTTATTTCGGCAGGGGGAACGTCGCTGATCGTCTTCCTTGCCGCAATGGGACTTCTTCTGAGCATCTCGCGCGACCTGAACCCGCGGACATAAGCACATTCCCGTTCCGCATCGCATAAGATGCAGTATCATGCGGAAGGGACTTTGAAGATGTCAAACTGGCTTGTGCGCGGCGGCGCGGTCCTGAGGGGGACGGTCCCGGTCCAGGGATCGAAGAACGCGGCGCTGCCGATTCTTGCGGCGACGCTGCTTGTCGAGGAGTCGATCCGGCTTCTGAACTGCCCGGCGATCCGGGACGCGGAGAATATGCTCCGTATCCTCGAAACGCTCGGCTGCACGGTGAAGCGCGAGGGGGACGCGCTGATCGTCGACAGCCGCACGGCGGACCGTTTCGTTCTGCCGACGGCGCTTTCCGGCGAGCTGCGCTCCTCGATCTTTCTGCTCGGCTCGGTGCTCTCGCGCTTTTCGGAGGCGGACGCCCCGTACCCGGGCGGGTGCGTGATCGGCAACCGTCCGATCGACCTGCATCTGGAAGGACTCCGGCGGCTGAACGCCGGCATCGAGGAACAGGGCGGACGCATCCGCTGCACGGGCGGCAGCTTGAAAGGCGCGGTCGTGGATCTCAGCTATCCGAGCGTCGGCGCGACCGAGAACATCATGCTCGCCGCGTGCCGCGCGAAGGGCACGACGACGATCCGCAACGCGGCGTGCGAGCCGGAGATCTTTGACTTACAACAGTTTTTATGCGCCTGCGGATTTCTGGTTCGGGGCGCGGGCACGCCGACGGTCACGATCGACGGCGTAAAAAAAGGACACGGCGCGAGCTACCGCATCATGCCGGACCGCATCGCGGCGGGGACGTACCTTGTCGGCGCGGCGATCACCGGCGGCGACGTCACGGTCGCCGGCATGCAGCCGGAAACCGTCGATCCGCTGCTCAATAAGCTCGCCGAATGCGGATGCGAGGTCACGAAAAACAGCGATTCGGTGCGCGTTCGCGCAAAGGATCGCATCCGCGCGGTCGGCTTTACCGAAACGAGACCGTATCCGGGGTTTCCCACCGACCTACAGCCGCAGCTCTTCAGCTTGCTTTCGCGTGCGGACGGGACCTCGGTTCTCACGGAGAACGTGTTTGAAAGCCGGTTCCGGCACGCGCAGGAGCTGAAAAAGATGGGTGCGAAGAACCGCATCCTCGACCGCACGGCGATCATCACCGGCACGGACCGGCTGCACGGAGCGGACGTCACGGCGCACGACCTGCGCGGCGGCGCGGCGCTGGTGCTTGCGGGGCTCTCGGCGGAGGGCGAAACGCAGATCCGGTTTGCGGAGCGGATCGAGCGCGGCTATGAACGAATGGACAGCGTGATCGCGTCCCTGTGCGGAACGATCGCACGAAAGGAAAAAGACATTGGCGAAGAAGAACAAGCGTGACGAAGAACGGGCGAGCTTCCTGTTCGACGACGACGCGGGCAGGGATCGGGATACGATCGACCTGTTCGGACCGGACGACGACGCGTTTGACGAGCCGGACGAGGAGCCGGACGACGAATCGGTCGGACCGGACGAAGAGGATCCCGCGCACGAACCGGACAAGCCGGAAAAAACGGACGGAGCGGACAAGCGGTCCGAGACGCCCGCATTTCGCTTCGACCGGTACGGACGCCGCATCGGAAACAAAAAAGCGCGGTACGGCAAGCGCAAGAACGCGCCGAAGGCGACGACCACCGTCGTCGAAAACGAAACCGTTGCAAAGCGCGAATACGACGACGCCCGTGCGCGAAGCGAAGCACGCGCCAAAAAACGCGCCCGCGAAGAGGCGAAAAAGGCGGCGTTGCGGAAGGCGGAGCGCCGCAAACGGCGGCAGCGCAGCTTTTCGACCATGGTGCTGGGACTGATCGCCGTCGCGGTGCTTCTGGGACTCACATGGTTTGTGACGCGGCTG
The DNA here is from genome assembly GCA_017438865.1 of Clostridia bacterium. Taxonomy (GTDB): domain Bacteria; phylum Bacillota; class Clostridia; order Christensenellales; family CAG-138; genus UBA3792. The sequence continues at coordinate 4,064 of JAFRUN010000067.1, forward strand.
CAGAAGGTCAACGTGCCGTTCGTGCCGGAGGGATACACCGCGCAGCAGATCGCCGATCTGTCGGGATTGAGCGCCAGGATCGGCAGGCGCAGCGCGCTTCTGATCAGCACACGCGACGTCGAAAAACACATCCGCGAGGCGGACACCTATCTTGACGCGACCGTCCGGTACGCCTTCCCGTCCACGATCACGATCACGGTGAGCAAGCGCGAGGAGGCGGCGTGCGTCCGCTGGGGCCCGCAGAACGAGTACCTTGCGATCATCGACGAAAACGGCACGGTGCTGAACGCGGCGGCGGAAACGGCGAGCGGACTGCTGATCGCCGACGGCATGAACATCTCCAGCGCGGTCAACGGCGCGCGGCTCGGCGACACGAGCGACATTCAGGTCGCCGCGCTGATCCGGCTTCTCGGAAAGCTCAAGGAGCTGGGGATCCTCGAGCGCACCCCGCGCATCAACCGCATCGACATGACGGAGCTGATGCAGATCCGCATGTATGTGGAGGGCGCGCCGTATACGATCGAGGTCGGCGACACCTCGAACCTCGAAACGAAGCTGATGCTTCTGCAGAAGCACTGGGCGGAGATCATGGACGAGGCGGCGTCGTTCATCCGCAGCGGCAAGACCACCGCCACGATCTATCTTTACAGCAAGGGCGGCGTCAACATCTCGCCTTACGAATCGGGCTATATGCTTCCGACGCTTGCGCCGGCGAGTTTTGCGCCGGTCACGCCCTCGCCGGACGGCGAGCCGAGCGCACCGCCGGAGGATCAGCCGACCGACGATTCCTACGGGCAGCAGCCCGCGGCGACGCCCATGCCGCATCAGGACAACCCGTTTACAGGTTAAATAGTTCGGTCTGTTGAAACATTGTTTCAACAGACCGTTTTTTTCGGCTTCTGCCTGTCATACTGCGCATTCCCGGGCGGCGGAAGCCGCAGGGAGTCAAATCCGCCGTGCATGTCGCCGGATTTGACAGATTTGTGTGATACTTGTTCTTCCGGATTACGCGCCGAACGGCGACGCCGTTCGTTGTCCGGTCGGATTGACAAAGTAAAGGCAGGGACGTGCATGGCATGTCCTTTTTTTGCGCAAAAAAACGGAACCCTTTCGGGTTCCGTGCTAAGCGGTCTTGTTGTGACTGATTGGTTCTTACTCTGCGCAGTAGGGCAGCAGAGCCATGATCCGCGCGCGCTTGATCGCGACCGCGAGATCGCGCTGATGCTCGGCGCACACGCCGGACATACGGCGGGGCATGATCTTTCCGCTCTCGGAAATGAAGCCCTGCAGCTTTTTGATGTCCTTATAATCAATGGATGTGGCCTTCTCAACGCAAAAACGGCAAACTTTGCGTCTGCTTCTCGGACGACGGGGACGCAGTTTACGATCTTCCATGTGATGCCTCCTAAAAATTGATGATTAAAACGGTAAGTCGTCGGAATTGATGTCCGTGAATCCGGCAAGATCCTGCGCGGGCGCCTGCGGACGCGGTGCGGAATAACCGCTGCCGGAATCGTCTGCGCTCTTGGGCGTCAGGAACTCGACCTCATCTGCCGAGACGTCAAGCGACATACGGGTGGTGCCGTCCTTCGCTTCGTAGGTCCGCGCCTGCAGCTCGCCGATGACGGCGACCTTGCGTCCCTTCTGCAGGTAACGCGCGCAGGTGTCGCCCAGCTGCCGCCAGGCGTTGATGCGGAAAAAGTCGGTTTGCTTTTCTCCGCTCTGGTTTGCGAAGCGCCGGTTGACGGCGATCGTGAAGGTGCAGATGGTCACGCCGCTGGGCGTGCTGCGCACTTCGGGATCATGTGTCAGGTTGCCGATCAAAGTAATCTTATTCATGCTTTCGATTTCCTCCGTTCTTTCGTGCTGTTACTTTGGTTCTTATGCTTCCTTGCGAGTGACCATGTAGCGCATGAGCCGTTCATCGTTGCGCATGTTGCGCTCCAGCTCACGGGGCAGTTCCGGATTCGCGGAAAAGACGACCAGAACATAATAGCCCTCGGTCTTGTAGTCGATCGGGTACGCGAGGCGACGCTTGCCCCATACCTCGGTCTTCTCGATCTCGCCGCCGTTTGCGGTGATAATGTCGGCAAACTTATCCATGACGACCTTATCCGCTTCTTCATCAAGTTCGGGCGTGATCACGTACAAAACTTCGTACTGATTCATGTGTTTCACCTCCTTGTGGACTTGTGGCCTTCTTCTGAAGGCAAGAAGGACCGTTAGCTTTCGTACTATATCACATCTTTTTCGGGAATGCAAGGACTTTTTTCGGTTTTTTTCATGCGGCGCAGCCGCGTAAATGATTGGATTGTATTCCGTCCTTCCTTGTGATACAATAGAACCATGAACGAGAGCGAACTGTACAAACTGACAAACGCACGCATGCTGTCCGGCGCGTACCTTTTTGAGGGCGCGGAAGAACTGACCAAGCAGCAGGCGATCGACCGGATCACGGCGCTTCTGAACCCCGGCTTTACGGACCTGAACCTCAAGCGGCTGAAGGAACCGGACGTCTCCGCCGTGCTCGACGCCGTGCACGCCGTGCCGGTGTTCGACACGCTGTGCGTCACGGTGTTCACCGGGTTCGACGACGCAGTGCTCTTTGACGCGCTCGAACAGCGCAAGGCGACGGACGCGCTGTTCCGTTCGGAGGGCAGCGTCGTGCTGTTCGTGCGCCGCGGCAAGGGGAAGGAAACGCCGTTTTCGAAGCTCTTTGCGGAAAAGGGCCGGCTGGTGTCGTTCGACGCGCTCACGGAGGACCGCGCGCAGAACATGGTTTCGATCCTGTGCGCGCGGCGCGGGGTGCGGCTCGACCGGCCGGAGGCGTACGAGCTGGTGAACATGGTCGGCACCGACGCGTACCGGCTGGAAAACGAGGTGTCGAAGCTCTGCGATTACGTCGGAAACGGCAGAACGATCACGCGGGACGTCCTGCGATTCGTCGTCACGCCGTCGGTCGAATACGAGGTCTTTCCGATGCTGAACGCGCTGCTTCTCGGCAACAAAAAGACCGCGATGCGCATGCTGACCGAAGCGATCAGGGACGGCAAGGAAAATCCGCTCAAGGTCGCGGCGTTCCTCGAAGGGCGCTTGAAGCAGATGCTGATCGCAAAGGAGCTGCTCGAAGACAAGCGTCCGCGTCCGGAGATTCTGAAGACGCTCGGCGGCAGTCCGAAGGCGGCGGAAATGACGATCAAAAACGCGCAGAAATTCCCGCTTCAAAAGCTGAAAAACGCCGTCGCCGCCTTTGCGGAGATCAACGCCCGCATGAAGCAGGGGCTTCTGAACGAAGACGACGCCCTGATCCTTGCGATCTACAGAAGCTTCTGAACGATACAAAAGACCGCGCAGAGCGGCCTTTTTCAGATTAAACCGATGGTTGCGTGAAAACAACCGAAGAACCCTTTTCAACAGGCGTACGGCTGTGATATACTTTTCTTAATCGGTCTGAGACCCGAATAACGAAAAGGAGTGTGCAGATGATACAGGATTTATTGACAAACAAAAAGCATCTGTTTGCGGACGGCGCCAATACGGAACTGCGCGCCCAGCGGAACACAAACCGCCAGGTCGTGCTTCTGAACGGCAATCTCGTCAACAACATGCAGAAGGATCAGTTCGGCGTATCCGCAAGAGTGTATGAAAACGGCGTTTACGGCTTTTCCTCCACGGCGGAATATACCGATGAGACCGTAAAGGAAGTGCTGAAGGCGGCAAGCGAGAACGCCGCGTTTCTGGCGCGTCACGCGGGCAAGGGCAAAGGTTTGTTCCGTCCGGAAAAGCCCGGCAGGATCATCCGGGCATACGATCTCACCGAAATCGAGCAGCGGACGTACATCGAGTTTGCGTCGGCGCTGGACAGCTATATCGCGCAGAAGTATCCGGATCTTTTGAGCCGCACGGTCGTCGCGATGGCGGATTCCATGGAAAAGCTGCTGTGCGTCAGCAACGGCTGCGACGGACACAGTGTCCTGCCCAGAAGCTACATTCTTGTGATCATGAACTATCCGACGCCAGAAGGCAAGCCCGTGGAGCTCATGAAGATCTTCGGCGGCTGCGGCACGTTCGATCAGAATTTCCGAAAGCCCGAGGAATGCTATGCGGGGATCGACGAGCTTTACGACCGGATCCGGCAGAAGGCGGAGGGCGTTTATCCCGAAGCGGGCAATAAGACCGTGATCCTCGGCGGCGAGCTTTCCGGCATGCTTGCGCACGAGGCGGTGGGGCACACCGTCGAGGCGGACCTCGTGATCGGCGGTTCCGTTGCGGGACCGAATCTTCATAAACGCGTCGGCTCGGAGCTTGTGAACCTGACGGACTTTGCGCACACCGCGTTCGGAAAGCCCGCGCCGCTGCCGGTCTACGTCGATGACGAGGGCGTTGAGGCGACCGACGCCGTGCTGATCAAGGACGGCGTCCTGGTGGGCTACATGAACAACCGCGACAGCGCCGAGCGCTTCGGCATGGTCCCGACGGGCAACGCGCGCGCGTATCTCTTCTCCGACGAGCCGCTGATCCGCATGCGCAATACGGCGGTCCTGCCCGGCACGTCAAAGCTCGCGGATATGATCGCGTCGATCGACGACGGATACTATCTTTTGGAGTCCAACAACGGGCAGGCGGACACCACCGGCGAATTTATGTACGGCGTGACCTTCGGCTACGAGATCAAGAAGGGCAAGCTGGGACGCGCACTGCTCGACACGACCGTTTCGGGCGTGGCGTTCGACATGCTCAAGACAGTCGATATGATCTCGGACGATATGACCTGGGTCAGCGCGGGCATGTGCGGCAAAAAGCAGCCGATGCCCGTCGGCATGGGCGGACCGGCGATCCGGTGCCGCATCACCATCGGCGGACGGTAAGGAGGGAAAAGCCATGATCGAAACCTTGAAACAAACGGCAAAGAAAGCTGTTGAAGCTCTGAAAAACGAAGGCGCCGAAAAGGGCGAGAGCACCGTCACCTATACCGTCAAGCACGAGTTCAACGTGGACGGCGGCGAGTTCAGCCTGTTCCGCACGCTGTTCGACAAAAAGATGACGATGAGCGCGATCACGGGCGGCAAGCGCGGCGCGATCTCGCAGAACCGGTATGACGACGCGTCGATCGCGGAGAGCGCGAAGGCGTGCATGGCGGCGGCAGACGCTTCCGCGCCGGACGAAGCGTGGGACATCGCGCCGCAAATCAAAAACGAGGATTTCACGCTCGGCGAGGTCAAGCCCGATCTCGATAAGCTGTTCCTGCGCTGCAGGGAGCTGATGGAAACGATCAAAACCCGCTTCCCGAAGATCATCGTGGAACAGATGATCATCGATCACAACGAGACGTTCGAGGCGTTTGCAAATTCGAACGGCGCACTGTTCTCCACGCACAAGGGCAATTATTTCGCGGAATTGATGTTCAGCGGACACGAGGGAGAAAAGGCGACGTCGTTCTACGTCAGCATTCTGACGACGGAAGACCTTGACCGTCCGTTCATCGAATGCGGTTCGATCGAAAACGATCTTGCAAACGTGGAAAAGCAGATCGACACCGAAAGCGTGGACGGCAAGTTCGAGGGCACGATGGTGCTGATGCCGCTGTGCTCCCTGGAGCTGATCGGCGGTCTGCTGATGAACTTTGCGGGCGATCAGGGACTTTTGACCGGCACGAGCCCGTGGAAGGAGAAGCTCGGCGAGCAGGTTGCGGATGAACGGCTGACCATTTCGATCGCCCCGCTCGACGGGCGGATCGTGTGCGGCGAACGCATCACGGGGGAGGGCTTCCCCGCGGAAAACTACGACCTGATCAAAAACGGCAGGCTGAACGCGTTTGCATTGAGCCTTTATTCCGCGAACAAGCTCGGGCTGCCCCGTGCAAAGAACGACAGCGACAACATCATCATCGAGGCAGGCGACAAACCGCTGGACGAAATCATCGCTTCGATCGACAGGGGCATTCTGGTCGGACGCTTCTCGGGCGGCGCACCCGCGCCGAACGGCGATTTCTCCGGTGTCGCAAAGAACAGCTTCCTGATCGAAAACGGCAAGATCGGTCCCGCGCTTTCGGAGACCATGATCAGCGGCAACTTTGCGGAGATGCTGTTCCGCCTGCGCGGCGTTTCAAAGGAGCAGATCGCGGCAGGTCTGTTCGTTCTGCCGTATCTTGCATTCGACGGCATCACGATCTCCGGAAAATAAACAGCAGACATAACAATACCGCCGGTGCGTTCCGGCGGTATTTTTGTGTCAATCGAGATGATACAGCGCAGAATACTTCTGCGTCAGATAGTCCGTGTAATACGTCGGATCGAACGGCGCGCCGAATGCTTCCTCCATCAGCTTGCCGGGCTCCTTCATGCAGCCGAAGCGATAGATATGCCCGGTCAGCCAGTCCACGATCGGTTTGAGATTGCCTTCTTTCACGTTGCCCCAGACGTCGATCTCCTGCTCCATGCGCTTGATGAGCTGCGCGCCGTACGCGCTGCCGAGCGCGTAGGAGGGGAAGTAACCGAACAGTCCGCTTGCCCAATGCGAGTCCTGCAGAACGCCGCGGCGGTCGTCGGGAACGTCGACGCCGAGATATTCTTTATAGAGCCGGTTCCACTCGATGGGGAGTTCCTTCGGCTCGAGATCGCCGTTGAAGAGCCGCTTTTCGAGCTCGTAGCGGATCATCACGTGCAGCGAGTAGGTCAGCTCGTCCGCTTCGGTGCGGATGAGCGACGGTTCCGCCTTGTTGACCGCGACGTAGAATTCGTGCGCCGTGACGTCCTTGAGCTGCTCGGGGAAGATCTCCCGCATCCTCGGGAAGATCGCCTCGATGAACGGTTCGCTTCTGCCGATGATGTTCTCGAAGAAGCGCGACTGGCTTTCATGCACGCTCATCGAAACGCCGCAGCCGATCGGCAGCCGCGCGATCTCATCGGCAATGTTGCGCTCGTAGGTCGCGTGTCCGCCCTCGTGGATGACGCTGTACATCGATGCCTCCACCGCGTCCTCGTGGTAGTGCGTGGTGATGCGCACGTCGTATTTCGTGAACTCCGTGGTGAACGGGTGTTCGGTCTCGCCGATGATGCAGTGGTTTCTGTCGAGCCCCAGCACGTCCATCAGATAGTCCGAAAAGACGCGCTGATCGGCGACCGGATAATGCCGGTGCAGAAAATCGACGTTCGGCTGATCTTTGATCTTTGCGATCACGGGCACGAGCCGCTCGCGCACGGTTTTGAAGAACCGGTCGAGCGTTTCAGTGTTCAGCCCTTTTTCGTACGCGTCGAGCATCGTGTCGTAGACCGGCGCGTCGGGCCTGTAATACTTCGCAAACCGCCTGTTTGCCGCGACCAGTTTTTCGAGATGCGGCAGGAACATCGGAAAATCGCTTCTGCGTTTCGCCTCGTGCCAGACCTGGTCGGCGGTCGTCTGGTCGATCGTGTACTGCACATACTCGTCCTTCGGGATGCAGGCGATGCGCGCGCGCTCCTCCGTGGCGAGTTCCGCGGTGCGGACGATCGCGGGATCGACCTCGCCGCGGTGTTCGAGGATCTCCTTCTGCATCGCTTCGGTCTCGGGCGAGGTGACCATATCGTACATCACCTCGGAGAGAACGCCGAACGTGTCGCCGACGATCGGTCCCGCGCCCTTCGGCATCACGGTGTTCATGTCATAGCCCATCAGCCCCATCGCGTGCTTGTAGGCGCGGAGCTTTTCAAGGTATGCGCGATAGCGTTCAACGGTTTCCTGGATCATAGGTTAACTCCTTTCGGGTTTGTCGTTTTCGGCATTGCCCGGCGCTTCGGCTGCGGCGGGAGCGGGCGCCGGCTTTTTTGCGGACGGTTTTCCGAGCAGCGCAAGCAGGATCACGGACAGCACGCCGAGCGTGATCAGCACCAGCATCCGCCGCGCGTCGCGCACCGTCACGGAAACGGTCGATTCCGCCTCGCTGCCGGTCGCCGTGACCGCTTTCACATAGAGCTTCGTTTCGCCCGTGCCGTGCGCGATCACATGCAGCGTGCCGTCGTCCGAAAGGATCGCTTCCGCAACGGCGGGATCCGCGCTCACGGCGGAAAAGGTCAGCGCGTCGCCGGAGCGCGCGGAAAAGCCCGCGGTGTAGGCGGGCAACGCCTTTGTCACGTCGTCGCGCGTGCCGAGGGGCAGCGTCAGCTTGACGTCGACCGTCTCCGGCACGGAAACGGCGGGCGCTTCCGGGGCGGTTCCTTCGGGCGCGCTCGCGCAGGCGAGCGTCAAAAGCAGCAGACATGCCGCAAGGATCGGTAAAAATCGTTTCATATCGGTTCCTTTCATTCGCCGAGCAGCCGTCCGAAGATGTCCTCGAGACCGAAGCTGCCGGCATACCAGTCGTCCCAATCGTCCGTTCCGCCGAACAGATCGAACCAGCCGCCCCAGTCATAGCCGCCGGAATAGGCGTCCCAGCCGTTCCAGCCGCCGAAATCGTAGAAGCCGGTCCCGGTCTGCACCGAGACGAACTTCCTGAGCCAGGTGACGTAGTCCGCGTCGATGCCCGCGTTCAGGAACACGCGCCGCAGCTCGTCGTAGAGGTCGCCGTCGCCGTAGGGCAGCGTCACCGAAAGCCCGGAAAGCGTCTTCTCGTCCTTTGTCGCGCCGAAATACGCGATCGTCTGCTCCAGCGCGGCGCGCAGCGCGCCGGACGTGTCGGAGGGGATATTTTCGGCAAGCGACAGGACGTCGGTGATGCAGTAATCGTCGAGCGAAGCGTCGCCGCCGAGATTCCAGCCGCCGACCGCGCGGGGATGCGCGCGGCCGCTCGACTGCCGGAGCTGGCTGTAGTTTGCGGCGAGCAGCGCCTCCTCGTTCCGGTAGGCGAACTCCGCCCAGGCGGGATAGAGCAGGGCGACGTACGCCTCGTCGATCAATGCAAGCGTCAGTCCGCCTTCCTGTTCCGCCGCCTTCACGGACGCGTCGATCGCAGTTTTCGCAAGCGCCGGCGTCGGGATCGCGGGATCCTCCGAAAGCGCGGAGAGCCATTCGCTGTGCGACCAGCCGCACGACGGCTCGAAGTCCTCGGAAAGAAGCGTGTAATCGCAGAAATCGTACAGCGCGCAGCAGACCTCGAGCGACGACATGAGACAGCAGTCCATGCCGATGAGGTCGAAATACACGCCGCCGTCCGAAAGCGCCGTCTGCATCTCGTCGATGGTCAGCGACGCCGTGTACGGCTGAAACTCGTCATAGCCGAAGCCGTAGACCGGACCGCCGCCGTGGTTCCACAGCAGCAGGATATAACGGTCGGCGGGGTAGTTCTGTTCGCCCCAGCGGATGAAGTCGGAAAGCGTCGAGGGGATCGTCGTGTCGAGCTGTCCCAGCGAACCGTCGACGAGCGTCAGTCCCGTTTCCGTCACGCGGTACCGTTCGGAACGGCGCGAGGAGATGCCGAAATACGGATCCCATTTCCGCGTGCCGACGGTTTCGACGAGGATGTTCACACGGTCGCTCTTTTTTGCGCGGACCATCTCGCGGAGGTCCTCGGTCGCCTCGCGGTATTCGGATTCGAGATCCGAGCCGTTCATCAGCACGAGGACCGTCACGGTGTCCGTTCCGTCGTTTTTCAAACGCACCTTTTTTTCGCGCACCCACGCCGCGGGATCGGGCGCGGTTTCGGCGGACTGCTGTCCGTCCCAGTCGAGCGGGGAAACGGCGCCGCCCGGTTCGGCCGGTTCGGGCGTCGCGGGCGCTTCGACCGGCGTCGCGGCGGGCGTATCGAAGACGGCCGGCTCGTCGATCTCCGGCTTCAGACCGCTCGCGCAGCCGTCCGGTCCAAAGCACGCGCCGACGGTGCAGAAGCAGGTGCAGAGCGAACCGAAAAGCGCGACGATCACGACGATCGCAACGACCGCTATGATCAGCCCCGCAAGTTTTCCGCTTTTGTTTCCCTGTTCCATGCGCCTGCTCCCTTCTTCAGATCAGTATCATACCATAACCGGCGGCGGATTGCAATCAATGCCGTCCGAACAGCCGGTAAAACGGCACGCGCACCGTGCGGCGTCCGATCCCGATCGCATACGGATCGCGCTCCGTCCTTCTGCATTCCGTCCGGACGCCGAAAAAATACCGGAACGCAAGCCGCTGCGCGAAATGATACACGTCGCCCGTGTCGATCTCGATCGAACGGCAGGCGCGGTCGAGGACCGGTTTCGGGAACAGCAGCGTCGAAACGTGCCGCACGCGCCGGAAACCCTTCACGCAGAGATATGCGTTCAGATGGTATCTGATCTCAAACGTCAGACAGCGCTCGGAAAAGAGGAACGGCTCCGAGAACGCCGCTTCATATCGCTTTGAAAGCGTCTCCGCAAGGTACGCGCACAGCGGTTTCGAGCCGGTTTCGCGGCAGAGCGCCGCCCATCCGGCGGGATCCTTCGAGAGGTCGATCCGAAACCCCTCCGGAAGGATCTCCGTGCAGGAAAAGAGCAGCGCTTTTGCGGTATTCCGTTCCGGTTCCGTCAGTTTTTTCATACTGCTATGGTAGCATACCCCGCGTTTTTTCGCAACAAAAAACGGCTCCGGGGAGCCGTTTTCGTTCGTTCCGATTATTCCGCCTTCGGTGCGCCCATCGGGCAGACCTCTGCGCAGTTGCCGCACTCGATGCACAGATCGGGGTTGATCTCGTACTTGCCGTCGCCCTCGGAAATTGCTTCTACCGGGCACTCTGCCGCACATGCGCCGCAGGAAATGCATTCATCCGTAATTTTGTATGCCATTGTTTGATCCTCCTCAATTAGATTCCATCCTCATTATAACAAATGTTTTTGATTTTGCAACCGTTTTTTTGCAACCTTTTCGGGAAGATTTCCGAACGAATCGTGCCGCTTTTCTTCGACCTTTGTCCGGTGCCTTTCATTCGACATCCGCCGCGGCGTATGCTGTCGGTCGGAAAGGAGGCGCATATGCTGTATTCGTTTCAGGAAGGTCTTTTGAATATGCCGCCGAAGCGGGATCCGGACCGTCGGCTTCTGCTTCTGCCCGTCGAGGAGATCAGAACCGTGCCGGATCGGCTCCGAAGGAACATCGACCGCGCGGCGATGAGCGAGCTCATGATCAGCATCGCGCAGATCGGGCTCGTGCAGCCGATCGTGGTCAGAAAGCTCCCGGAGGGCTACGAGCTGATCGCGGGCGAGCGGCGGCTTCGCGCCTGCAAGCTCCTCGGACATAAGGAGATCCCGTGCGTCGTCGTGCAGGCGGGGGAGGAACGGTGCGCCGTGATGGCGCTCTCCGAAAACCTTCAGCGCCGTCCGCTGCATTTTCTGGAGGAGGCGGAGCGGCTGAACGCGCTTCTGAACGGCGGCGCGATGACGGAGGAGAAGCTGTCGACGCTGCTCGGCAAGAGCGATCCGTACCTCGAAAACCGTCTGCGCCTTTTAAAGCTCCCGAAGGAAACGTGCGCGCGTCTGCGCGCCGGCGGTCTGTCCGAACGCCATGCACGCGCGCTGCTGCGGCTTGACGATACCGAACGGCAGCAGCAGGCGCTGGACCTGATCGAGCGGCGGAAGATGACCGGTCCCGCGGCGGAACGGCTCGTCGATTCGCTGACGAAAACGCCCGGCGCGGCGCCGATGCGCATCCTGCGCTTTTCGCGGGACTGCCGCCTGTTCGTGAACAGCGTCAAGGACTGCATCGACCAGCTCGAGGGCTCCGGCGTGACCGCCGATCTCATCGAGACGCGCCGCGACGACGGCGTGGACCTTCTGATCCGCGTCAGAACGTAAAACGCCCGGCGAAGAACACCGGGCGCACAGCCGTTTTCGTTATTTCATCCGGAACACGAGCGCGTGTTCGTCGAGCACGTCGCTTGCGGGCAGGTACAGCCGCGTCGCGTCCCTGGCGAGCCGGTAGTGATAGAGGATCAGCAGCACGCCGTCGAAGCCCTTCGGGACCAGCACGCCCTCCTCCCAGCAGAAGCGCAGCTCGCGGCCGTACCAGTCGTTCTCGAACGTCTCGCCCGCCTTCTGCCAGCATTTCACGCGCGTTCCGTACCAGTCCGCGGCAAACGTGCGGAAGCCGTCTTCGTCCTCGCGTGCGGACATCGCGTCGTCGACCGTGTAGTAATCGCCGTAGGTCCACGCCGCCTGCGCGCCGTTCTTTCTTGCGTCGTCGCCCGAAAACACCAGCCGGATCTTCACGATGCGCCATTCGTAGCCCTCGCGGGCGGGGAAGGTCTCATCGCCCTCGATCACGCGGTAGTCCGCGATCTCCGCGGTGCCGGTCACGTCGAGATCGCTGTCCTCATAGGACGCGGTCGTATACGGCACGGGCACGCCGACCTCCATTTCGTTCGGCGTTTTTCCGGCAAGCGCGGGCGGCAGCGGTTCGCCCTCCGTATGTCCGCAGCGCGTGCACGTCGCGGGCGTCTGATAGGTCGCGTCCGTCATCGCGTGCCCGAGCGGTTCGCCGTGCGGTTCGCCGCAACGGGCGCAGATCTCGGGTTCGGTGCAGGTCGCGGGAAGATAAACGTGCCCGAGCGGCTCCTTGTGCAGTTCGCCGCAGCGCACGCACACCGACGGCTCGGTGCAGGTCTCGGTGTTGTAAACGTGTCCCAGCGGTTCGCCGCGCGTTTCGCCGCAACGCGAACAGATCTCGGGTTCGGTGCACGTCGCCGCCGAGAATTCGTGGTTTTTAAAGAAGCAGGTCGTATAGATCAGGATCAGCACCGCGCCGATCGCCGCCGTGCCGACCGCAACGCCGATCCAAAGAAGAATCCGTTTCATGCGCTTTGCTCCCTTCTTCCCGCAATGTCTGTTTAGTGTATCATACGCATGCTTTGATTGCAAGTATACATCGCCGCCGGCGATTCGCGGCGATTCGTCCCAAAAACAAAAAACTCCCCATCCGGGGAGAAATAATTTATACCGCGCGGAACAAAATGACCGCGAAGAACGCCACCGGCAGAGCAAAGCAGAAGCTGTCGATGCGGTCGATGAAGCCGCCGTGTCCCGGCAGCAGATCGGAGAAGTCCTTGATGCCCGCCTGCCGCTTGATCGCAGAGGCGCACAGATCGCCGAACTGTCCCGCGATCGTACAGAAGAACGACGTGACGAGGTACACATGCCACGGGATCGGCGCGACGTCCCTAAGGATCACCCACGCGAGAAGCCCCAGCGCGGAGCCGAGCAGCGAACCGGAGATCGCGCCCTCGACCGTCTTATGCGGGCTGATCGACGGGCACAGCTTATGACGGCCGAACGCGCGTCCGAAAAAGTACGCGAACATATCGCACCCCGCGGCGGCAAACAGCGTGATCAGAAGCACGGGATAGAAGACCGCGTCCGCCTGAACGGAGAGGTACGCGTAGCCGAGGATGAACAGCGTCGGATACAGACAGACGATGCAGGAGCCGAGCACGTCGCGCATGGAGGTCTTTTTGAACAGCGCGCCCAGCAGCGCGAGCATGATCACGATACCGCCCGCGGTGAGATAGAACGCGGTTTCGTCCTTCAGATAAAACAGCACGCACAGGACGAGCGCAAGTCCGCGCGCCATCCACGGCGAGGTCTCAAAGCCCATGCGGTTCAGCGCGTCGGACATCTCGCGGGCGCAGAACCAGACCACGGCGTAGAAGAAGCAGAGCCGCGTGACGGGCCCGACGAGAACGCACGCGATCAGGCATGAAAGCAGCGCGGCGCCGGTGATCACACGAACGAGCGTACCGCTTTTCCGTTTCATATCGCTTCCTCCTTTCCGTGATTGCAACAGTATAGCACGGTTTCCGTTATTTGTCAGCCCTTTTTTCGGAACAGGTTTTTCCGCACGCCGCGCAGTCGCCGCAGCACGCGGAGCGGTTTTCGCAGCAGGATCCGCCGCGCCTTCTGCGGCGGATCGCAAAGAACGCCGCCGCCGCGACCGCAAGCAGGACCAGCCCGAGAACGATCCAATCGACGGGTTTCACAGCCGGAACCCTCCGCCGATGAAGTGCACCAGGAACGCTGCGGCCCAGGCGATCGCGCACTGGAACAGCACGACGAGCGCCGCCCAGCCCCTGCCGAGCTCGCGCCGGATCGAGGCGATCGCCGCCACGCACGGCGTATACAGGAGGCAGAACGTCAAAAACGACAGCGCCGCAAGCGGGCTCAGAATGCTTTCGAGCATCTCTTTCGAGCCGAACAGCACGTTGATCGTGGAGACCACGCTCTCCTTTGCCATAAAGCCCGCAAAGAGCGCGGTGGACATACGCCAGTCGCCGAAGCCGAGCGGCTTGAAGATCGGCGCGATCACGCCTGCGATCACGGCGAGGATCGAATCGTGCTGATTCGTTACGATGTTCAGCCGGAAATCGAAGGTTTCGAGGAACCAGACCGCGACGGTCGCAATGAGAATGACCGTGAACGCACGCTCCAGAAAGTCCTTCGCCTTGTCCCACAGCAGCCGCAGCACGTTTTTCGCGCCGGGCAGACGGTAGTTCGGCAGCTCCATCACGAACGGGACCGCCTCGCCGCGGAACAGCGTGCCCTTTGAAACGAGCGCAAAGAGGATGCCGATGAGGATGCCGAAGACGTACAGCCCCACCATCACAAGCGCGGCATGGCGGGGAAAGAACGTGCCGGCGAAGAACGCATAGATCGGCAGCTTTGCCGAACAGCTCATGAACGGCGTCAGAAGGATCGTGAGTTTTCGGTCGCGGGCGGAGGGCAGCGTGCGGCTTGCCATCACGCCCGGCACGGTGCAGCCGAAGCCGATCAGCATCGGCACGATGCTGCGCCCCGAAAGCCCGATCTTGCGGAGCAGCTTATCCATGACGAATGCAACGCGCGCCATATAGCCGGAATCCTCCAGAAGCGAGAGGAAGAAGAACAGCACGATGATGATCGGCAAAAAGCTCAGCACGCTTCCGATGCCGGTGAAGATGCCTTTGATGATCAGCGAATGCAGGACGGGGCTGACGTTCCACGACGTGAGCGCGGCGTCGACGACGTTCGTCAGCGCGTCGATGCCCGCGGCAAGCAGGTCCTGCAGCGCCTTGCCGACCACATGGAACGTGAGGAAGAACACCAGACCCATGATGCCGATGAACACCGGGATCGCCGTGTATTTGCCGGTGAGAACGCGGTCGATGCAGCGGCTGCGCTTATGCTCCTTGCTCTCCTTCGGCTTGACGACCGCCGCGTCGCACAGCTTTTGAATGAACGAAAACCGCATATCCGCGATGGCGGCGGCGCGGTCCAGTCCGCGTTCCTCCTCCATCTGACAGATGATGTGTTCGACCATGTCGCGCTCGTTGTCGGAGAGCTTCAGCGCCTCGGTCACATACGGATCGCCCTCGACCAGCTTGCTTGCCGCGAAGCGGACCGGAATGCCCGCCTCCGCCGCGTGGTCCTCGATGAGGTGCATGATGCCGTGCAGGCACCGGTGCACCGCGCCGCCGTTCGCATCCCTGTCGCAGAAGTCGGTGCGCGTCGGCTTTTCCTGATACTGCGCCACGTGCATCGCGTGACTGACGAGCTCGTCGACGCCCTCGTTCTTCGCCGCGGAGATCGGAATGACCGGGATGCCGAGGAGCGATTCCATTTCGTTGATGCGGATCGAGCCGCCGTTGCCGCGGACCTCGTCCATCATGTTCAGCGCAAGCACCATCGGCACGTCCAGCTCCATCAGCTGCATCGTGAGGTACAGGTTGCGCTCGATGTTCGTCGCGTCGACGATATTGATGATGCCGGTGGGCTTTTCGTCCAGAATGAACCGGCGGGACACGCGCTCCTCGTCGGAATAGGGAGAAAGGGAATAGATGCCGGGCAGGTCCGTGATCTCCGTGCCCGGATTGCCGCGGATCGCGCCGCCCTTGCGGTCGACGGTCACGCCCGGGAAGTTGCCGACATGCTGATTCGCGCCGGTGAGCTGGTTAAAGAGCGTCGTCTTGCCGCAGTTCTGGTTCCCCGCGAGCGCAAAGGTCAGCTTCGTGCCCTTTTTCAAAGGCGTCTCGGTCTCCTTGATGTGGAACCGCCCCGTTTCGCCGAGACCGGGGTGCTCGATCGCGGCGCGGCGTTCCGGCTTTTTCGGCGGTACGGCTTCCGTGTCCGAAAGCACCGCCGTGATCTTTTCCGCGTCCGCCACGCGCAGCGTCAGCTCGTATCCGTGGATCAGAAACTCCATCGGATCGCCCATCGGCGCGAGCTTCACAAGCGTCATCTTCACGCCCGGGATCACGCCCATGTCCAGAAAATGCTGTCGCAGCGCGCCCTCGCCGCCGACCGTTTCCACGGTCGCCGTCTGTCCCGGTTTCAATTCCCGCAGCGTCATACCCATTCATCCTCCGTCCGGTCCGTACACAACGGACCACGGAAATTATACCGCATTCGTGCCGCGGGCGCAAGGGGAGGAAACGGTCGTTTCCCATCGTTTCAAAAAAAAACGCTTCCGATCCGTTCGATCGAAAGCGTCTGTTCGCAGCGATTGCGTCAGTTTCCCGCCGTTGCGCCTGCGCTCGGCGACGCCGCCGGCTCGGTCGGCATGACCGGCGCGACCGTATCCTCGGGCATCATGCTCGGAACGGGCGGCTGCGTCACAACAGGCGCCGCCGTCATGGTCGGCGCGGCACTCGGCGCCTTCGTCGGCGTCGAAATGTTTCCGCGCGCGGAGCACGTGCAGCCGGCAAGCAGCAGCGTCAGAACGAGCAGCGGGATCAAAAAGAATCGTTTCATCATGCGCATCTCCTTTCGGTTCTTTTCCGTCAGTATGTCCGTCTTCGCCGCGGTTATACGCTTGCGGGACGTGGAAAACTATGCTATACTGCGCGTATGAGAGCAAGCGTCGCATTTGTCAAAACCGCATTATCGGAATTGAACGCAAACCCGAACCGCGCCCTCGGTCAGAACTTCTGCATCGACGGCGAGCGGCTTTCTTCCTGCGTCGACGCGATGACGCTTGCAAAAAACGTGATCGAGATCGGTCCCGGTCTCGGCGCCCTGACCGAGCTCCTGCTCGAAAAAAACGTCGCGCTCACCGCGGTCGAAAAGGACGAAGCGATGGCGGCGTATCTTCAAAAATCGCTCGCCGATCCGGATCTTGCGGTGATCGCGGGCGACGCGCTGAAATTCGATTACAAAGCCGTGCAAAGGCCGTTTTCGGTCGTCGGCAATCTGCCGTACTACATCACCGCGCCGCTTTCGACGGCAGTTCTGAAGGCGCTGCCGGCGTCGTTTTACTGCATGGTGCAGAAGGAGGCGGCGGATCGCTTCTTCGCCGCGCCGAGGGACAAAAACTACGGACCGCTTTCGATTCTGGCACAGCTTTATTATGACGCGAAGCCGCTTGCGGCATTCCCGCCGGACTGCTTTTATCCGAGCCCGGACGTGCAGTCGGTCTTCGTCGGCATGACGAAAAAACCGGACGCGCCGGAGGACGATCCCGCGGCGATTTTCGCGTTCTGCACCGCGCTTCTTTCCATGCGCCGCAAAACGATCAAAAACAATCTGAAACAATACGCAAACGCCGCGGACGCGCTTTCTTCGCTCGGAATTTCGCCCGAGACGCGCGCGGAAACGCTTTCGCCCGAAACGTTCCTCTCCCTGTATCGTCTGCTGCAAATCGGATAAAATTCCGGGAAAAAATCCCGAAAAGTTCACACGAAAAAAAGAGGATTCCGGCCCTCCTGCGTCGAATAAAGAAGTATCTTTGAAATAAAAACTTATAATAAACCTGTTTAGTAAACCTGTTTATTATTAAAAACATTACTTAATAAACCTGTTTCATAAATCTGTTTATATTAAACCGGTTTTCTGCAAAAAAAGACTGCGAAGTTTCGATGCTTCGCAGTCTTTATCGATGTTTATTTTTGTATGTTTCCGCGGTAATAATCCAGCGCGGCGTTGACCGCAAGGAGAACCGCGCGGGACGTCACGGTCGCGCCGCTGATCGCATCGACGCCGTCGGCGCCTTCTCCGAACAGAGTGAAGGATTCAACGGAGCGGCCGACAAACTGTTCCTTGAAAAACGGTTCGTCCGCCTTCGTGCCCATGCCGGGCGTTTCGTTCATTTCGAGAAAGTAAATTCCCGTTGTAACGCCCTCCGGCGTGACGCCGAGCGCAAGCGTCAGCGGCGGATTGTATGCATTGTGATTCGTGACGACAATCGCATAACCGACCACGACCCCTTTTACATCTTCTGCAATCTCCGTGCGTGTAATATATGTACTACCGTATCGACCGTCACCGTATGGCCCATCCGCTGCTTCGATTTCGGTTTTGCGGACGGAGACGGCGTCGGGAAACAGCGCCAGGATTTCCGGAGGCGGCTGCTTTTCAAGCCGGATCTCCGTTATGAGCGTCTCGTACCGATCCTGCGCGGCATCGAACAGCCGGCAGCCGAACGCCGGCAGCATCAGCAAAACCAGCAGAACGGCGATGATCCGTTTTTTCTTCATAGAAACTGCTCCTTACTTGTGCGTCTTCTCTCTTGCGCGCCTGTGCGCGCCGATCTGACCGGGCTTCAGATCGCTCTTTCCGGTCTGCGGCTTTTCGCCCTTCAGGGCGAGGATCGCGTCCCTTAACTTCGCCGCGGTCTCGAACTCCAGCTCGCGCGCCGCCTGCTGCATCTGTTCGGTGAGGATCGCGATGCGCTCGCGTTTCTGATATTCGGTGAGTCGTTCGGGCGGTTCCTCCTCGCGCCGCGAGATGACCAGCGTGTCGTAGACCTTTTTCTGGATGGTTTTCGGCGTAATGCCGTGCTCCGCGTTGTAGGCGATCTGCTTCGTCCTGCGGCGGGCGGTCTCGTCCATGGCGCGGCGCATGGACGCGGTGATCGTGTCGGCATAGAGGATGACGCGTCCCTCGGCGTTTCTGGCGGCTCTGCCGATCGTCTGGATCAAGCTGGTCTCGCTGCGCAGAAAGCCCTCCTTGTCCGCGTCGAGGATGGCGACGAGCCCCACCTCCGGAAGATCGAGCCCCTCGCGCAAAAGGTTGATGCCGACCAGCGCGTCGAACTCGCCGAGCCGAAGATCGCGGATGATCTCCATGCGGTCCAGGGTGTCGATGTCGCTGTGCATATAGCGCACGCGCACGCCCATGCGATCGAGGTACTCGGTCAGGTCCTCCGCCATGCGCTTCGTAAGCGTCGTAATGAGCGTGCGGAAGCCCTTTTCCGCCTGTATGCGGACTTCGCCTAAAAGGTCGTCGATCTGCCCTTTGACGGTGCGTACCGCGACCTCGGGATCGACGAGCCCCGTCGGACGGATGATCTGTTCGGCGACGACGGCGGCGCGGCTCATTTCAAAGCCCGCGGGCGTCGCGGACACGCACACCATCTGCGGCACGCGCGCCATGAATTCGTCGAACTTCAGCGGGCGGTTGTCCCTTGCGCTCGGCAGACGGAAGCCGTACTCGACCAGCGCGTCCTTTCTGGCGCGGTCGCCGCGGAACATGCCCCCGACCTGCGGCAGCGTGACGTGGCTTTCGTCGATGAACATCAGAAAATCCTTCGGGAAATAGTCGAGCAGCGTAAACGGCGGCTCGCCGGGTTTCCGTCCGTCGAAGTAGCGCGAGTAGTTTTCGATGCCGCTGCAGAACCCGATCTCCTGCATCATCTCGATGTCGTGCAGCACGCGCGAACGGATGCGTTCGGCTTCCAGCGGTCGGTTGGTGTCGAGGAACATCTTTTCCTGCACCTCCATGTCCGCTTCGATCTCCTGAAGCGCCTTGTTCATCTTCTCCTGCCCGGTCGCGTAGTGCGAGGCGGGGAAGATCGCCGCGTGGCTGCGGCGGGAAACGACCTCGCCGGTCAAAACGTTGATCTCCGAGATGCGCTCGATTTCGTCGCCGAAAAAGCCGATGCGCAGTGCCTTGTCCGTCCAGTTGACGGGGTAGATGTCGAGCGTATCGCCGTGCGCGCGGAACGTCCCGCGCGAAAAGTCCATGTCGTTGCGCTGGTACTGGTTTTCGATGAGCCGGCGCATCACGTCGCGCCGGTCGATCTCCATGCCCTCGCGGAGCGAAATCGACAGTTTCAGATATTCCGCGGGATCGCCGAGTCCGTAGATGCACGAAACCGACGCCACGATGATCACGTCGTTTCGCTCGTTTAAGGCGCAGGTCGCGGAGTGGCGCAGCTTGTCGATTTCGTCGTTCACGTCGATCGTCTTTTCGATGTAGGTGTCGCTTGCGGGCAGGTACGCCTCCGGCTGGTAGTAGTCATAGTACGACACGAAGAACTCGACCGCGGAATCGGGGAACAGCTCCTTGAACTCGGAGCAGAGCTGCGCGGCGAGCGTTTTGTTGTGCGCAAGCACGAGCGTGGGCTTCTGCACACGCTCGATCACCTTTGCCATCGTATAGGTTTTTCCGCTTCCCGTGACACCCAGAAGTACGGACAGGGGATTGCCGGCGTCGATGCTCTTTACAAGCGTTTCGATCGCCTGCGGCTGATCGCCCTGCGGCGCATAGGGGGAAACGACCTTGAATTGTCCCATCAATACTCGAAATCGACCGTTTTAGAATCCAGCCGGTGCGCGTGGATATAGACGCGCGCCTTCTGGTGATCGGGGTGCTTATCGTAAACTTCGAGGTCTTCCTTCGATTTGAAATCGACGAGCAGCGCCATATCGTAGCTTCTGCCGGAATGCATGAAATCCGCGCCGATCTGCATTGAAACGATCTCGGGGATCTTATCGACGAGCGCGTACAGCGAGTCGCGCACGACCGGGATATTGACCGCGGGATCTTCAAACCGGAACAGAACGATGTGCTTGATCATAAGTGCCTCCTTTTTATGCTTCCGCAACGGCGAGCGCGACGCGGATCATCTGGTCGAACGCGGTCTGCCGCTGTTCCGCCGTCGCCTCCTCGCGCGTGCCGATGATGTCGCTGATCGTGTCGATCGAAAGCGCCTTTTTGCCGAGCCGCGCAGCGTTCAGATAGAGCGCCGCCGCCTCCATTTCCACGGCGAGCACGCCCATTTTGCGCCACTGCTTCCACGCCTCCGGATCGTCGCCGTAGAACACGTCGGAGCTCAGCAGATTGCCGACCATACAGCGCGCGCCGATCGCCTCGCACGCGTCGACCGCTTTCCTTACGAGACCGAAATCCGCGATGGGCGCAAAGGTGCCGGGCAGGTTGAACTGCGCGGCGTAGTTCGAGTCGGTGCACGCGCCCATGCCGATGACGATGTCGAACAGCTTGAGATCGGGGTGATACGCGCCCGCCGAGCCGACGCGGATGATGCTTTCCACGCCGTAGAATTTGAACAGCTCGTAGGAATAGATGCCGATCGAGGGATTGCCCATGCCGCTCGCCATGACCGACACGCGCTTGCCCTCGTAGGTTCCGGTATAGCCGTACACGTTGCGGATCGAGGTCACGAGCTGCGGATCTTTCAGATACGTTTCCGCGATGAACTTTGCGCGCAGCGGATCGCCGGGCATCAGCACGGTTTTTGCGAAATCGCCGGGCTTTGCGGCGTTGTGGGGCGTTAAAGTCGTCATAGCCGTTCTCCTTTTCTTATTTGAGTCCCAGGAGCTTCGTAAGGGTGCCGTCCATGTCGGCAAGGTATGCGTCGAGCTTCGCTTCGACCGCCGCATCCGTTTCCGCATGCGCGCCGAGATACAGCTTCAGCTTCGGCTCCGTGCCGGAGGGGCGCACGGCGATCCATGTGCCGTCGTCCGTCGTATAGCGGAGTACGTTCGAGGCGGGCAGTCCGGTCAGCCCGGGCTTTAAATAGTCCTCGACCTTTTTGACCTTTACACCCGCGATCGTTTCGAGCGGCGTGCTTCTGAGCAGCACCATTGCGTTTTTGATCGCTTCGATGCCCGCCTTGCCCTCGAGCGTGTAGGACTTGACCTTTTCGCGATACCAGCCGTAGGTTTCGTAGATCTCCATCAGCGCGTCGTACAGCGTCATGCCCTTTTCACGATACACCACGCACGCTTCCGCCACGAGCATCGCCGCGCAGATTGCGTCCTTGTCACGGGCGAAGCCGCCGGCGAGGAAGCCGTAGCTTTCCTCAAAGCCGAACAGGAAGGTGCGTTCGTGCGTGCGCTCGCATTCCGCGATCTGTTCGCCGATGAAGCGGAAGCCGGTCAGAACCTCTTTTAGTTCCACGCCGAACTTTTCGGAGATCGCGTCCGCAAGCTGTGTGGAAACGATCGAGCGCACGATCAGCCCGTTGTTCGGGAGCTTGCCGGTCGCCTTGTAGGAGGAGAGCAGGGAGTGGATCAGGATCGCGCCGATCTGGTTGCCGGTGAGCACCGCCCACGTTCCGTCGGTCTTTTTCACCGCGAGTCCCAGCCGGTCGCTGTCCGGATCGGTGCCGATGATGACGGTCGCGCCGACCTCCTCCGCATAGCGGAACGCCAGCGTAAACGCATTCGGGTCCTCGGGATTCGGGGCGGTCACCGTCGGGAAGCTGCCGTCCGGCGCCTCCTGCTCCTTCACGACCGTGACGTTCGTCACGCCGATGCGCTTTAAGATCTCGCGCACGGGCACGTTGCCGCTTCCGTGCAGCGGGGTATAGACGAGCTTCAGCTCATGCCCCTTTTCCTTCACAAGCTCCGGCTGCGTCAGAAGCGTCATGATCTTTCCGTAATAGATCTCGTCGATCTCCTTGCCGATGAGCTTGATCGAGCCGTCGTTTACCGCCTCGTCGAACGGCTTGTACGCCGTTTTGAAGCCCTCGACCGTGCGGATCTTTTCGGTGATCGCGTTCGCTTCGTCCGGCGCGGACTGCGCGGCGCTTCTGCCGTAGACCTTGTAGCCGTTGTACTTCGGCGGGTTGTGGCTCGCCGTAATCACGACGCCCGCGTCGCATTTGAGCTCGCGCACGGTGAAGCTGAGCTGCGGCACGGAATGCAGCGTGGAATAAAGGAAGACCTGCACACCGTGCGCGGCGAGCACGCAGGCGGTCTCCTTCGCAAACAGGTCGGAGCAGTGCCGCGAATCGTACGCGATGCACACGCGCGGCTGCCCGTGTACACTTTCCTCGAGGTACCGCGCAAGACCTTCGGTCGCCTTGCGGACGTTGTAGATGTTCATGCGGTTGTCGCCCGCGCCCAGAATGCCGCGGAGTCCCGCCGTGCCGAATTCCAGCTCGGTATAGAAGCGTTCCTCGATCTCCTTCGGATCGTTTGCGATCGACCGGAGTTCGGCCTTGGTCTGTTCGTCGATATCGGGGCTGTTCAGCCAGAGTGCATAGCGTTCAGAAGCGTTCATCGTTTTTCCTCCGTAAAATCGTTCCAGTTCAGTTCTTTGGTGCTTTCAAAGGTTTTTCCGAGCACCGTCAGCTTTTTCGCAAGAAGCTGCTGACGGCGTTTTTTGTATCGTTTGTTCGCGTCGCGGTCGCCGTATTTGTCGTCGCCGAGCACCGGCGTGCCGAGCGCGGCAAGCTGCACGCGGATCTGGTGCGTGCGTCCGGTGTACAGCCGGATCTCGCAAAGGGACAGGTCGCGCTTCGTTTCGAGCACGCGCAGCGAAAGTTCCATGCGGAGCGCGTCCGGATCGGTCTCGCGGCAAAGCCGCATATACGCCGCGTCCGCGTCCTTTTTTGCAAAATGCGTATACGCACCGTCCTTCGGGCGGCCGACGACGACGGCGTGATAGATCTTCTGCGTTTCGTGCCGGTAGAACGCGTCCGAAAGAGTGTCGCGCATCGCCTCGGTACGGGCAAAGCATACAAGCCCCTCGGTGTTCGCGTCGAGCCGGTGCACCGGATACAGCGGATCGAACAGCGCGGACAGCTCGCCCAGAAGTTCGCCCTCGACCTCCGCGCCCGCGTTCTTGTCGACCACGAGCATGCCGTCGTCGAAATACACCCCGCTGCACACGTCGTGCGCGGGCAGAACCTTGATCGCCGCGGGGTATTCGTGCCACTTCGGCAGCGAATAGAAGGTCATCGGCTCCGAAAGCGTCGGATGCTTCACCGTGAGCATATACGACCAAAGCCGGATCTGCGTGCCCGGTTTTGCGTTCGGATGGTAGCGCATGTCGCCCACGATCGGAAGATTCCGACTCGATAACTGCACGCGGATCTGGTGCGGTCTGCCGGTCAGAAGCTCGATGTCGAGCAGCGACGTGCCGTTTTCCCGCGCGATCGTACGGTAGCGGAGGATCGCTTTTTTCGCGCCCTCCGTGCCCTCGTTCACCACGCGCGTCGTGTTGGTGCGCTCGTCCTTAAAAAGCCAGTCCACGCATTCGCCGTGCGCGGGAGCGACGCCGTCGACGATCGCGACGTAACGCTTGTGCGCGGTGCGGTCCTTAAACTGCGCGGTCAGCCGCGCCGCCGCCTTGCTCGTCTTTGCAAAGACCGTGACGCCGCCGACGGGGCGGTCGAGCCGGTGCACGAGTCCGAGATACGCCTCGCCCGGCTTGTGATAGGTTTCCCTGATGTACGCCTTGCAGACGGAAAGCAGGTCGATATCGCCCGAAGCATCCGCCTGCACCGGCAGATTTTCGGGCTTTTCGACCACCAGAAGGTGGTTGTCTTCAAACAGGATATGCGGCGCGATCATGTGTTTGTCCATCTTCCGCTTGCGCCGCAGGGCAGCACGAGTCCGCCGCGCGCGATCGGAAGCCCGATCTCGCCGGCTTCGGCATGTCCGCCTTTTACCGCAAGCATCAATACGTCGGAAAGCACGGTCGGGGCAAGCCCGGTCGTGTAGGAATTGATGAGAAAGAAACAGGGATCGTCGGAAAGAAGCGCGGCGCACAGCTCGACGAGCGGGTAAAGATCGTTTTCGATCTTCCACATCTCACCGGTCGGACCTCTGCCGTAGCTCGGCGGGTCCATCAGGATGCCGTCGTAGCGGTTGCCGCGGCGGAGTTCGCGTCTGACGAACTTCACGCAGTCGTCGACGATGTAGCGGACCGGCGCGTCGGAAAGGTCCGAAGCCGCCGCGTTGTCCTTCGCCCAGGCGACCATGCCCTTCGCCGCGTCGACGTGCACGACTTCCGCGCCCGCTTTTGCGCAGGCGCAGGTGGCTCCGCCGGTGTAGGCGAACAGGTTCAGCACCCTTGCCCGCCGTCCGGTTCGCGCCGAAAACGCGCGGATCCGCTCGCGCATCCAGTCCCAGTTGACCGCCTGCTCGGGGAAGAGCCCCGTGTGCTTGAAACCGGTCGGACGCACAATAAACTTAAGATCGCGGTAGGCGATCGTCCATTGCTCGGGCAGCGTCTTTTTGTACGTCCAGTGTCCGCCGCCGGAATTGCTCCGGAAATAGACCGCGTCGGCACGGTCCGCCGCGCGCTCGTCCATCGTCCAGACCGCCTGCGGATCGGGACGCAGCAGCGTCACGCCGCCCCAGCGCTCCAGCTTAAAACCGTTGCCCGCGTCGAGGATCGCGTAGTCTTTCCATCCGGAAGCAAGATACATGGTTTCCTCCCGTTATTCTTCGTCGACGCGAAGGATGTCCGCGCCGATCGCTCTGAACTTGGAATCGAGGTACTCGTAGCCGCGGTCGATGTATTCGATCTTGTGCACCCGCGTCTCGCCGCCCGCCATCAGCCCCGCGATGATCAGCGCCGCGCCGGCTCTGAGGTCGCTTGCGGTGATGTCCGTTCCGCGCAGCGCTTCCACGCCCTTGACGCGCGCCACGCGCTTGGCGATCGAAATGCTCGCGCCGAGCTTCCGGAGCTCCTTCACATGGTTGAACCGGTTTTCGAAGATGTTTTCGGTGATGACGCTCGTGCCCGTCGCCTCGGTCAGGTAAGCCATCATCGGCTGCTGCAGGTCGGTCGGGAAGCCGGGGTAGACCATCGTGCGGAAACTCACCGGACGCGGGCGGTCGTTCATCGTGACGCGCAGGAAGAAGTCGCGTCCGTCGTCGCCCTCGATCACGCGTGCGCCGCTTTCCATCAGCTTTGCGGAGATCGCCTCCATATGCGTCGGGATCACGTTCTTGATCACCACGTCGCCGCGCGTCGCCGCCGTCGCGATCATGTATGTGCCGGTCTCGATCTGGTCGGGGATGATCGCATACGCGCATCCGTGCAGCTTTTTCCGCCCCTGGATACGGATGACGTCGGTGCCCGCGCCGCGGACCGAAGCGCCCATCATGTTCAGAAAGTTCGCCACGTCGACGACGTGCGGTTCCTTCGCCACGTTCTGGAGCACCGTCGTGCCCTCCGCCTTCGCCGCCGCGAGCATCACGTTGATCGTCGCGCCGACGGAGACGACGTCGAAGAAGATCTCCGCGCCTTTGAGCTTCGTCGCCTGCGCGCGCAGCACGTTGCGGCTCTCGTCCATGTAGATCTTGGCGCCGAGCGCGCGCATGCCCTTGATGTGCTGGTCGATGGGCCGGGGGCCGATCACGCAGCCGCCGGGCAGGGCAAGCTCGATCTCGCCGTACGCGCCGAGCATTGCGCCCAGAAGATAATAGGACGCGCGCATGGAGCTGACCTTATCGGACGTCGCGTCGCGCGTGTCGATCGAAGACGGATCGATGCGCATGCAGCCGCCCTCGGTCATGTCGACCTTCGCGCCGAGGCCGCGCAGAATGTCTCTGAGACTCTCCACGTCCGCGATGTTCGGCAGGTTTTCGAGAACGCACGGTTCTCCGGCGAGGATCGCCGCGGGAATGATCGCAACGGCGGCGTTTTTCGCGCCGCTGATCGTCACCGTACCCTCCAGCCGTTTACCGCCGTGAATGCTGTAAAAAGAGTTCAAAGTTCACAATCCTTCCTCTTTGCAGATGCAAAGGTGGCTTTCTGTATATTTTACCGGATTTCGGGCGTTCCGTCAACCGTTCGCGCCCCATTCCGCATTGAATTGCCGTCCCCATTCCCGAAAGGTCCCGTCGACGTGCCAGTCGTAGAA
Organism: Clostridia bacterium; assembly: GCA_017438865.1. Classification (GTDB taxonomy): domain Bacteria; phylum Bacillota; class Clostridia; order Christensenellales; family CAG-138; genus UBA3792. The sequence goes on from JAFRUN010000067.1 coordinate 30,797, forward strand.
GACTTCGTCGCACAGGTCGATCAGCACGGAATCCTTTTTCGCGATCGCGTAATACGGGATCGAACCGATCGCAAACGGCAGGATCTGCGTGCGCGATTCGTGCCACGTCACGGCGACCGTCCGCGGCAGGCACACGCCGTCCACGGTGCCCGCGCGCAGCATCACGCGCATGGTATAGTAGTCCGCGCACGGATGCACGGCCATCTCCGGCTCGGTCGAGTCGAGGTAATCATACAGCAGCTTTTCCGACGGCGTGTCCTCAAGCACGGCGATCGTCTTCTTCGCCAGCGAATCGAACGGCTCGTAGGCGAGGATCACGCACCGGTCGGTGAAGAACGGGACCGTGCTGCGCTCGTATCCGTCCTGCGGGAACTCCTGCATGCTCATCAGCACAAGGTCCAGCTCGCCGTCCGCCATGCGCCACGGCGCGGCGTACCGGTCGACCGGCACCAGCGAAAGCCCTTCGGTGTGCCCGAAGATCAGCGTGGCGAGCTGCTCGGCGACCGCGCGCTCGTAGCCGGTCCCGTTCTGATACATGCCCGCAAGGTTTTCGTCCACGCCCACGCGCAGCACGCCGGCGCTGCGGATCACGTCCAGCTCGGGGCTCGACAGCGCGGTCGCGGTCGGTCGGTTGATCAGAACCAGCACGGTGACAAGCAGCAGAATCAGCGCGGCGGCGAGGACCGGCCTGATCGGAAGCCGATCCTGCCATCCCGGCCGCAGCAGCCGCTTTTTCTTTTGCTTCAGTTGCTCGTTAAACTTTGTTTCCATGCATCATGAACGGACGCCGTACGTCGCACTTTTCATCCTACTCCGATCATATTATAACAAACATTCCGAAAATAGAAAAGAGAAACCTATACAAACCGGTGAAAAAATCGTATAATAACGGTATCAATGCGAAAAGGGGAACATTATGCGCCTGTTTATCGCCGTGCCGCTGCCCAAAGACGTGCAGCGCGCCGTACTCACCGCGCAGGAGGGACTGCGTGTAAACAGCACCGCCGGGCGTTTCGTGCCCGCAGGCAATCATCACATCACGCTGCGGTTTCTGGGCGAGACCGACGCCCTTGCCGACGTCGCCGCCGCCATGCACGAGGCGGTGAAGGACGCGCGTCCGTTCGTGCTCCGGCTCGGCGCGCCCGGCTCGTTCACGCACGGCGGCGCGCGGACAAGCTATCTTTCCGTCGCCGGCGATCTCGACGAGCTGAACCGCATTCACGAAACGCTCGAATCCGCGCTCTACGAGTACGGCTTCGCGGGCGGCAAGGTGCGGTTTTCACCGCACATCACGCTGGCGCGCGCGGTCGAACACGGAGATCTTTCCCGCGTCAACGTACCGAACGCGGCGTTCACCGTGCGTTCGATCGTGCTCTTTGAAAGCACCAACGAAAACGGGCGCATGGTCTATACGCCCGTGCATACCGAGACGTTTTAAGGAGGCGGCATGGGAGCGTTGACGATCTTCCGCGGCGGCGCGCACACCGGCAAGAGCACCGCGCTGTACGAGCGTATCCGCGCGCACCGCGAAGCGGGCGAGCACGCGATCCTGCTCGTGCCGGAGCAGGCGACGTATGCCGCCGAACAAAAGCTCTGCCGCGCGCTCGGCGGGCTTCTGGGCGTCGAGGTGTTCAGCTTCGAGCGCTTCTCCGAGCGGCTTCTGGAGCGGTTCGGGCACGTCCGTCCGTTCCTGTCGGTCGAGGGACGGCATATGGTGCTGCGCCGCGCCGCGTATCGGCAGCGCAGCAAGCTCACCGTTTTTTCGCGCGTGTCGCAGGCGAACGGCTTTGCGCAGACGATGGACGAGTGGATCGGGCGGTTCAGGCAGAGCTGCATCACGCCGGACGATCTTGCCGCCGCGCTCGGCACGATGGATCCCGATTCGCTGCTGTATAAGAAGCTGCACGACATCCTTCTCATCTACCGCGAAAGCGAAGACTTTTTATCGTCCCGCTATCTCACCGCGCAGGACCTTTTGACCGAGGCGCTCGCCGTTCTGCCGGACGCGGGACTTTCCGATACCTATGTGTACGTCGACGATCTCGACCGCACCCGCGAACAGGTCATGCGGCTCCTGAAAGGGATCATCACCCACGCAAAGCACGTCACGATCACGCTCCGCGCCGAGCCCGATCCGGCGCTTTCCGCCCTGTTCGAGCCGGAGGAGGCGCGCGCCGCGGCGCTTACGGCGTTCTGCGCCGAGCGCGGTTTCCCGGTCTCCGTCCGCACGTTTGAAACGCAGAGCGTACCGGTCGATCCGGCGCTCAATCATCTTGCGCGGGGGCTGTTCGCGCCCGATCCGAAGCCGTATCCGGAGGAGACCGACGCCGTGCGCGTCACCGGCTGCGCCACGCAGACGCTCGAAGCCGAGCAGACCGCCGACCGGATCCTGACGCTCGTGCGGGACGACGAAACGCTCCGCTATTCCGATATCGCGATCGTCGTGTCCTCGCTGGAAACGTACGCGCCGCTTTTGCGCCGCGCGTTCCGGCTGCGCGGCATCCCGCTGTTTTTCGACGCGTCGCGCCCGATCCTCGGGCATGCGGCGACCGATTTCGTGCTGTCCTCGGTGCGCGCGGCGACCGGCTCGCTGAACGTGAACGACTTTCTGCATGTGCTGAAAAGCGGCTGTGCGGGCGTGTCCGCGTCCGACACCGAGATCCTCGAAAACTATCTGCTGCGCTACGGTCTGTTCGGCAGCGCGCTTTATTCCCCGCTTGCGATCGGCGAGGTGCCGGAGGCGGCGGAGCGGGCGCGCGCTTCGGTCGTGCCGAAGCTGCTTTCGCTGAAGGACGCGCTTTCAAAAAAAACCGCGGGCGAAAAGGTCCGCGGCGTATACGCGTACCTCCGGGACGCGGGGCTCAAAGAACAGCTCGAAGCCGAGGCGGACGCGCTTCTGAAAACCGGCGAAGCCCAGGACGCGCAGACCTATGCGCAGATGTGGAACACGCTGATGACGCTGTTCTCGCAGATCGACGCGATCATGGGCGACGTGTCGATGGGGCAGAAGGAGTTCTGCGCCCTGCTCGAGGAGGGACTTTCAAGCTATTCGATCGGCGTTCTGCCGGGAAGCAGCGATCAGGTGGTGCTCGGCGATCTCGTCCGCACGCGCCTGAACCGCAGCAGAGTGCTGTTCCTTCTCGGCTGCACCGAGGGCGTGTTCCCGCCCGCGCGCAGCGACGACGCGCTTTTAAACGACGCGGAGCTAAAACGCATGGAAAACAGCGGGCTTCCCGTATGGGGCAATACGGCGCTGCTGTCCGCCGCCGACCGCCTGCAGCTTTACACCCTGCTTACCAAGGCGACCGGCCGCATCTTTTTCTCGTACCCCTGCGCGGGCGCGTCGGGCGAGCTCGTCGTTTCGCCGGTCCTGAAAACCGTCGAAGCGCTGTTCCCCGAAAACCGCACGCAGATCGTGCTGTCCGCAGGCGACGCGCTCCCCGCAAACGCCGCGACGGGCTTTTCCGCGCTGTCGGAGCTTTTGCGCGTCTACCGCACCGAGGGACATATCGGAAAGCGTCTTCCCGCGCTTCTGGACCGGTTTGAAGCCGATCCGGTGTACGCGGAGCCGACGAAGGCGCTTCTGGACGCGCGCGCGGGCACGAAGGCGGAGGCGCAGCTCGGAAAGACACTCGCGCACAAGCTGTACGGCGACGCGCCCATGATGAGCGCCAGCCGGCTCGAGCAGTTCGCCCGCTGTCCGTTCGCGCAGTATCTGAAATACGGCCTGAACGCCGAGGAGCGCAAGGAAGCGGCGGAACGCGCGGACAACGTGGGCACGTTCCTGCACGACGCGCTCGACACGTTCGTCAAGACCGCGCAGGACGAGGGCAGAGATCTCAAAACCATGACGAACGCGGAGGCGGACGCGATCCTGAACCGCATCCTGCCGCCGCTGATCTCCGAACACAACGACGGCATCTTCGAGCGCAACGTGCGCCAGAGGGAGGCGCTGATCGTGCGCATCCGCATGATCCGCTGGTGCGTGTATTCCGTGCTGCGGCAGATCCGCGAGGGGCGGTTCAACATCGCGGCGACCGAGGCGGTCTTCGGGGGAGAAGGCGGGCTTCTGCCGGTTTCGCTCGTGCTGTCGGACGGCACGCGCATCCGGGTATACGGCAAGATCGACCGCATCGACAGAAGCGCCGACGGCACGATGTTCCGCATCGTGGACTACAAGACCGGCAGGAACCACAACTTCGATCCGACGAAGTTCAGAAGCGGCGAAACGATCCAGCTTCCGCTGTATCTCGAAGCGGCGAAGCAGCTCGGCGGCGAGGCGGTGGGTATGTACTATATGCCGCTGACCGCCGACGCGCCCGAAACGCCCGACGAAACGCCGATGAATCCGCTGTCCGGCGTCACGGCTTCCGACGAAGCCGCGATCCGGGCGAGCGACGCGCTGTTCGACAAAAAATCCGAGCTCATCAGAAAGCTCGCCGTCAAAAAGGACGGGTATGCGGGCGATCTCGTGACGCGCGAAGCGCTGGAACGGCTGAAGGAACAGGCGATGCGCACGGCGGCGGAGGCCGCGGAACGCATCCTGAACGGCGACGCGGACGTGTATCCGACCGCGGACGCGTGCACCTGGTGTCCGTACGGCGCGGTGTGCCGCTTCGACCGGCAGCTCGGCTGCCGCACGCGCGTCGTGCAGAAGATGAAGCTCGACGACCTTCTTTCGGAAGGAGGCGACGGGAAATGAGTTTTACGCGTGAACAGGAGCGTGCGATCTCCCTTTCCGGAAACCTGATCGTCTCGGCGGCGGCGGGCGCGGGCAAGACCACCGTGCTCACCGAGCGCGTCTGCCGGCTCGTCAGCGAGGGCATGCCCGTCGACCGCATGCTGGTGCTCACCTTTACGCGCGCGGCGGCGGGTGAAATGAAAGCAAGGATATCGAAGCGCCTTTCGGAAGCGGCGAAAGCCGCGTCCGGCGCGCAGGCGGCGTACTTCCGCGAACAGGCGGCGGCGGTCGCCAACGCCAGCATTTCCACGATCGACGCGTTCTGCGCGAAGGTCGTGTTCCGGCACTTCTTCCGCGTGGGACTGACGCCCTCGTGCAAGACGCTCGACGAGACCGAAGCGGCGGTGCTCCGCGCCGAAACGCGCGAGGCGGCTCTGGACGCGCTCGCAAACGACCGTCCGGAGGACTACCGCACGCTGATCGTCGCGTTCGGCAGCGAGCCGAACCTGCTCGAAACGATGGAGGGGTTCGAGAACTTCCTTTCCGCGCAGCCGGAGCCGACGGGATGGATCGACCGGAACGAAGCCGCGCTCGACGATCCGGATGCGATGAGGGCGCAGCTTGCCCGTGCGACGGAAAGCGACCGGGCGGATCTCCGGCTCCATATCGACGAGCTGCAGCGCGAAACGGACAAGCTCTCGCCGGAATACGGAAAGGTTCTTTCAATTCTTTATGATCTTCTGTCGCGCGCCCGCGGCGCGCTGATGCAGGACACGCGCGAGGGCTACGCCGCGTCGCTTGCGGGGATCGTCGAAATGAAGGATTCCCTGCGCTTCCCGAACGGAACGGACGAGGCGGACAAGGCGGGCGTACAGAAGGCGAAGTCCGCGTTCCGCGACCTCGTCAGGGAGCAGGCGGCGCGAAACGCCGTGCCGTTTGAGACGATGCTGGAAACGGAACGGCAGGCGGCGCCGGTCATGAAATCGTTTTACGCGCTGATGCGCGGGTATCTCGATCTCTTCACACAGGCGAAGCGCGCGCAGAACGCGCTGGATTTTGCGGACCTCGAGCATATGACGATCGAGATCTTAAAGGACGACGAGATCGCCGCGGAATACCGCGAACGGTTCCTCACGATCATCGTCGACGAGTATCAGGACAGTAACCGCGTGCAGGAAACGATCCTGAACCGCATCGCGCGGCCGGGCGGGCTGTTCTTCGTGGGCGACGTGAAGCAGTCGATCTACCGCTTCCGCATGGCGGAACCGTCGCTCTTCCTCGAAAAATGCCGCGATTTTCATGGAGACAGGGGCACGCGCGTCGACCTCGGGCACAACTTCCGTTCCGGCAGGGCGGTCATCGACGCGGTGAACGCGGCGTTCGGCACGATCATGCGCGAAACGATCGCGGGCATCGAATACGACGCGCGCGCAATGCTCATTCAGGGCGCGCCGGTGCCGGACGGCAAGGCGGAGCTGCACCTCTTCTCGCGCGAGAACGACCCCGAGGAGGAGGAATCCCTGGAGGACGCCGAGGCGGAGGCAAGGTTTGCCGCAAGGACGATCCTCGAACGTATGCAGCGTCCGGTCGCCGACGGAAAAGAGACGAGGGCGTGCCGCTTCGGCGACTTCGCCGTGCTTTTACGCAATAAGAATCACGCGCGCGTATGGGCGCAGACGCTGTCCGAGGCGGGCATCCCGTGTTATGCGCAGTCCTCGGGCGGATACTTCGACGCGATCGAGGTCAAGCTGCTGATGAGCTTGCTTTCGGTGCTCGACAACCGGCGGCAGGACATTCCGCTGCTCGCGTCGCTGCGCTCGCCGCTGTTCGGCTTTACCGACGAAGAACTCTCCGAGCTTCGCGCGAAAGCGAAAAAGTGCGCGCTTCTGGACTGTCTGCTTGCGGCGCGCGAAACGAACACAAAGGTCGCCGCGTTCTTTGACAAAACGGAGCAATGGCAGGCGCTTTCGCGGCGGATCCCGCTGTCCGATCTCATCGAGCGCATCCTCGACGAAACGTACTACCGCGAGATGGTCGGCGTGCTGGTCGGCGGCGATCAGCGCCTTGCGAACCTCGACGCGCTCGTCCGCGCGGCGGCGGACTGCGACGCAAGGGGCTTAAGCGGCGTACACGGGTTTCTGCGGTTCATGGAGAACGTCAAAGCGACGCAGAAGCTCGGCGCGGCGGCGACCGTCACGGCGGACGTCGTGCGCATCATGACCGTTCACGCCTCGAAGGGACTCGAGTTCCCGTTCGTGTTCTGCGGAGGGCTCGGCGGCACGTTCAACCGGAAGGACGAAACGAAGCCGCTGATCGCCGAGGCGAACCTCGGCGCGGGGCTCCGGTATTTCGACGCGTTCGGCGTAAAGCACGAAACGCTGGCGCACACGAACGCCGCGCGCGCGGTTTCGGACGCGTCGTGGGCGGAGGAACTGCGCGTGCTGTATGTGGGCATGACGCGCGCAAAGCAGGAGCTGTATCTTCTGGGCTCGCTGTCGAACGCCGAAAAGCGCATGGACGAGTGGAAGAACCCATCGCTGCTTTCGATCCGCAGATCGTCCTCGTCGCTGAAGCTCCTGATGCTGTCGCTGAACGGACGCGTGCCGACGGTCCTGCACAAAAAGAGCGAATTCGCCGCTGCGGGCGCGGGGCTTCCGGTCGGCGCGATCCCGCGTCCCACCGAAGCGGAGCGGCGGGATCTCACGGAACGGTTCGACTGGACCTACCCGCATCCGACCGTCGATACGCTGCCGGACAAGACCTCGGTCACGGCGCTCGAACGCGACGAGACGCCGGCGTTTGCCGAGCCCGCGTTCGAGACCGGCTACAGCGTTCTTTCGGAGGGCAGCGCGGTGCACCGCGCGCTGGAGCGTATCCCGCTCTTTGACGCAGCGAAGCGCAGCGCCTTCCTCGACGCGCTTTCCGGCGTGACGGACTTCCACGCGGACGCGATCCGCGCGTTTGCACGTTCGCCGCTGTTTGCGCGCATGACGGGATCGGGCCGCGTCGAGCGCGAATGGAGCTTCCTGTGCCCGATGCCCGCAAACGAACTGCTGCCCGGCACGGATTCCCGAGAGCCGGTGCTTCTGCAGGGCGTGATCGACGCGTGCTTTATCGAAAACGGCGCGTGGGTGCTGCTCGATTACAAGACCGACCGCGTCAAAGGCGATCCGGACGAATACGCAAAGAAGCACACGCGGCAGGTGACGCTGTACGCCGCGGCGCTCGAACGGCTGTCCGGCATTCCGGTGACCGAGCGTCACATCGTGCTGCTCGGCGCAAACGCGGAGGTGCGGGTATGAGCAGGGCTTTCCCCGAGGCGTTTCTGAAACGCATGAAAGAACAGCTCGGCGCGGATTTTCCGGCGTTTCTGGCCGCGCTGAACGAGCCGCCGAAAAAGGCGCTCTGCATCAATACGCTGAAAACCGGCCGGGAAGCGCTTTCCGGGCTTCTCGGTCTGCCGCTTCCGCCGCTTTGTGAGAATCCGGACGGCGCGGCGGTGCCTTCGGCGTTCAACCCGAACGCAACGCCGCTGCACGCGGCGGGACTCTTTTATATGCAGGAGGCGACCGCGCAGGCGCCGGTCGCGATGCTCGATCTTCCGGACGAGCCGGTCGTGCTCGATCTGTGCGCCGCGCCGGGCGGCAAGAGCGCGCAGCTTGCGGCGAAAATGCGCGGCGGTGTGCTGTTCAGTAACGAGATCGTCCCCTCGCGCGCGGAGGTGCTCTCGGGCAACCTCGAACGCATGGGCGTCACAAACGCGATCGTAACGAACGCCGGACCGAAGCCGCTGTGCGAACGGCTGGAAAACCGCTGCGACGCCGTGCTCGTCGACGCGCCGTGCGCGGGCGAGGCGATGTTCCGGAAGGACGAACAGGCGGTGCGCGACTGGTCGGCCGAACACGTCCTTACCTGTGCCGTTCGGCAGCGGGCGATCCTCGACGATGCCGCGAAGGCGGTGAAGCCGGGCGGACGGCTTCTGTACGCCACCTGCTCGTTCTCCCCGCAGGAGAACGAGGAGACGGTGCGGCACTTTCTCGACGGGCATACGGATTTTTCGCTCGTTTCGATGCGGCGGTTCTATCCGCATACGAGCGCGGGCGAGGGACAGTTTGCGGCGCTGCTTTTGCGCGAGGGCGAGCGCGTTCCGTCCGCGTTCACGATCGGCAGAAGCGATAAGATCCCCGCGTTCGACGCGTTTTCGGAGCAGGTCCGGCTTCCCGAAGGACAGCTCCGGCAGTTAAAGGACGGTCGTGTGCTGCTTTTGCCCGCGATGCCGTTTCCGTTCGACGGCGTGAAGATCGTGCGGGCGGGGCTGCTGCTCGGCGAGGTCAAAGGCAGCCGCTTCGAGCCGGCGCACGCGCTGGCGGTCGCGGGAAAGACGACGCCGTTTCTGCGCGCCTGCGCGCTTTCCTTTGACGAGGCGATGCGTTATCTGCGCGGCGAAACGCTCTCAAAGGACGCGGAAAAGGGCTACGGCGCGGCGACGTACAAAGGGCACGCGCTGGGGCTTTACAAAGCGTCGGACGGCGTACTGAAGAATCACTATCCGAAAGGGTTAAGATTGTTGAAATAAGGGGGACGCACCGATGGATCAGAACAAATTCGAGCGCTTCGACATGAAAAAACCGCCGTACCGCACGGCGTGGTATCTCAAACCGCTGACGTATCTTTTAAGCGCGCCGGACGTGAAAAAGCACGGCGCGATCATCAAAAAGACCGGCACGGAGGGCTTGAAGCCGCCGTACCTTCTGCTGTGCAACCACAACGCGTTTCTGGACTTCAAGGTCGCGACGAAGGCGATCTGGCCCGCGCGCGCAAACTACGTCGTGGCGATCGACGGGTTCATCGGGCGCGAATGGCTTTTACGCCGCGTCGGCTGCATCTGCAAGCGCAAGTTCACGAACGACATCACGCTGATCCGGCAGCTCAGGCGCGTCGTCGAAAACGGCGATATCAACGTGATCTATCCCGAGGCGCGCTATTCGCTGTGCGGCACGACCGCGGTGCTGCCCGCGTCGCTCGGCAAGCTCTGTAAGCTTTTAGGCGTGCCGGTGGTCACATTCATCTGTCGCGGACACCACATCAATTCGCCGTTCTGGAACCTGCACGAGCGCGGCGTGAAGCCGACGGAGGCGGAGATGACGCTGCAGTTTTCGGCGGAGGAGCTGAAGACCGCGACGCCGGACGAGATCAACGAGCGGCTCGTCAGGGCGTTTCAATACGACGACTACGCGTGGCAGAAGGAGAAGGGGATCCGCGTGACGTATGAGAAGCGGGCGGAGGGGCTTCATAAGGTCCTGTACCAATGCCCTGCGTGCAGAACGGAGTATAGAATGGCGAGCGAGGGAACGCATCTCTTCTGCAGGGCGTGCGGCAAACGCTGGTTCTGTAATGAGGACGGGAGCTTGACTGCCGAGACCGGCGAAACGGAGTTTTCGCATATCCCGGACTGGTACGAATGGGAGCGCGCGAACGTGCGAAAAGAGGTCGAAGCGGGAACGTACGACAGCGGCGAGCTTCCTGTGACCGTGCGGTCGCTGCCGAACGCAAAGAAGTTCATCCTGCTCGGCGAGGGCACGATGCGCCACGATATGACCGGTTTCCATGTGTCCGGCGTCGATCCGGACGGCGATCCGTTCGAGATGGAAAAGAACGTGCCGTCGCTGTATTCCTGCCATATCGAGTACGAATACCTCGGCAAATTCGGCGACTGCGTCGATCTCAACACGCTTGAGGACACCTGGTACATCTATCCGCACGACTGCGATTTCGCCGTCACCAAGATGGCGCTCGCGACCGAGGAGCTGTATTTTGCCGATCGCAGGAAGAACGGACTTCCGGTGAAGCCGGGACTGGCGTGAGGGTGCTTCTCGTTCGGAGACCGGTTCAAAACGGCAGCTTGGCGGCGTCCGACAGGGTTCGGACGCCGTCTTTCGTTTCCGTGGGCAGCACGGTGACCGTAAACGTGCGGATCGATTTGAGATCGCCCATCAGCCCCAGAAGCTCGAACACGGACAAGCTGGATGTGAACGCGCCGCGCGTCGCTTTTCTGAACGCGGGCAGGTCCCACAGCGATACCCTGTCGAGGTATTTCACGATCCCCACGCCGAGCTGCGCCATGTCGCGCGCACGCGTTTCGTCCGGCTCGTTCAGCATTTCGACGAACCGGTCGAGGTCGATCCCGGCGCCGTCTGCGGGAAGTTCCGGCGCAAAAGAAAAGAACGCTTCCATGCAGCCGAAATCCATGCACAGGTATGCGGGCGCGCGGTAGCCCAGGAGATTCTTTACCGTCCAGACGAGGTTCCAGCAGCCCTCACGCGTGCTTTCGGCGCGCGCCGTCGCAGTTCTGAGAGGCGCGGTATCGACCGAAGCGATCGACGCGTCCTTTCCGAGCGTATAGACCGTCGCCGCCGTTTCCACGGGGATCGCCGCGACGATCGCTTCCGGCGGCGCCGCGTGAACAAGCAAAACGGCGATCGCCTCGCCGTTCTGCGTTCCGATCGCCATGAATTCCTTGACCTGTTCGCTGTAGACGCCGTCCCGCGGATGCGTCGCCTCCGCGACGGGCGCCGGGGAGGGAGAAGCCGTCGGCGTCGAAAGGACCGCCGGCGTGTGCGCCGCGCCCTCCGGCACCAGCGGAAGATAATACGGCGTCGGGGAGGGCGTTTCCGTGGGCGCGGGCGTCGGGGAGGGCGTGATTTCCGGCGTCGGCGCTGCCGTTGCGGGCGGCAGCGAGGGCTCCTGCGGGACCGGATCGCTCCTTCGGAAGTATTGCAGGAAAAGCAGAAGACCGACGAGCAGGAGCACGGCGACGGCGGAAAGCGTGACGATCAAAATCGTTTGTTTGCGCGAAAGCTGCATGGAAAAACCTCCGGAACGGGTTTTGTTTCGGTTAGCTTGCGCGGTTTTTTGCGTTTTATCCGCGACGGTTTATATTATTTGAAACGGTTGCGTGCGGAAACAAATCATATTATAATAGGTTTATCTCTTTTCCGGAGGGGCAACATGAAACATGACTGGCTGCGCAAAATGATTCTGGCGGCGATCTTCATTGCGATGATCATATTGCTGGCGTTCACGCCGATGCTCGGCTACATCAAGATCGGTCCGCTGTCCATCACGACCATCGGCATTCCGGTCATCATCGGTTCGATCATTCTCGGGCCGTATTACGGCATGCTGTTGGGCTTCGTATTCGGCATGACGAGCTTTTTGCAGTGCTTTATGGGCGACGCGTTCGGCGCGGCGCTGGTTGGGATTTCGCCGGTGTCCACGTTCATCACCTGCATCGTTCCGCGCGTGCTGGTCGGTCTCGTGCCCGCGCTTCTGTTCAAGCTCATCATGAAGCGCCCCACCAACAGCCGTTCGGTTGCGGTCTTTGTTTCCGCGCTTGCGGGCTCGCTCACCAACACGGTGTTCTTCCTCGGCTTTTTAGGACTGCTGTTCGGGCGCACCGAGTATATCAGGAGCATGCAGGTGCAGGCAGACGGCACGACGATCTCGCTTTTTGCGCTGCTCGTCGGCTTTGCGGGCGTCAACGCGATCGCGGAAGCGGTTGCCGTGGCGATCATCGCCCCGCCGGTATACTTTGCGCTGCAGCCGCATAAAAAGGTCGTCGGCGTCGATCTCGGCGCGTCCGGTACCAAGATCGTGCTGATGCGCGGCACAAAGCTTTTGAAATCCACGAAGCAGCAGCCGGGGGAGACGCTGGAGGAGGCGCTTGTGCGCTTCAATCCCGAGGATGCGAACTGCATCACCGTGACCGGCGTCGGCGCGGCGGCGCTGCCGGATACGATCCTCAAAAAAAAGGTCGTCAAGGTCGACGAGTTCGCGTCGCTGTACCGCGGCGCGTCGATCACGGCGAAGCGGCTGAACATGATCGTGGCAAGCGTCGGCACCGGCACCGCGTTCGTGCGCGTCACGCCGTTCGGCGCGTGGCATCTCGGCGGCAGCGGCGTCGGCGGCGGCATGCTCGAGGGCATGAGCAAAAAACTGTTCGGCAGCTTCGATCCGAAGGCGCTGCAGGCGCTCGCCGCGGAGGGCAGACCGGAAAACTGCGATCTGCTCATCAAGGACGTCACAACGGGACAGATCGGCAACCTCACGCCGGAAACGACCGTTGCAAACCTCAGTAAAGCGGGCACGGCGGACGACGCGTCGCTTGCGCGCGGGCTCTATACGCTGATCTTCCAGAGCATCGGCGTCATGGGCGCGTTCTGCACGAAGGCGCACCTCACCCGCACGATCTTTGTGTGCGGCACGATCCTCGATTCGCAGCCGATCGCAAAGGAAATGCTCGACGGCATTGCGAAGCTGCACAAGGTCAGGTTCGTGATCCCCGAAAACGCGGCGTTCATCACCGCGATCGGCTCGACAAGGCAGGTGCAAAGCTGATACGACTTTTTTCGGGAATTTGAAAAAAAGACTTGCAATCCTGACGCGTATTTGTTATAATGCGCGTTGCAGCGCTGATGTAGCTCAGTAGGTAGAGCACGTCATTGGTAATGACGAGGTAGTCAGTTCGAATCTGATCATCAGCTCCA
>JAFRUN010000008.1 GCA_017438865.1 Clostridia bacterium
ACGCATTCTGTACCCGCTGTATGCGGCGGAAGACGAACCGCGCGTGCGCCCGATCCTGGACGCGCTGAAGGAAACCGGCTTTTCGATCGGAAAGACGGACGCGCCGGAAAAAGGCGGCGCGGTCCTGTTCTTTCTGTCGGACAAGCTCAACGGCGCTTCGGATGCGATCGACGCTTTTTTACGGTTCGACGCCGAAAAGCGCGACATCATTCCGGTCAATCTGGACGGATCGACGCCGCCCGCGCTGATCGAAAACGCGATCATGGCGCGCAACACGATCTTTGCGGAGCGCTACACCGAAAAGGAGCTTGCCGGACGCATCGCGGACGCGCTGAAAAAGCCCGCTGCGATCGCCTCGAAGCTGCGGAAATGGATCGTCGCCGCGGCGGCGGTCGTTCTGCTCGCCGTCATCGGGATCGTGCTGTGGCGTGTGCTCGGCAGCATGCCCGCGCAGGAAACGGACGCCGAAGCCACGCCCGCACCGACCGAGCTGCCGTACGTCGATCCGAAGACCGGCATCCGTCCCGAGGACCTCGAAAACATCTATGAGCTGATCGTTCTCGGCGACCGCCTGTGCGTTCCGGAGGTCGACATCGGCAAGATACACTCGTTCGGCTATAAGAGCGTCGGCGCCGAATACTACGCGAACCGCGTACAGGACAACAACGAGGTCCATTGGTACAGCAACGAGGACGGACACGAGATCGTGCACGGAACGTGGAACGACCTCAGCTTCCTGCAGTACATGAAGAATCTCCGGTACCTGTCGATCATCTGCGCGGACGTGGATTTGCCCGATCTCTCGGGGCTGGAACGGCTGCGGAAATTCGAGATCTCCGAATCCGCGACCACGGATATCGAAGGGCTGCGCAATTCGACGATCACCGAATTCTACTTCCGCGGCAGCGCGCAGGTCGATTTTTCTCCGCTGAACGACTGCAAAAAGCTGATCGATGCGCATCTTGAGCTGGAAACGCCGATGCCGGAGGACCTTTCCTCCTTTGCGCCGCCCGCGCTGAAGGCGCTTCGGATCTGGGGCGCATGGGACGGCAGCCGGATCGATCTCGACGGTCTGAAGCAGTGCAAAGAGCTTGAGCTCGTGATTTTTGACGGCATCCCGCTCCGCGATCTTTCCTGTCTGTCCGAGGCGTCAAACCTCTTCGAAATCGAGCTGACGCTGCCGCTGCTGGAAAACCTGAACGGTCTGCAGAACAAGCGAAAGCTGGATCGCATCTTTATCGGCTACGAATGCAATCGGCTCGGCGACCTTTCCGCGCTTTCCGACAACACGTCTCTTCACACAGTCGACCTGCACTGCGAACGGATGAACGGGGATCTTTCGTGGCTTGCAAACGCGAGAGGTCTCAAATTCCTGCAGATCTGGAACGCGCGCAGCATTCGGTCCCTCAAAGGGCTCGAACAGCACACCGCCCTTGAGGAAATTCAGCTTCACGGGCTTACGTCGCTGACCGACATCTCCGCGCTCGAAACCTGCACCTCGCTGAAAGACGCCTGCTTTAACGAATGCTTCGGTCTGATCAACGTTATGCCCGTGGTCCGGCTTCCGAAGCTCGAAATGCTGCAGCTCTACGGCGCCGGTCCGAACCATGTGAACTATCTTTCGGAGATCGTCAACAAGGACTATTTCGGCTTCGGCGTGTCCGAGGTGGACGACTGGTCCGGCCTTGCCGAGATCCCCTCGTACCGGTATCTGAACGTCACCGACCGCAGCGGAAACGCGCTTTCGTATGTGACCGGAAAAACGGTGTGGCGCTTCGAGCTCTGGAACCGCAGCGGCGGCACATGGGGAACGCAGCCGATCGATTTCGAGAAGTTCCCGAACGTGACCGAGGAACTGGTCCTGCACGGCGTGCCGTCGCTTGAAGGACTGCCCGCGTTTTCGGTATCGAAGGTGCGGATCGACGAATCGGAATACCTGACCTCGCTCGACGGGCTTCAGAACCTTCCCGCGTTCTCCCGGCAGCACCTCGGGCAGCTGTATATCGAGGGCTGTCCGCGTCTTACCGACTGGTCGGCGCTCGACGGGCTGAAGCCGGAGTGCATCGAACTCAACAGCACGTTCTCGGTCCCGTCGTTTGCAAACATCGACGCGCACAACGTCTGTCTGGAAGGCATCGTCGATCTTTCCGACCTGCATTGCTTCGACGGGTTTTCGCCGAGCCGGGACTGCTCGGTCGAGCTGTTCCATCTGGACGACGTGACCGACCTCACGCCGCTGTACGGCGTCAAAAACGGCGACTGGCTGCGTGTTCCCGCACATCTCGGCGAGCAGGCGAAGCATCTGGTCGACAGCGGAAACTTCAAGCAATATGAGGTTGTCTTTCCGAACGCATGGTGGCAGCCCGCCGAGATCCGCGTTACGCTGCTCTCGCTCGACGAACTCGACACGCTGCCGGAGGCGGTCTTAACGCACGTCGACCGTCTCTGCATGGCAGGCGACCGCATCTATGACCCGGACAATTACTGGGTGAACGAGGACTGGGACAACGACCGGCTGACGGTGTACCTGTGCGAATACGGTTCGGACGAGCGCGAACGCGTCGAATACGGCACCGTGCTCACCGACCTCTCCGTGCTGAAAAAGCTGACGGGGCTCAAAGAACTCCGGCTTTATTGCGAACCGCTGGAAACGCTGGACGACATTCAGTATCTGGAATCGCTGGAATCCCTGGAGCTCAAGGGCAGCAGAACGGTCAGAGACGCGTCCGCCGCATTCACGCTGCAGAAGCTCAAAGGGCTCGACCTGCAAGGCACGTCCGTCACATCGATCGAGGGTGTGCAGAACCTCTACAATCTGGAATGGCTGAACATCGACGGCCTTCCGGTCGGCGACCTCTCGCCGCTGTACGGCTGCATGCATCTGCATCAGCTGTTTGCCGGCAACTGCGGACTTACTTCGATCGACGGCATTCAGAATTTCAGGGAGCTGACCGAACTGAACATCAACGGAAATCTGATCACCGATCTCTCGCCGCTTTCCGAAATCGACTTCTCATACTGTGAGCAGCCGCGCTGGAACGGCCAGATCCCGCATTTCCGCCTTTCGATCGACAATATGTGGGGACGGCTCCCGAACGACCAGTACGCCGTCCTCTCCGCCGTTCCCGTCTTTGACCGTCTGAACGTGTGGGGCGTGAACGCCGCGCTGTGGACGGACGCCGTGCAGAAAACACCGATCCGCGAGCTTCAGGCGGGAAGCTGCAACTTCACGAACGAGAGCTTCCGCGCATTTGTCGAAGCGCACCCCGAGCTTGAAGAGATCGTGATCCCCTGGACCTGGAGAAACCTGACCGATATCTCCCCGCTGCTGTCGCTTCCGAACCTTCGCTATGTGCGCGTTTCGCACAACATGCCCGAGGCGATCCGATCGCTCGACGGCGAAAGACGGTTCGAACTGGAGATCGAACAATAACATTCGGAGAAACAGAAATGACCGTTCAAAACTCGATCCCGATCGTCGTCGGGATCACGGGACACCGGAATATCCGCAGCGAGGACCGCGACGCGCTGTACCGCGCCGTGCTTTCGGAGCTGTCCGCGCTGAAAGCGCGCTGTCCGCATTCGGAGATCATGATGCTCAACAGTCTTGCGGAGGGCGCGGACACGCTCTGCGCCGAGGCGGCAAACGCGCTTTCCGTGCCGCTGATCGCCGCGCTTCCGATGGCGTCCGCCGAATATGAAAAGGACTTTTCCGGGGAAGCGCTGAAAACGTTCCGGGCGCTTCGCGCCGGCGCGAGGGAATGTTTTGTCGTTCCCGCGGCGGAGGCGCCGCCGGCTTCCTTCGACCGCGACTTTGCCTACCGGCAGGCGGGGATCTATGTTGCGGCGCATGCGCACGTTCTGCTTGCGCTCTGGGACGGCGAAGAAACGTCCGCGTCGAACTGCGGCACCGCGGAGGCGGTGAAGTTTGCCCTGCACGGCGCATACGAGCCGGCCGACGGCGTTCCGCTGGGCGGATTCGGCGCCGTTCTGCATGTGCAGACGCCGCGCGAAGGATCCGATTCCGCCGACGCCGGAACGGTTCGCTTTCTCGGCGACCGCACGGCGTTCGACGGCGTCCTTGCCCGGACCGACGAGTTCAACCGCCTTGCCGCCGAAACGGCGGTCGACTCCCCCGCCCTGCTGCCGGTCGACCGCGAACCGGACGCGCTTTTGTATCAAACGGAAACGTTGTATGCCAAGGCGGATGCGCTGAGCGTTCGTTTCGCAAAGCAGTACCGGCGCATCCTCGCCGCGCTTGCGATCGTCAGCACGGTCATTACGATCGCGTTTCTGCTGTACGACGAAGCCGAGCTGCATTGGATGATCCTCGTCTGCGGACTCGCGCTGCTTGCCGCATGGGCGATCCAGCATTGCGGAAAGCGGCTCGCCTGCCACCGGCGCTATCTCGAATACCGCACGCTCGCGGAAGGTCTGCGCGTGCAGGCGTTTCTGCGCTATGCCGGAAGCAAAACGACCGCAGCCGATATTCTTTCATGGTCGGAACGCACGGAAACCGGCTGGATCGCCGCAGCACTGCAGGTCGTTCCCGTCGGCGCCGCGCCGTACCGGGCGCACGATATCCGCGAACCGTGGATAAACGAGCAGCGGCTGTACCATCAAAAAGCGGGCAAAAAATCAGAGCGGTCCCGTTCGGGCAGCGAAAGGATCGTCAAAACCGCTCTGTGTCTCAGTATTCTTCTGTATCTTGTTGTGCTTGTGTTCGAGTGTGTCTGGGGCGATCTGCTGCCGTTTTCCGGCCGCATCGCAAGCGCCGAACGGTATCGCACGCTTGCAAAGCTGCTCCTCGGCAGTATCTCCGCGGCAACGCTGTTCATCTCGAACTATTACGGGCGTCTGTCGCTTTCACGCGTGGCGTCGGACCACCGCCGCATGGAACGGTTCTACGCCGCCGTCCTGGACCGGATCGAACGCTACGGGCAAACCGAGGATCTCCTGAAGCATCTTGCCCGCGAGGAGCTGATCGAAAACGGCAACTGGTGTTCGTATCAGCGTGACAACGCGGCGGACTTCAATCTGTAACCCTCAACGTGAATTCTGATATTCCGAGGGCGTCTGACCGAGATAGCGGCGGAATGTGCCGGAGAAGTAAGCCATGTCGTGGTAGCCGACCGCCTGAGCAACCTCATAGATCTTTTTGTGCGCAGCGTTAAGCAGACGCGCCGCCTCGCGGATGCGGTACTGAGCAAGGTATTCGACCAGCGTATAGCCGGATTCCCGCTTGAATACATGACTCAGATGCCCCTCGCTGATATGCAGATGCTCTGCGATCCGACCGATCGTCAGATCCGGATCGCCGTAGTACACGGCGATATAGGCGATCGTCTCAATCATATACTTGTTTTTCGTGACGGCTGCATCCAACGCGGGCAGCCGTCTTTGAAGTTCATCCGCATGCGGACCGGTCGAACAGATTCGTTCCACGGCACGGATCAGCTCCGCCTGCTGCAAGGGCTTTGTGAGATAATCCGCTGCGCCGAGCTGCATCGCCTGCCGGGCATAGGCAAACTCGCAGTATGCAGACAGAATGATCGCTGCGCTTTTGACTCCGGCGGACCGCAGCTTCCGAAGCATCGCAAGCCCGTCCATCCTCGGCATATGAATATCCGTTACGATGAGATCCGGTGTATGCCGCAGGGCGGTTTGCAGACCGTCCTCGCCGTCGGATGCTTCCAGAATGTCCGTAAACCCGAGCGCGTTCCAGTCGACGTCCGCCGCAACGTGTTCCCGCACGGCGGCGTCGTCGTCGACGATCAGGACAGTCGGCATATCGGCTCCTTTCCGATCGTCGGCAGCCGATCGATCAGCGCAGCAATCGCGTGGTTGTCATTGGAGGGCAAACGGACATCCGAGATTGCCCGGATTGCATCGTTTGCATTGGCGGGACAGGCGGCAAGGTCCGCCTCCGCAAGCAGTTCGAGATCGTTGTTGTAATCGCCGACGCCGATCAGCATACGATCGCGATAGCAATCAAGATCGCGGCAGGCACGCAGCGCTGTGCCCTTGTTCACGCCCTTCGGAAGAAGCTCAAGATATTCGGAGCCGGGCACGATGTCGGTCGTCGCGTACACGCGGTCAAACCGGTCGGAAAAACCGTTTTCGGCGATAAACGCTTCCACCTCGCGGAGCTCGTCCCTGTTGCCGAACAGCAGGGACTTGAACCACGGCGTCTTCTCCGCCTCCTCGATGCTGACGAAATGACTGGTACGGTGCAGCTCCCAGAACGGGCGGTTGACCGTCTCTTCCGGCGAAACATACAGGATGTCCGTTTCGGTATAGACCTGCAAATCGAAGGACGGATGGTGCGCGCGGCATTCGCGCAGCACCGCGGCGATCGCTTCCCCGTCCGCAAACTGCGTATACAGAAAGCGCCTGTGCGCATCGTCGTACACGCCCGCGCCGTTCAGAACGATGTTCGGCGCATTGAACGCCACGCCGTCCAGAAACTCCAGCATATTGCCGGGGCAGCGGCCGGTTGCGATCGCAAAGAGCCCGCCCGCTTCCGTATAGCGTCGGATCGCACGTTTGTTCCGTTCGGAAACCGCACCGGTATGATCGAACAGCGTGCCGTCCAGATCGCAGAAAATTGCCGTTTCATCGGGGCGCATGGAAACCTCCGTTGCACGTCGAGACGTGTGATAATTGATTATACCATGCGGTACAGGAAATGACAATCCCGGATTCTTTCCGCGAAAAAACGTCGAAAATCGCAGAATATTCATATGAAACGCAGAATATTCGCATTCATTCCGGTTTTGCACTCTGCTATAATATATGCGTGGAATCAGTATCCGCAACCATATTTATCAGGAGGAAAATCATGAAAAAGTTTGTTGCTTTGATGTTGGCTTTCGTGATGGTTCTGGGCCTCGTTGCGTGCGGCGGCTCCGCCACCCCGGCAAACACCAAGGACTCTGCTGTGAAGCAGGTCATCAAAGAGGCGCAGGGCATGACGCTCGAAGAGCTCTGCAAGAAGGCAATTGAGGAGTCCAACGGCGCGACCTTCTACGGCGTGGGCAACTCCAGCCGCGGCAAGTCCGCTCTTCCGCTGTTCATCGAGTATCTGCAGACGCTCGATCCGAACTACACGCTCAACTTCGAATGGCAGCAGCCGAAGAACAACAAGATCTTCGATCAGCTGACCGCCGACTCCATGAAGGAAAAGGGCACCTTCGCGGTCACCCTGATCCAGGACGGCAACCAGATCGAGAGCAAGATGGTCAAGACCGGCATTCTCGACACGTTCATTCCGCTCGACTGGGCGAACGCGAACGGCATCAAGGCAGACGACTACAAGGGCTATCTGCCGCTGCAGACCCTGAACAAGGTCTTCGAGTACAACTGCACCGGTTCGAAGACGTTCACCAACTGCTGGGACTTCGTCGCAGAGGGTGAACACGGTCTGTTCATGGACATCGACTCCGAGATCGTCGGCAAGAACTTCCTCTACATGCTCACGAAGGATGAGTACGCCGGCTATCTGAAGGATGCGTTCGACAAGCTCCCCGCTGACAAGCAGGCGCAGTTCAAGCCCGTCATCGAAGCGATGGCAGCGGACGCGAAGGACCTCGGTCTCGGCGCAAACGGCGCATACGCGCTTGCGTGGATCAAGCTCTGGGTAGAGAGCTATGCTGCGCAACCGGATGACGGCCCGATCTGCAACACGCTGGTCGACAAGTCCGCAACCGATCAGTTCGGTCTGCTCGTTTACTCCAAGCTCCGTTCCGTTGAAGAGTCCGACACCATTTCCAAGAACAACATCAAGGTTGCTGCGTATCAGGACGGCTTCGAGGGCATCGGCGGCTATGGCTACTGCCACTACATGTTCGTTCCGGACAACAGCCCGCTGCCCTGGACCGCATGCGCGTTCATCGCGTTCATCACCTGCACCGTTGACGGCTTCTCCGCATGGGGCAAGGATATGGGCGGTTACTCCTCCAACCCGACCGTTGCGGCAGGCACCGAAGAAAAGTACGGCCACAGCAAGGGCGGTATGAACGAGGCCGGCGAGGTCGAGTTCGAGTGCAAGAACGACCGCGGCTATGACTGGTGGGTCAAAGAGGGCAAGCTCGTCATCGAGGATCCGGAGTACTGCGCATCCGTTGCGTTCACCGTCGGTTCCTGGATCGAAATGCTCACGAAGTATAAGGTAGACTAATTTCACATCGACGAAAATGATCGGAGGCGCCTTAATGGATTTTAGGGCGCCTCCGATGGGATAGAGGGAGGAATTCGTGCAAACAGCCGCACCCACACGCGCCATGAAGCGGCGCATTCGGCTCAATAAGCTGAAAACGTTTTTCTCAAAACCGCAAAATATCATCCTTCTGGTGCTTGGCATTATTCTGACCGTCACGACCGTCGCGCCGATCATCGCGATCGTCCGGGATACGATCCTGATCCATCCGGGCACGATCGACGCGCATCTGACCGGCGAGTCGGAAGGATATACGCTCGTCAACTATATCGATCTGTTCACCTCGGGACTTGCCAAACAGAACCTGTGGACGCCGCTTCTGAACACGGTGCTTTTGTCCACCATTTCCTGCGTGGTGTCGATCGTATTCGGCGGACTCTTTGCGTTTTTGGTTACCAGAACCAATCTCAAGTTTCGGAAATATTTAAGCTCCATCTTCATCTTCCCGTATATCATGCCGCAGTGGACGCTGGCGATCGTCTGGAAGAACCTCTTCTACTCGAACGCCGTCACGCACACCTCGGACGGTCTTTTGGCCTCGGTATTCCACCTTCAGATGCCCGGCTGGTGGTGTCAGGGCCTGTTCCCCTCCGCGATGGTGCTCGGTCTTCACTACGCGCCGTTTGCGTACATTCTGATCGGCGGCATCTTCCGCAACATGGACGCGAACCTCGAAGAAGCGGCGACGATCCTCGATACGCCGCGCTGGAAGACGATGTTCCGCATCACGCTCCCGATGATCAAGCCCGCGATCCTGTCGACGGTGCTGCTGGTCTTCGGCAGCGCGATGGGCAGCTATCCTGTCCCGCACTATCTGAACCTTGAAACGCTGTCCACGAAGTACATTTCGCTGAACAGCAAATATACCGGTGAAGCGAGTATCCTTGCGATCATCATGATGATCTTCGGCATCGCGATCCTGCTTGCCAACCAGCTCACCCTGAAGAGCCGCAAGAGCTATACGACCGTGACCGGCAAATCGGGACAGATCTCCCGGTTCAATCTCGGCAAGCTGGGCAAGTACGTGATCGGCGTGATCTTCATCGTCATCACGTTCTTCACGAGCATCTACCCCATCATCTCGTTCGCGTTTGAAACGTTCCTGCCGAACCCGGGCGATTACAGCTTCCTGTACACCGGAAACGTGCAGAATCTGACGGCCAAGTGGTGGCTCACCGCCGAAAACGTCACCGAGAACGGCATGTACGGTCAGCAGGGCATGCTGTACAACAGCACGATCTGGCATGCCTACGGCGGCACGATGCTCGTCTCCTTCGCCTGCGCGCTGACCGCCGGCACGATCGGTACGCTGATCGGCTACGCGGTCAGCAAGAACCGCAGATCGAAGTGGGCGAACTACGTCAACAACATCGCGTTTCTGCCGTACCTGATGCCTTCCATCGCGGTCGGCGTCGCGTTCTTCATTCTGTTCTCGAACAAGTACGTCAATCTCTACAACACCTACTGGCTGCTGATCATCGTCGGTACCGTCAAGTATATCCCGTTCGCCAGCCGCGCGTCGCTGAACTCCATGCTGCAGCTGTCGGGCGAAATCGAGGAAGCGGCGATCATTCAGGACATTCCGTGGTTCAAGCGTATGTTCCGCATCATCGTGCCGATCCAGAAATCCTCGATCATCAGCGGATTTATGCTGCCGTTTATGACGTGTCTTCGTGAATTGTCCCTGTTCATGCTTCTCTGTACGCAGGGCTACATCCTCTCCACGACGCTGGACTATTTCGATGAAATGGGCCTCTACGCGTTCTCAAGCGGTATCAACCTGATCCTGGTCGTCACGATCCTGATCTGCAACACAGTCGTCAACAAACTCACCGGCGCAAGCCTGGATGAAGGCATCGGAGGTTAATGATATGCCGAAAATCGTATTGGAAAACATCACGAAGCGTTGGAAGAAATTCTACGCGGTCGAAAATCTGAATCTCGTTATCGAGGACAACGCGTTCGTCACGCTGCTCGGCCCGTCCGGCTGCGGCAAAACGACGACGCTCCGCATGATCGCCGGTCTCGAAACGCCTACCGAAGGCCGTATCACGATCGGCGACAGAGTCGTGTTCGACAGCGCGGCGGGCATCAACGTCCCCGCCAATAAGCGCAAGGTCGGCTTCCTGTTCCAGAACTACGCGCTGTGGCCCAACATGACCGTTTACGACAACATCGCGTTCGGTCTCAAGAACATCAACGAGCCGAAGGAAACCGTTGACTATCAGGCAAAGAACTACGCGCGCCTTGCCGCGATCCTTGCAGATCCGAAGGGCGTTGCGGACGTGATCAACGACTGCCGCGACAAGAACGGCACGGTTGACAAGAAAAAGGCGTACATCAAGCTGATCGACGCGTATTCGATCTCCATGATGACCGCAAAGACGCTGCTCGGCTACAATCTGCAGGACGACGTGTCCAGGGCGCCCGCGCTCGTCAAGGAGCTCGAAGCGAAGCATCAGGACGCGATCACCGCGCACAAAGCAAAGGGCGAAGAACTCGACAAGGACTACCGCGTGCTGAAGAACGGCAAGCCCGTCGTCACCAAGCGCAAGCTCAACAAAGAGGAAGTCGACCTCGCCGTGCGCAGAGTGTCCCGCATCGTCAAGATCGGTATGTTCATGGACCGCTACCCCGCCGAGCTTTCCGGCGGTCAGCAGCAGCGTGTCGCGATCGCAAGAACGCTCGCGCCGGAACCCAGCGTGCTGTTCATGGACGAGCCGCTTTCGAACCTCGACGCAAAGCTGCGTCTTGAAATGCGCTATGAGCTGCAGCGTCTGCACGTGGAAACGGGCAGCACCTTCGTCTACGTCACGCACGACCAGATGGAGGCAATGACGCTCGCGACTTCGATCTGCCTGATCAACAATGGCGTGCTGCAGCAGTACGACGCGCCGCTCACCGTCTACAACCGCCCGAACAACCTGTTCGTTGCGGACTTCGTCGGCAATCCCTCGATCAACTTCATCGAGACGCACGGCGAGCAGAATCCCGACGGCAGCATCGCGCTGAAGCTCCTCGGCGACAACGTTGTGACGTTCCGTCCGAACGCGCCGATCTTGATGGCGGAATGGAACCGCGAACGCGACGAATCGCTCGCCGCCGAAGCGGAACGCCGCGCGGAGCTCGCAAAGCAGAAGGGCTATGTGGAAAAGGGCAACAAGGACGAGGTCTTCCGCTATAACATCGCGCGCGTCGAAGAGGTCGACACCTCCATCGAAGACGCGCCGGTCATCGTGGACGGCGATTATGTGCTCGGCGTTCGTCCCGAATTCATCCGTCTTGCGGACAACGGCATCGACGGCGAGATCTACGGCGCCATGCCCACCGGTATGGAATCCACGCTGAAGATCCGCACCGGCGAATTCCTGCTGACCAGCGTCGTGTTCGGCGACACGCTCTACACGATCGGCAGCGCGACGCACATCCACTTCACGGGCAATTCCATCATGCTCTTCGACCGCAAGTCCGGACGCTACATCACCTCCGGCAGCATCGAGATCTGAGCATTTCCGCCCGGAATATTCCGAAACAGAAAGAACCCGATCGCAAAATGCGGACGGGTTCTTTTCATTTCACGCGCAATATGATATACTATTTCCGGAATTCCCGCATGGGATCATGAAGGGGGAAATGAAATGGAAGTGTTGGCAAAACTGAACAGCCCGGTCATGTATCTGATCTGTGGCGGCATCGTGGTGCTCGTCGCGGTCATCTGCATGATTTTCGCCGTGCGCGCCTACCGCGCGGGCAAGGCGATCGGGATCGACGTCGGCAAGATGAAGCGCGTCATCATTGCGAGCGCGACCTTTGCCGTTCTGCCGAGCGTGGGCATTCTGCTCGGCGTCATTGCGCTGTCCGGCAGTCTCGGCACGCCGTGGCCGTGGCTGCGGCTCTCGGTCATCGGCGCGCTGCACTATGAAACGCAGGTCGCGGAAGCGGCGGCGGAATCCGTCGGCATGGAAAAGCTGTCCGCGACGAGCATGACGGCGTCCGGATTCTCCACGATCGCGCTTCTGATGAGCTTCTGCATCATCTGGGGCATGGTGCTGATGATCTTCAACGGCAAGGCGTATTCCTCGAAGCTCACGCTTCCGAAGCCCGAAACGGTCGAGCCGGACGGAAAAAAGAAAAAGCTCAACCTCAAGGCGTTCGGCGATACCGCGATGACCGCGATGTTCATCGGGCTGGTATCCGCGTATATCGCAAGCTATATCGGGCAGATCGTCTCCGGAAACGGGTTGTTCACCTTCACCGGCGACTGGCTTCCGCTTGCCGTCGCCTGTGTCTCCGCCCTTGCGATGGCGGGCTTCCTGCTCATAAAGGAAAAGGCGAAAGCCGACTGGATCGACAGCTTCTCGATCGCGGGAAGCATGCTGATCGCCATGACCGCCGCCATCTTCCTCGGCTGGCTCAAGCAAGGAGGCGTACAATGAACGAACAGGAAATCAAGCGTACCGAACAGTACGAAACCTATCTGAACGCCACGCATAAGCTCGGCAGATGGCTGACGGTCCTTGTGCTGGTTTTTTTGCTTGCCGCGCCGTTTGCGATCGGTCTGTTTCTCGGCGCGATGCCGAACCTCGGCGCCGCCGCCAAGGCGTTTCTGGGCGTCGGACTCGTCTACCTTATCAGCGGGATCGTGGAATACCTGATCTACGTCCCGATGCTCGGCGCGGGCGGAAGCTATCTTGCCTTCATGACCGGCAATCTGATCAACATGAAGATCCCCTGCGCGATCAACGCGCGCGACATTGTCGGCGTCAGATCCGGCACGCCGGAAAACGAGATCATCGCGACGCTGTCGATCGCGACGTCCTCGCTTGTGACGATCCTCGTGCTCGCCGCGGGCGTGATCCTGATGATCCCGCTGCAGCCGGTCCTGCAGTCTCCCGATCTGCAGCCCGCGTTTGAGAACGTCGTGCCCGCGCTGTTCGGCGCAATGGCTTGCAAGTATTACCGCATGAACCGCACCGTCGCGCTGATCGTGCTCGCATGCATGTCGCTGCTCTTTATCCTTGTGCCGGGCCTGATCGGCTCGACCTCCATGATGGTCATCCCGAGCGGCGCGCTCGCGATCGTGCTCGCCTACCTTTCGTTCCGCAGACAGCAGAAAACGGAGGGCGGCGAAGTGAATGAAAAACGCAGTATCGCGATTTCTGTTATTCTGACGCTTTTGACTTTTGGCATTTACGGTATTATCTGGTTGATCCATTCGGTCAACGATCTTAACGATGTAGCGCCGGAATCGGGAGATGAACCCGGCGGAAAAGTCGCAATACTGTCGATTGTAACGCTCGGTATATACGGTATTGTATGGATGTATCAAGCCGGTCGTAAAATAGATAAAATGCGGCACTCAAACAATGAACCTGCGTCGAATAACGCAACGTTATTCCTGGTTCTTTCTCTGTTTGGTTTAGGTATCATTCCACTCAGTCTTATTCAAGCCGAACTGAACAGATCCAAAAACAATGTGCTGAAGAGTGGAGGCAGCTTATGATCGCGCTGTATATCGTGCTCGGTCTCATCGGCGTGCTGCTGCTCCTTGTGCTGATCGCCGTGATCCGTACGCTTTGCAAACCGAAAAAGACGTCCGCGTGGGAGCCGAAGCGCGATCCCGAACGCGAGGCGGTCTACGCCGAAACGCTCGCGAAGATGGTGCGGTATGAGACCGTATCGCGAAAGGGCGAAACGCAGCGCGAAAAGTTCCTCGGCTTCCACAAGGTTCTCGAAGAGCTGTTTCCGCTCGTACACGCAAATCTGGAAAAGATCGAGATCGACGGCAGTCTGCTCTTTCACTGGAAGGGCAAACATGACGACCGCCCGCTCGTTCTGATGGGGCATCAGGACGTGGTCCCCGCCGAGGGCGATTGGGAGCATCCGCCGTTTTCGGGCGATATCGAAAACGGGCGGATCTGGGGACGCGGCAGCGCGGATGACAAATGCTCGGTCATGGCGTTCTTCCAGGCGGTCGAGGAGCTTTTGAAGGACGATTTCGTGCCGGAGCAGGACGTCTGGCTTTCCTCCTCGAATACGGAGGAGGTCGGCGGTCCCGGCTGTCCGAAGCTGGTCGACGAGCTTGTCCGCCGCGGCGTCCGTCCGTTTCTCGTCAACGACGAGGGCGGCTCGATCGTCACCGAACCGATGGCGGGCATCGTCGGCAATTACGCCATGATCGGCGTGCTCGAAAAAGGACAGGGCAATCTGTTGATTTCGGCGCGCTCGAACGGCGGGCATTCGAGCTTCCCGCCGAAAAACTCCCCCATCGTGCGGCTCTCGAAATTCGTCACGGAGCTCTCGAACCACAGCCCGATGCGATCCGAAATGAACCGTCAGGCGAAGGAAATGTTCTCGTCGATGGCGCCTTACGGTCCGTTCTATCTCCGTCTTCTGTTCGGCAACCTTTGGCTTTTCAAGCCGCTGCTCGTTCTGCTGATGCCCTCCATTTCTCCGCAGGCGGCGGCGCTTCTCAGAACGACCGTCGCGCCGACGATGCAGACCGGTTCGGACGGCTGCAACGTGCTTCCGCAGGAGGCGACGCTGACGCTGAACCTCCGCTACATCCCGCATCAGG
Source organism: Clostridia bacterium (assembly GCA_017438865.1). Taxonomy (GTDB): domain Bacteria; phylum Bacillota; class Clostridia; order Christensenellales; family CAG-138; genus UBA3792. Next base: position 14,796 of record JAFRUN010000008.1, read on the forward strand.
GCATGGCGGAAAGCAACGCGGCGATCGAACGGCTTGCGAAGAAATACGACCTTTCGGTCAAGGTCATCGACGCATACGATTTCTGCGAGCCGGTCGACACCGGAAGCGACGCGTACCGGCTGACGGAAGCGGTGATCGGCGAGGTCTTCCCGCAGCTTCCGTGCATTCCGTACGTCATGACCGGCGGCACGGACGCGCGGCATTATCAGAAGATATGCAACGCCTGCGTGCGCTTCTCCCCCGTCGTCTACGGCCCCGCGCAGATGAAAGGGATGCACGGACTCAACGAGTATCTTGACGCCTGCAGTCTGCCCGGCGCCGTCGATTATTACAAAACGCTGATCGGCCGCAACCGGTAATCGCTTTATGCGGTGACGGCAGAATTCTTTAACAACATATTGTATTTTCACTTGTAATTCGATACAGGATATAGTACAATAAAGAAAAAAGCGGAGGCGGGTATGCGCGTTTTTTGTACGGAGGAGCTTCATCCGTCGGGCGGTGACGGGACCTTTTATTTGGCAAAGGCGGAAGACGCGCTCTCCTCGCTTCTTTCGCGGTATGAAAACAGCGTCCGGCTGATCTACCTCGATCCGCCGTTCCGGACGGGCGAGTCGTTCAAGATGCGGATCGGAAAGGGCAGGCAGGCGCAGACCGTCGTTCTGTACGAGGACAAGCTCGACGAAGCGGCCTACCTTGCGTGGCTCGAACGCATCCTGCGCGGCTGTCACCGGCTCCTCGATCCGCGCGGTTCGATCTATCTGCACCTCGATTACCGGATGTCGCACAAGGCGCGCATGCTTCTGGACGAGATTTTCGGCGAATCGAACTTCATGAACGAGATCGTCTGGGCATACCGCTCGGGCGGACGCGCCACGCGCTGCTACCCCAGAAAACACGATACGATCCTCTTCTACCGCAAATCCAAGAAGGTCCTGTTCAACATCAAAGCGGTCGGCACGCCGCGCGGTCCCGAACGCCGCAACCACATGAAGCGGTTTATCGACGAAGACGGGCGCATCGGCTTCTCAATCCGCTCGAACGGCAAGACCTACACCTATTACGAGGACTCGCTGATCTACCCGAGCGACGTCTGGTCGGACATCGAGCATCTGCAGCAGAAGGATCGCGAACGCACCGGATTTGTGACGCAAAAGCCCGAAGCGCTCTTAAAGCGCATCATTGCCGCGTCGTCAGATCCGGGCGATCTGGTGCTCGATCTGTTCTCCGGCAGCGGCACGACCGCCGCGGCGGCGACAAAGCTCAACCGCCGTTTCCTTGCGGTCGATCAGAGCCCCGTTGCCTGTGCGCTTTTACGGCGCCGCCAGCTCGGCATCACAAGCGAACCGACGCTGACCGAGAACACGGCGCACGCGCTTTCGATCCGTTATCCCGCCGATCGCACGCCGTGCGAGATTCAGACGGAGCGCAGCGAAAAGGGCGGAAGACGCTCCGTGCAGCTTATAAAGACGACATTCTCCGGCAAGGACGCCGCGCCGATCTATGCCGCGACCGGATATGTGGACGGAACGTGTTTCCATGCGCTGCACACCAACTGCGCGCCGAAGCTGCCCATCGTTCTGCCGCTTCCCGCGGAGCATACGCCGGTGCTGCACGTCGTCGGCGTGCACGGCGAGCAGGCGTTTTTCACGCTCGAATAAAGGCATAAAAAAAGCAGGTGGCTTGCTGCCTCCTGCTTTTTGTTTACTTGAAAATATCCTTCAGCGGACGTTTTTTGTTTTTCTGCACGACCGGCTGACCGTCCAGCGCGGCAAGCTGTTCGAGGAGCTCGCGCGCCTGCGCCGTGACCTTTCGCGGGACCTCGACGTTGACCGTCACAAAGAGATCGCCCTTCCCCTGCTGCTGCAGGCGCTGAATGCCCTGTTCCCGCAGCCGGAAAGTGGTGCCGATCTGCGTGCCTGCCGGGATGTTGTATTTGATCTGCCCCGTGAGCGTCGGCACGACGATCTCGCCGCCGAGCACCGCCGTCGTGTACGGAATGTTCATCGTGAGCAGCAGATCGCTGCCGCGGCGCACGAACTGCGAATGCGAACGCACGGAGATCGTGATATACAGGTTTCCGCGCGGACCGCCCTTATAGCCGGCGTCGCCCTCGTTGCGCATATTGATCGTCTGCCCGTCGTCGATGCCTGCCGGGATCTTCAGCGAAAGACGTTTCAGCCGGCGCACACGCCCCTTGCCGCGGCACTCCGCGCACGGTTCCGAAATGATTTTGCCGGTCCCGCGGCACGCGGAGCACGGACGAGTGATCGTCGTTGCGCCGAACAGCGTGTTCTGCTGCATGCGCACCTGCCCCGTTCCCTTGCACGTCTGACAGCGCTGCGGCTGCGTGCCGGGCTTTGCGCCGGTCCCGTTGCAAACGTCGCAGACCTCTTCGCGCGTCACGCTGATCTCCTTTTCGGTACCGAACGCCGCCTCCTCGAAGGACAGCGTCAGGTTGTAGCGCACGTCGTCGCCGGTCATCGGCGCGTTGCGGCTCTGCGTCTGCTGTCCGAATCCGCCGAAAATCGTGCTGAAAATGTCGCCGAAGCCGTCAAACCCCGTCGCGCCGGTGAACGGATTGCCGCCGCCCATCGTCGGATCGAACGCCGCGTGCCCGAACTGGTCGTATTTCGACCGCTTTTCGGGATCGGAAAGCACCTCATACGCCTCGTTCAGCTCCTTGAACTCCGCTTCCTTCGCGGCGTCGCCCGGATGCAGGTCGGGGTGGCAGTTTTTTGCTTTTTTGCGGAACGCGCTTTTGATGTCCGCATCCGAGGCGTTCTTTTCTACGCCGAGCACCTCGTAATAATCTCTCTTGCTCTCCACGTTGTACCTCACGATCGGGCAAGCGTTCACTTGCCCGATCCGATCCTGATTCTATTTGATCATTTTAGTCCACGACCGTGTAGTCCGCGTCGACCACGTCGTCCTTCGGCGGCTGCTGCGCGCTGTTCGGATTCGGCTCCGCACCGGGCTGTTGCTGCGCCTGCTGCTGATAGATCTTGCCGAAGACCTCATAGCTGACGTTCGTGCACTTCTCGGTCTCTTCCTTGATGCGCGCGTCGTCGGTGCCTTCGAGCGCTTTCTTCAGGTCCGCGACTGCCGCTTCGACCTTCGCCTTGTCGCCTGCGTCGATCTTGTCGCCGAGCTCACGGAGCGTCTTTTCGGTGGTGTAGACCAGCTGGTCCGCGTGGTTGCGGTTCTCCGCCGCTTCCTTGCGCTGCTTATCCTCCGCCGCGTAGCGTTCCGCTTCCGCGACCGCCTTCTTGATCTCGTCCTCGTTGAGGTTCGTGGACGCGGTGATCGTTACCTGCTGCTGGTTGCCCGTGCCGAGGTCCTTTGCGGAGACGTGCACGATGCCGTTCGCGTCGATGTCAAACGTGACCTCGATCTGCGGTACGCCTCTGGGCGCCGGCGCGATGCCCGCAAGCTGGAATCTGCCCAAGCTCTTGTTGTACTGCGCCATCTCGCGCTCGCCCTGCAGCACATGGACTTCGACGCTGGTCTGTCCGTCCGCCGCGGTCGAGAAGATCTGGCTCTTCTTGGTCGGGATGGTCGTGTTGCGCTCAATGAGGCGCGTGAACACGCCGCCGACGGTCTCGATGCCCAGCGAAAGAGGCGTGACGTCGAGGAGCAGGATGTCCTTGACCTCGCCGCCGAGCACGCCGCCCTGGATCGCCGCGCCGATCGCGACGCATTCATCGGGGTTGATGCCCTTGAACGGCTCTTTGCCGGTGATGTTCTTGACCATTTCCTGCACGGCGGGGATACGGGACGAACCGCCGACGAGGATGACCTTGTTGATATCGCTGTTAGAAAGCCCTGCATCCGACATCGCCTTCTGGACGCAGACGCGCGTCTTGTCGACGAGGTCCGCGGTCAGCTCGTTGAACTTTGCGCGGGTGATCGTGCAGTCGAGGTGCAGCGGACCGGCCGGTCCCTGTGTGATGAACGGAATGTTCACGTTGCTCTGCGTCATGCCGGAAAGTTCGATCTTTGCCTTCTCCGCCGCTTCCTTCAGTCTCTGCAGCGCCATCTTGTCCTTGCGGAGGTCGATGCCGTTGTTGCGCAAAAAGTCGGACGCGATGTAGTCGATCAGACGCTGGTCGAAGTCGTCGCCGCCGAGGCGGTTGTTGCCCGCGGTCGCAAGCACTTCGAAGACGCCGTCGCCGATCTCGAGGATCGAGACGTCGAACGTGCCGCCGCCGAGGTCGTAAACCAAGATCTTCTGGTTCGTTTCCTTATCGAGGCCGTACGCCAAAGATGCCGCCGTCGGCTCGTTGATGATACGGAGCACTTCGAGGCCCGCGATGCGGCCCGCGTCCTTCGTTGCCTGACGCTGGCTGTCGGTGAAGTACGCCGGCACGGTGATGACCGCCTGGGTGACGGTCTCGCCGAGGTACGCTTCCGCATCCTGCTTCAGCTTCTGCAGGATCATTGCCGAGATCTCCTGCGGCGTGTAGTCCTTGTCGTCGATGTGGACTTTGTAGGAAGAACCCATCTCACGCTTGATCGAGGAGACGGTCCTGTCCGGGTTCGTGATCGCCTGACGCTTTGCGATGGAGCCGACCAGACGTTCGCTGCCCTTGAACGCAACGACGGACGGAGTGGTTCTTGCGCCTTCCGCGTTGGGGATGACGACCGGATCGCCGCCTTCGAGAATGGCGACGCAGGAGTTTGTGGTGCCCAGGTCAATACCAATGATCTTACTCATATTCTGATACCTCCGAATTCTTTGAGATTAACCTTTTTATTCTATGCAAACAAGCGGGAAATACTTGTTTTTGCCTTATTCAGAAACCTTCACCATGCTGTGGCGAACGATCTTTTCTTTCACTTTGTAGCCCTTCTGGAAGGTCTGCACGATGTTGCCGCTTTCCATGCCTTCGACCGCTTCGGTCATCACCGCGTTGTGCAGTTCGGGATCGAACGCGCCGTCCGACGGGATCTCCTCGAGCCCTTCCTTTTTCAGGATGTCGGCGAGTTTCTTATGTACGAGCTTCACACCGTCCGCCCAGCCGTCCGCTTTTTCGTCGCTTTCCGCGACGCGGTCGAAATCGTCCAGCACCGGCAAGAGCGCTTTGATGCAGTCGCGCTTGCCCTCGTCGTAGCTGTCCGCGCGCACCGTTGCGTTCCGTTTGCGGAAGTTGTCGAAATCCGCCTGGTTGCGCTGTAAAAGCGCGATCGTGTCGTCCAGCTTCTTTTGCAGCTCGTCGATGTGTTTCTTGACCGTCTCAAGCTCTTCCTGCGTCATCGTGACGACGTCGGACGCCTGTTCTTCGGTCTTCTCCTCCGCGGTCGTTTCGACCGTTTCAGGTTCCTTCACCGCTTCATGCGGCTTGTTCTTTTTGGAAGCCAAGTTCCTATTCCTCCTTCAAAAACGATTGCAGCACCGTACCGAGGTTGGTCTGCACATTTTTCAAAATACTCAGCACGCGGGCGTAGTCCATTCTGGTCGGTCCGATCACGCCGAAGCTGCCGACCGGCGTTCCGTTCACGCGATAGCTCGCGGTGACCACGCTGCAGTCCTGAAAGCCCTCCTGCTCGTTCTCGCTGCCGATCGTGACCGTGAACTCCATGCTGGACGCCTTTTTCAGCATCCGGTACATGCTGTCCTTCTGCTCGACCGTGGCAAGAAACGTCTTTGCCTTATTGACGTCGCTGTACTCGGGGTATTCCAGCATGTTCGTCGCGCCGGAAAGCTCGACCATGCGGCGATCGCTCGACTGGTTTTCGCACAGCGTGAGCAGCAGCGATTCCACGAAATCCGCACGGGCGGAAAGCTCGCCGCCGAGCTCGCGCACGAGCTTCGACGAAACCGTCGACATACGGCAGTCCGAAAATCTTGCCGTGATCGCCTTGCTGATGCGGTCCAGCTCCTCCGGTCCGATGTCCTCCGGCACGTCGATGACCGTGTTCTGCGACACGCCCGCGTCGGTCACGACGACCGCCAGCGCCTTGCCCGGCATCAGCGGAATGAGCTGCAGATGCTTTAACCGGTTTACGCCGATGTCCGGCATCATGACGACGGCCGTGTAATGCGTGATCTCCGAAAGCGCCTTCGCCGTGGAGCGCAGCACCGCGTCGACGCCGTGCACATGCTCGCGGAAGTATCCGTACAGGAGCTTCGATTCCTCGTCACTCAGGTGCGCGCGCTGCATCATCTGATCGACGTACAGGCGATACGCCTTTTCGGAAGGGATGCGCCCCGCCGACGTGTGCGGCTGCGCCAGATACCCGAGCGTTTCGAGGTCCGCCATCTCGTTGCGGATCGTCGCGGACGACCATTTCATGCCGCTCTGCGAAAGCGCCTTCGATCCGACCGGGCTCGCCGAAAGAATGTACTCGTCAACGATCGCACGCAGGATCTGCAGCTTTCTTTGATCCAGTTCCATGCGATCGCCTCCTTTCTTTTAGCACTCCGTTTCTTCGAGTGCTAATCACTATGCATAAGATACCACTATGATGCACAATAGTCAAGTGAACTTCGGGGCAACAATGTGAAACAAAAGTGAACTCTGAAAAAGCAGTCCTTTCTTGCGGCGGATTCGTTCCTGTGATACAATACCGGAAACGGAGGAAAACGGAAATGGCAAGGATCGATCCGATCGAACGAAGCATCTATTCGTGCATCTGCAGCAGCGAAGACGGAATCAAGGCGCGCGACATCGCCCGCACACTGCGCGTAGATGCGACAACGGTAAATCATTTTCTGTACGGTTCGCCGTTTATGAAGGAGCTGTGCTGGCAGGACGACGAGTACCTATGGCACGGACAGATCCTGCAGACGCGCCCGCATTACGGGTTGGCAGAGTTTTCCGGCTTCTATTCCTCCGTGCGCGAATTCCTTGACATGGACGAAGCGCGTTGGCTCGCGCTCTTAAAACTCGGCTGCGAGAACGTCGGCCGCAATCTGAACGACACGCGCGGTCTGTTCCATTCGTTCACCGACACGCGAAAAACGATGCGCGACCTGTTTCGCGATCTCAACGAATTCGGTTATCCGAAGGAGCTTTCCGACGATTGGGAGATCGTCTTTGAACTGCGCATCAAAAAGGGAAAACATATCCGCATCTATGCCGATGTTCTGCTGATCACGCGGCGGCATGTCTTTTCCCTTGAATTCAAGATGAAGGACCGCATCGAAGCGGACGAGGTTGCGCAATGCGCCAAATACTGCGAATACCTTGACGTGATCTTCGGCGACAGCTACGAGATCATCCCCGTTCTGGTGCTGACAAAAGCAACCGATCTCTACGAAGATGTGACCGTTCCGCACACCGATGCCTCCGTACAAGTCTGCTCCGGCGATATGCTCTACAACGCTCTCGATTTCTATCTCGGTTTTTTGCATTGAATCTAATGTACGAAACGAAAAAAGCACCCGACGGTCGCCGGGTGCTTTTACTTTGCTCTTACCTCAAAAAATCGATCAGCCGCCGTTCGCGGAAGTCCCTGAGGACGGAATCGAGGTGATCCATGCCGATCCTGTTGAGCCGCAGAAAGTCCGGATCGGAATGGTCCCAGAAGCCGTACCGGTCGTTTTTGTCGTAGGCGGATCGATACGTTTCGATCACGTCGCAGCCGAAGCGGTCGGAAAATGCCGCGCGGTCGATGCCTTTTACGAGGCGCAGACCGAGCATCACGGACTCGAACATCTGCTCAAAGGTGTTTGTGATGATGCGCTCCGCACGGGGCAGCTTTCCCTTTCCGATCTTTTTCAGATACGCCGGAATGCTTCTTTCATTCGAAAACCGCACCCAAAAGCCGTCCTCGACCATCGACGAGTGCGCGGCGACGCCGAGCCCCAGATACGGTTCGTTGTGCCAGTAAATGAGGTTATGGCGACACTCGAAGCCCGACATTGCAAAGTTACTGACCTCATAGCGCCGGTAGCCGAGCGCGTCCAAAAGGTCCATGCCCGCGTCCTCCATGTCGGCGACGGCGTCGGCGTCCGGCAGCGTTTCGCGCCCGTGCATCACGTCGTCGTAAAGCGGCGTTTCCTCCTCCAGGATCAGCGAATAGGCAGAGATATGCGTGGGCTCCAAAGCCGCGACGGTGCGGATCGCGTCAAGATAATCCGCCTGCCCCTGCCCCGGCAGTCCGTGCATCAGGTCGACGTTGATATTTGTAAAGCCCGCGTCCCGCGCGGCGGCGTAGGTCACGAGAAACTCCTCGTAGGTGTGCACGCGCCCGATGCGGGAAAGAAGGTCGTTCTGCGTCGCCTGCAGACCGATCGAAAGCCGGTTGAAGCCCGCGTCAAAGAGCCGCTTCAAGCCGTTGAAGCCGATCGTCTTGGGGTTGCACTCGATCGAAATCTCCGCGTCCGGTTCGACCGCAAACGTGTTTCGGATCGCGCCGAGGATCGCGCAAAGGTCTTCCGCGGGCAGCACGGTCGGCGTGCCGCCGCCGAAGAATACGGTTTTCACGCGTTCGCCGGGATACTTCGCCCCGGAAAGCGCGATCTCCGTTTCCAAAGCAGCACGATACCGCCCCGCGGTTTCGTCGACCGGGATCGAACAGAAATCGCAGTAGCGGCATTTTTTGAGACAGTATGGGATATGTACGTAGACGCCGATCATCCGTTGATGCGCAGCACGCTCATGAAGGCGTCGCTCGGCACGGCGACGGAGCCGACCTGCCGCATACGCTTCTTGCCTTCCTTCTGCTTTTCGAGCAGCTTCTTTTTGCGCGTGATATCGCCGCCGTAGCACTTTGCCAGAACATCCTTGCGCACGGCTTTCACCGTCTCGCGCGCGATGATCTTGCTGCCGATCGCCGCCTGCACGGGGATCTCGAACTGCTGGCGCGGAATGACGTCCTTGAGCTTTTCGGCGACGGCGCGTCCTTTTGCATACGCACGGTCCTTATGCACGATGGTGCTGAGCGCGTCGCACATTTCGCCGTTCAGCAGGAAATCGAGCCGCACGAGCTCGCTTCTCGCGTAGCCCGAAAGCTCGTAGTCGAACGACGCGTAGCCGCGGCTTCTGGACTTTAAGCTGTCGAAGAAATCGTAGATGATCTCGTTCAGCGGCAGCACATAATGCAGATTCACGCGGTCGGCCTCGATGTACTGCATGTCGATGAACGTGCCGCGGTTGTTCTGGCACAGCTCCATGATCGAGCCGACGTACTCGGACGGCGTCATGATCGTCGCCTTCACGATCGGCTCCTCCATGTAGTCGATCTCCGCCGCGTTCGGCAGGTTCGTCGGGTTGTCGATGACGAGCTTCCGTCCGTCCAGCGTATACACATGATACACGACCGACGGCGCGGTGGTGACGAGGTCGAGATCGAACTCGCGCTCGAGCCGCTCCGTGATGATCTCCATATGAAGGAGGCCGAGGAAGCCGCAGCGGAAGCCGTAACCCAGCGCCGCGGACGTCTCGTGCTCGTAGCTTAACGACGCGTCGTTCAGCTTCAGCTTGTCGAGCGCCTCCTTGAGATCGTCGTAATGCGCGCCGTCCGCCGGATACACGCCGCAGAAGACCATCGAGTTCGCCTGCTTATAGCCGGGCAGCGCTTCCTTTGCGGGACGGTTCGCTTCGGTGATCGTGTCGCCGACCTTTGTTTCCGCAACGCTCTTGATCGAGGCGGCGACATAGCCGACCTCGCCCGCCGTCAGGGAATCGACCGGCTTCCACGTCGGTGCGAACACACCGACTTCGGTGACGTCGAACTCGTTGCCGGTCGCCATCGAACGGATGCGCGTCCCCGCCTTGACCGTGCCGTCGAACACGCGCACATAGGACAGCGCGCCCTTGTAATTGTCGTAGAAGCAGTCGAAGATCAGCGCCTTCAAGGGCGCGTCCGGATCGCCGGTCGGCGCGGGAACCGCGTCCACGATGCGCGCCAGAACTTCCCCGACATTCTGCCCCGTCTTTGCCGAAATGCACGGCGCGTCCTCGGCGGGAATGCCGATGACGTCCTCGATCTCATGGATCACGCGTTCCGGCTCGGCGCTCGGCAGGTCGACCTTGTTGACGACCGGAAGCACCTCAAGCCCGTTGTCCACCGCAAGGTACACGTTCGCAAGCGTCTGCGCTTCGATGCCCTGCGTGGCGTCGACGACCAGCACCGCGCCTTCGCACGCGGCGAGCGCGCGCGAAACCTCGTAATTGAAGTCCACGTGGCCCGGCGTGTCGATCAGGTTGAACATGTAGGTCTTGCCGTCGGTATGGTGATAAAACATGCGCACGGCGGACGCCTTGATCGTGATGCCGCGCTCGCGCTCGATGTCCATGGAATCCAGAAGCTGCTCCTCCATGTCGCGCTTGGCGACGGTGTCGGTCAGCTCCATCATGCGGTCGGCAAGCGTCGACTTGCCGTGATCGATGTGCGCGATGATCGAAAAATTGCGAATCAGGTTCGGATCAAAATTCATAACTACCTCCAAGGGTAACAATATCATACATTACCGTTGCCAAAAATGCAAGAATTGTGATATAATCCAATCAATCTATACGGAGGTAAACACTATGATTTCGGAACTGGAAGCCGTCGCAAAGCGGCTCAATGAACGCGGTTTTCTTGCCGACGTCTGCAAAACGCCCGAAGAGGCGAAAGAACTGATCTTGAACTACATCGGCGACCGTTCCGTCGGCATCGCGGGCTCCGCGACCGTGCGCGATCTGGGGCTTTACGAAGCGCTCACCGCGCGCGGCAACACCGTTTACTGGCACTGGAAGGTCGAGAAGCCGCAGGTCGAGCAAACGCGGATCAACGCGATCGGCGCGGACGTGTATTTGTGCTCGTCGAACGCGATCACCGAGGACGGACGTCTCGTCAACATCGACGGAACGGGCAACCGCCTCGCGGGCATCATCTACGGTCCGAAAACCGTCATCCTGGCCGTCGGCAGAAACAAGCTGGTCAAGGATTATGAAGAAGCGATCGCACGGATCAAGCGCGACGCCTGCGGTCCGAACGCGCGCCGGCAGGGCTTCAAAACGCCGTGCTCGATCGACAACGTCTGCCGCGACTGCCGCCCGCCGGTACGCATGTGCAACGTGACCGCCATCACGGAATATCCGTCGCGCCGCCATCAGGCGTTCCGGATCATTCTGATCGACGAGGACATGGGACTATGACGATCAACGAGTATCAGAAGCTCGCCATGACCACGCTGAACCCCGCGCTTTCCGAAAAGGAAGTGCTCTTAAACGGCGTCATGGGGCTCTGCGGCGAATCGGGCGAGGCGATCGACCTCGTCAAAAAGTGGATGATGCAGGGCCACGAGCTTGACAAGGCGCATCTTGCGAAAGAGCTCGGCGACGTCGCATGGTATCTCGCCGAGACCGCCACCGCGATCGGCTACGATCTGGAAACCATTTTGCAGGCGAACATCGACAAGCTGAAAGCCCGCTATCCCGAGGGCTTTGACGCCGATCGTTCGATGCACCGCAAAAACGGCGACGAATAAGAACGCATATTAAAAGACCGGCAGAATCTTCTGCCGGTCTTTTTATAAACGGATTATTCTTCCTCTTCGTCCTCTTCGTCATCGGAGAAGGAGAAGATGCTGCGGCGCTTCTTCTTGGGCGCGGGACGCTCTTCCTCGACTTCGTCGTCGTATTCTTCCTCGTCCTCGTCGACTTCCTCAATGCCGAGCATACGGGCGAAAAAGCCCTTCTTACGCGGCTTCTTCTCCTCTTCTTCCTCGTAGTCGTCCTCCTCCTCGACGGGCGCGGGACGGGCTGCGGGCTTCTGCGTCTTCACCGCCGGCTCCTGACGGCGAGCGGGCTCCTGACGGCGAACCGGCTCACGGCGCGGCTCGACGACCGGCACCGAGATCGGCGCGGGTTCGGGTTCGGGAATGTTCAGCTCCGGCGCGACGGGCTTCGGACGGACGTCCAGCTCCTCGCGGTTGCCGTTGATCATCTTCATGTAGTCGTTGAGATACCGCTGCACGTCGGCAAGGATGTCGTCCGCATAGGCGCGCGCGCCGCTGCAGATCGAATCGGCGTTCTCCTCCGCCGCCTGACGAAGATCGTCCGCGCGCTTCACCGCCGCCTGATAGACGGAGCTCTCGGAAACGAGGCCCTCGTATTCCGCGACCGCCTGACGGTACACGTTCTCCGCCGCCTCCTGCGCCTGCTCGCGCAGTTCGTTTGCTTCCTTCTGCGCTTCCGCAACGATTTCATCCGCCTGCTCGTTTGCGTCGCGAAGGGTATTTTCCTTCTCCGCGATGATGCCGCTTGCTCTGCGGATATCCTCCGGAATCGTCGCCTTGAGATCGTCCAGGAGCGTGAGCAGCTCCTCCTCGTCGATGATGCGACGGCTGCCCGCGTTGTTGAATCTCGGTTTCGGACTGTCCGCAACCAGTTGTTCGATCTTCGAAAGAATGCTGAAGATCTTCATTGTCTGTACGCCGTTCATTTCTGCCTTGCCAACCTTTCCCGTAAATAATGATAATTGCACGGCGGAACCAATCCCTCAATGGAACCGCCCATTTCACCGATCTCACGCACACTCGAGCTCGAAAGGAACGAGTGCTCGGGATTTGCCATGAAGTACACCGTGCGGATGTCCGGATTCAGATGCCGGTTCACCGCGTTGATCTGGAATTCGTACTCGAAATCCGTGATTGCCCGAAGCCCTCTGATGATGTACTGCGCGCCGATCTGCTTTGTGTAGTCGACCAGCAACCCCGAAAACGAACCGGACCGGACGTTTTTGAGTCCTTCCGATTCAATGACGCGGTCGATCATCTCCACACGCTCTTCCACCGAAAACACCGGTGATTTCGCGCTGTTGTTCAAAACCGCCACATACACGACATCGAACAATCCTGCCGCGTTCTTCAGAACGTCGAGATGTCCGATCGTAAACGGATCGAAGCTGCCCGGATATACGCCGATCTTCATTCTCCGTCCTCCTCAATAAGGGAATACCCGCATTTGCCGAACCGCTTGGTTTTCGCAATGCGGTAAACGCCCGGAACGCCTTGCGGCACAAGATCCGCCGCGTGCTCCAGCACGACCGTTCCGCCCGGACGGATCAGCCCCGCATCAAACAGCCGCCGAACCGCGTCCCCGGAAAGCCCCTCCCGGTACGGCGGATCCAGAAACGCGAGATCAAACGCTTCTCCGTGGGCGCCGAGCCGGTCGATCGCCGCTGCATAATCGAGATTCAGCGTCTCCGCGATCTCCGAAAACCCGAGTGTGTCGATGTTTTTCCGGATGATCCCGATGCATGCGGGGTTGCGGTCGTTCAGCACAACGCGCTTCGCGCCGCGCGACGCCGCTTCCAATCCGAGATTGCCGCTTCCCGCGAACAGATCCAGCACGGATGCGTACGGAATCTTAAACTGCAGAGAACCGAACACGGCCTCCTTCACGCGGTCCAGCGTGGGACGGGTTTCAAGGCCTTCGAGCGTCTCGATCTTCCTTCCGCGGGCGGTGCCCGCAATGATTCTGACCATAGAAACCCCTATATCTTGTATTGTTTATCCCATTTTAGCACCAAGGTATAGAAATTGCAATAGTTTTTGAATAAATTGTTAACATTTTTTCGATATATTATGTCCGAGTCGAAACGTGTCGGTTTCGACGGAAAAGAATTGACTTTTTTATTGGATTCATGTAGAATCAATGGTTGGAAAAGGGGGATTTTATCCATGCTTCGCAGTACGCATGCGGTCGTTCATCTGCCCGCATTTTTGAAAAACATCCGGCTTGCCAAACGGCGGCTGAAACCCGAAACCAAGTTCCTGGCGGTCATCAAGGCAAACGCCTACGGTCACGGCATCACCGTGGTCGGCGAATATCTGGAGCAATCCGGTCTCGTCGACATGTTTGCCGTCGCGATCCCGGAGGAAGGCGTGCGCCTTCGCAATTACGGCATCACCCTGCCCATCCTGATCCTGGGCGTGACCGATCCCGATCACATTCCCGCCGTCGTCGGCAACGAGCTGACCTCCTCCGTCTTCACCGCAAAACAAGTCCGCAACTTTGAGCGCTGCGCCGTCGCCTCCGGCAAGACCGCGCATGTGCACGTCAAGCTCGACACCGGCATGCATCGCATCGGCGTCACGGACGACGCCATGCTCGACGAGCTTCTGGACGCGTTCGACGCCTGTCCGCACGTTTCGATGGACGGCGTGTTCACGCACTTTGCAAAGTCCGAATCCGATCCGGCGTTCACGCATCTGCAGGCGCAGCGGTTCGACGCCTTCGTCGCAAGGATCCGTGCGCGCGGCTACCGCCCGATCGTGCACGCCGCGAACTCCGCGGCGACGCTCGATTTCCCGGAGCTGCAGTACGACATGGTGCGCTTCGGCATCGCGCTTTACGGCTATCATCCCGACGCGAAGCGGACCGAAGGCAGCGGCCTGACGCCGGTGATGTCGCTGATCACCTATATCAGCAATCTCAAGACGATCCCCGCGGGCGAGGGTGTAAGCTACGGACTCAAATTCGTTGCCTCCCGTCCGACGCGCGTGGCGACGCTTCCCGTCGGTTACGGCGACGGCTACAAGCGCTGCCTCACCGGCAAAACGGACGTGCTGATCGGCGGCATCCGGTGCCCGCAGATCGGAACCATCTGCATGGACCAGATGATGGTCGACGTGTCGGAGGTGCCCGGCGTGGCGATCGGCGACGAAGCCGTGCTGATCGGCCGGCAGGGCGACGAAAAGATCACCGCGGACGATCTCGCCGAGAAAGCCGATACGATCTCTTACGAGATCCTGCTTTCATTCTCCGACCGCGTACCGCGTGTCTATGAAAAATGAACGCATCGCCGTCTTCGGACGGCGTTTTTTCTTGACGGAAAAACGCGTTTGACGGTATAATAACGGATATGAAGAAACGGATCGAAACGCTGAAAAAACCGAAGACATGGATCGCCGCTGCGATCGTTCTCACGATCCTCGCCGCGGGCGTCGTGCTCGCGCTGCAGCTTCACCGTCCGATCGCAAAGTACAACCCCGACCGTGACGACGCCGCACAGGTGTATTTCACGCATATGGCGCTTGCGGCGGACAGCAACCGTCTGCTGTTTGAGACCGGCGCGCTGCCCGAAGAGTATTCGGATCCCGAAGACGGCAATCCGACGGTTTCCTACGCTTATGCGACGGTGCTCGAGGTGCTGGAGGACGATTCCTTCGAGGATCCGGATACCGAGAACGTGCATATCGGCTCGCAGAAGCTGCTCGTTGAGATCACGACCGGCGAGCACAAAGGCGAGCGGCTCGAAATCATGAACTACATGAGCAAGCTGTTCGATAAGCACGCCAAAAAGGGCACGTCCCTGCTCGTCTACATCCTGTCCGACCGCGCGCAGGACACGCTTTCCGTTTCGGTCATGAACTACAACCGGCAATGGATCCTCTTCGCGCTCGTCGCCGTATTTCTGCTTGTGACGGTTCTTGTCGGCGGAAGAATCGGCCTTCGCTCGATCCTCGGGCTCGGGCTGACGCTCGCCGCCGTCGCCTTTCTCCTCGTTCCCGCGCTTTTAAGAGGGTATCCTGCGATCCCGTTCACGCTGATCCTCTGCGTGCTCGTCACGGTCGTCTGCTTTCTTCTGCTCGGCGGGCTGAGCCGCAAAACGCTCTCTGCGATCCTCGGGACCGTGGCGGGCTTTTCCGCCGCCTGCCTGTTCGCTTTGATCGCAGGCAGACTTACGCATCTCGACGGACTCGAATACAACGTCGCCGAGACCGACACGCTTGTGCAGGCGAAGTTTCAGGGCACGCCGATCAACATTCGCGGGCTGTTTGTTTCCGGCATCGTCATCTCCGCGCTGGGCGCGGTCATGGACGTTGCGATGAGCGTTTCATCGTCGATCGACGAATTGAAGACCGTCAATCCCGGCATGCATTTCAGGCAGCTGTTCCGAAGCGGTATGCGTATCGGGCGCGACGCCGTCGGCACCATGACGAACACGCTGATCCTCGCGTTCGCCGGCGGTGCGCTCGTCAACCTACTTTTGATCCGGTATTTCAACTGGGACTGGAAGGCGATCCTGTCCGGCGACTATATCACGCACGAGGTCATCACCGGCATATCCGGCAGCATCGGGCTGATCCTTGCCGTGCCGCTGACCGCGCTGATCGCCTCGGCATTATGCGCCCGTACCGGTCAGCCAAAAGATTCAAGCAAATAAACGCGGTTCGCGTCGTGCGTTCACCGGAGGAAGCACCGGCGAGCCGAAGGCGGATACGGACCGGCGTTCGGCGTCCCCGTGACGGTGAACGCAGCCGAACAGCGGATCACGTTCGCGGAATAAGCGGAACGACTCCGTGCGCGCGGCGCAGACGGAACGAGATCCGTTCGCGCAGCGCGGCGTTCAGAATCAGCAGAAGCAGCCCGAGTGACTGCGCGCACAGCGCGTCGCCGTTCCCGAGTTCCAGCACCGTGCTCCGGAACAGCGTATAGTCCCCCGCCATTCTGATCAGGAGCATTACAAAGGGCGCCGCGGCGATCGCGAGCGCCTTTGCATTTGCGTCGCGGCAGAACAGCGCGGAAACGAGCAGTGTCGGCGCCGCGATCAGGAATCCCTGTTCAAAAAACAGCGGGAACGCGTCGCACAGCTCCCAACCGAGAAGCCCGCCCGAAAGCGCGGCAAACAGCGCGCCGAACGGATGATCGGTCGGGCACAGACCTGCGGTCAGCAGCAGAAACGCGCACGGCGCAAAGCATAGCCGCACGGTCGGTTCCGTGACCGTCGGCACAAGCGTCAGTCCGAATACGACCGGAAGCAGGCACAGAAGCGCGATCTTTTCGCGCTTGAACAGCACCCGGTCGAACCACCCGCCGCCCGAAAGAAGCAGCAGGACCAATATCAGAATTCTTGCGGTCCACATAAAAAATACATCCCGTCCTTTCCGGATAGGATGTGTTTTTTGTTTGATTCCATGCGTTATTTCAGGCGTTTGCCCTCGCCGTACACCGCCACGATGTCCTTCGGCTCGGCGATATAGACCGCGCGGTCGAACCGCTCCCGCAGCGTCAGCCGCGCCGTGTCGGGATATTCACGGTCGTCAATGACCACGGCGTGCAGCTTGTCGCCCTTTTGGAAGCCGGGCTTTGCGCCGAAATGCTTCGCGCCCGCCGTGGTGCCGAGATAGTACCCCTCCGCCACGGAGAGGAACGGGATCGTCCAGCCGCTTTCGATGCGCTTGATCTTTGAAACACGGATCGACATCTGGATCACGTTCAGCATCGAAAGATGCGCGCCGCCCGCAATGTCGCTGCCGAGCACCACGTCGAGTCCCTCGTCGAGCATCGTGCGGATCGGTGCAACGCCGCTTGAAATGTTCGTATTCGAGTCCGCGCAGTGCACGACCGTCACGCCGTGCGTTCTGATCGCCTCACGCTCGCGCGCGTCGCTGTGCACGCAATGCGCCATCAGCGTGCCGGGCTTCCAAAGCCCGTATTTTGCGTAGGTCTCCCAATACTGCGCGCAGTCGGGATGCAGGGAATGCACCAGCTCGATCTCGCTCGTGTTTTCACTCAGATGCGACTGCACCGGCAGATCCCGCTCGGCTGCGATCTTTCCGAGCCACTCCATCAGCTCGTTCGAGCACGACGGCGTGAACCGCGGCGTGATGATCGGACGAATGTGCGAAAACCGGTCGCACGCGTCGAGCCAGCGCAGCGTTTCGCGCTTGCTCTCCTCCGTCGTTTCGGAATAGTACGCGGGGCTGTTGCGATCCATATTGACCTTTCCGACATAACCGGAGATACCCGCGCGCTCGAGCTCCTCCATCAGCACCAGCGTCGCGTCCGTATGCAGCGACGAGAACATACTCACCCGCGTCGTGCCGTAGTCGACCAGACGGTCGGCGAGCGTGCGGTAATGCATCCTGGCGTAATCCGGATCGGCAAACCGCGCCTCGGTACGGAACGTATAGGTGTGAAGCCAATCCAAAAGAGGCAGATCCATGCCCATGCCGAGCATCGGAAACTGCGGCGCGTGCAGATGCATATCGCAGAACGACTGCATGATCAGCGCGTCGCCGTAGTCGGCAAGCTGTCCGCTTTTGAACCGCTCGGGCAGCGTTTCGAACACGCCTTCGATCACGCCGTCGCCGTCGAGCACGATATATCCGTCGCGCACGGCGTTCAGCTTGCCGAGCTCCGGAACCGTCAGAATGTTGCCGTGCAGCACATACCAGCGCGATTCGTTCCGATCGAGCGTGTCGATGTCCTCAAGCTCTGCAGGCGGCGCGTCAACCGTCAGGAGCCGGTCGAGGTGCTTTGCAATGACCTGACTGCCGCCGACGTCGCCGGACAGCGTCAGAAGCGCCGGAAACAGATCCTTCGGAAACAGCACCGGATTGCCGCGTCTGCCGTTCGCGGCCGGCGCGACGATGCGCGTCGGATCGCTTCGGAACGCATTCAGAAGCGCGTCAACCGTCTTTTCGCTCACGCGGGGCTGATCCCCCACCGCATACAGAATCCCGTCCGGATCGCTTTCCAGCGCGTTTTCCGTGCCGATCACGACGCTTGAGGCGATGCCGCGCTCCGGATCCGGATTCTCCGCCACGCGATACTCCATCCGCTCCGCAACCAGGCGACGCTCCTCCGCCCCCGTCCGCAGTACGACGGTGCGGGAAACAAACCGGTCTCTCATCCGGTCGTAGAGTTCCAGCGCGTGCAGGAGCATCGGCTTCCCGTCGATCGGGTATGCGAGCTTGTCGCTGCCGAAGCGCTTGCCGCCGCCGGCAGCCGTCAAAACCAGAGCGATCTTCATTTTCTGTACCTTTCCGGGGGCCTGCGGAAGACGAACCGTCCGCGGTTCGGCAGAACGAGCGCGCCGTTTTCCACGACAAGCTCGCCGTTCAGAAGCACGTCGCGCGTGCGTCCCGAGACCTCCATGCCCTCATACGGCGAATTGTCGCACGCGTGCAGGTTCGTTTTCCATGAGATCGTATGTCTGTCGTCCGGATCGAAGATCACGATATCCGCGTCGCTCCCGACGCGCAGTGCACCCTTTTGCGGGAACATGCCGAACAGCCGCGCCGCGCGTTCGCTCAAAAGAAGCGCCATCTGTTCGAGCGTGATCGCACCGGTCCGCACCGCATAGGTATAAACCAGCTCCGCACGGTTCTGCACGCCCGCGCCGCCGTTCGGGATCTTCGAGAAATCGTCTCTGCCCAGCGCCTTTTGCTGCATTGTAAACGAGCAATGATCCGTTCCGATAAAGTCAATATCCTTTTTGCGCATGCCGTCGAGGATCGCCGCGCGGTCTTTTGCCTCGCGAAGCGGCGGCGACATCACGAACTTCGCGCCGTCGGGATCGGCATAGCGCTTTACGTCGAGCGTGAAATACTGCGGGCACGTTTCGGCATAGACCTCCACGCCGCGTTTGCGCGCTGCGCGCACCTCTTCGAGCCCGTCCGCGGTGGACAGGTGCACCACCCACGCGGGATTGCGGGAAAGCTCCGCGATGCGCATCAGCCGCGCCACGCCCTCCGCTTCGACCGCCTGCGGCCGCGTGACCGGATGCGCGGTCGGATCGAGGTGTCCCTTTGCCTTCTCCTCCGCGATGCGCGCCTGCAGAACGTCGTAGTTTTCGCAATGCACGCCGATGACGCCGCCGCGCGCGCCGATGAACTTCTGCGCGTCGTAGATCTGTCCGTCGTTGACCTTCATCGCGTCGTACACCATATACATCTTGAACGAGCTGACGCCCGCCCTGAACATGTCGTCGACCTCGGCTTTGCGCGCGTCGTTCCACTCGGACACCGCCATATGGAAGCCGTAGTTGCAGGAGCTCTTTTCGGCTTTCTTATGCCACAATTCGAGCGCGTCGTGCATCGTCATGCCGCGGTCCTGCGTTGCGAAGTCGAGCACCGTGGTCGTGCCGCCGACGACCGCCGCCCTGGTTCCGGTCTCGAAATCGTCTGCGGTCACGGTCACGCCGAGATCGAGATCGAAATGCGTGTGCGTGTCGATGAATCCGGCAAAGATGAAGCATCCCGCCGCGTCGATCACGCGGTCTGCTTTTGCGTCGATATGTGCCGCGATCTTTGCGATCTTTCCGTCGCGCACAAGGAGATCCGCCCGTCTTCTTCCCGTCGACCGGACGATCGTTCCGTTCTGAATCAATATCTGCATGCTCTCGCCTCCGCACAGACTTTTACAGATAATATAATATCATATCCGCCGCGGTTTCGCAAGCGGATCGATGCGCATAAAAAAGATCCCGCGCTTTTGCACGGGATCCCCTTTCGGCGATTACAGTATAGCACATCCGGCGGATAAATACAAGTCTTTCCTTTTTTGCAGAACTCGGTTATGATGGTGTCGACAGGGGGAAACAACCATGCTTTATCACGCATCGCAAACGCCGGGGATCGAAACGCTCGATCCGCGCGTCAGCAACGAGGACGTCCCGCGCGTCTATTTTTCCGACAAGCGCGAAAACGTGCTCGTCTATCTGTCCAACGCCGTCGAAAAGACCTGCCGCGAGGACGGGTTCGTTCACACCGGCAAGTGGCAGAAATGGGCGACTTACGGCTTCACAAAGGAAGGGCTTCTGCATTTTTCGGAGTATTACGAAAACGCGCTTACGGACACCTATGCCGGCGTATCGGCATATATCTACTCGGTCGAACCCTCCGACGCGATCTTCCGGTCTGAGAAGATCCGCAACTGCTTCTATGCCGAAACGCCGCAGAAGGTCGCTTCCTGCGAATTCGTGCCGGACGCGCTGGAAGCGCTTCTGAAAGCCGAGCGCGAGGGCAGGATCGTCATCACCCGCTTTGCGGAGCTTTCCGACCGCATGCGCAAATGGATCTATGAAACTACCTTCGACGAATACCGCAAGGGAAAGGACGCGCCGGACTACCGATACTTTTTGAAAAAGAAATATCCGTTTCTCGAAAACGAAGCATAAACAGCAAAAGCCCCGTGCAGAACGCACAGGGCTTTTTCTTTGAGACGATTATCTCTTGGAGAACTGGGGTGCGCGGCGGGCTGCATGCAGACCGTACTTTTTGCGCTCCTTCATTCTCGGATCGCGGGTAAGGAATCCCGCCTTCTTCAGCGTGCCGCGAAGCTCCGGATCGGCGGAGAGAAGCGCGCGGGAGATGCCGTGACGGATCGCGCCCGCCTGGCCGGTCGTACCGCCGCCGTAGACGTTCACGTTCACGTCGTATTTTTCGGAAAGGTTCGTGAGAACCAGGGGCGAACGGACGATCATCTTGAGGGTTTCGAGCCCGAAATACTCGTCGATGTCGCGCTTGTTGATCGTGATGTTGCCGCTGCCGGGGAGAAGACGAACGCGCGCGACGGACTTTTTGCGTCTGCCGGTGCCGATATAAGCGATCTTTGCCATAGTCGTTCTCCTTTCCGATTACTTGAGCTCCAGCGCCTGGGGCTGCTGTGCTTCGTGGTTGTGGTTCGGACCTGCGTAGACGCGGAGCTTTTTCAGCATCTTGTCGCCCAGCGGGCCTTTCGGCATCATGCGGCGGATGGATTCGTAAACCGCAAACTCCGGCTTGGTCTGAAGCAGGGTGCGATAGCTGACTTCCTTGATTCCGCCCGGGAAACCGGTGTGGTGGATGTGCGTCTTCTGATCGAGCTTTCTGCCGGTCAGACGGACTTTCTCGGCGTTGATGATGATCACATGGTCACCGCAATCAACGTGAGGCGTAAAGATGGGCTTGTGCTTACCGCGAAGGATCGCAGCGACCTGGCTGGACAGACGGCCAAGAACCATGTCCGTCGCATCCACGACATACCAGCTGCGCTCAACGGTTTCGCCCTTTGCCATATAGGACTTCATGGCGATTCCTCCAATATATAAATTTTGTAAATCTTTGCTGCATTGCGGCGTTCTGATGTCGGGGCTGTGACGCAGTTCCACCCAATGGCACACCGAATATACTAACAAAACAAGTCCGGTCTGTCAAGAAAAATTTTCAAGTTTTTCGGTATATTTTCAGAGAGATCGCGCAAATTATCGATATCGGTCAAAAATAAACTCTACGGAGGCGTCTATGCCGCAACACACCGTTATCTATCGCATCTGTCCGCACGGCTGCGGCGGCGAAAAGCTGCCCGCCGACCGTGAAGCGCGCGCGCCCGAGCGCAGGGAGAAAGGCATTCGTCCGTGAAACAGCCGTTCGACGCAAAAGCGTATCAGAAGGAAGTCGCGCGGCGCGCGCCGAAAAGTCCCGCCGGAGTCCAATGCCTTAAGGCATTTCTGGTCGGCGGGATCATCTGTGTGCTCGGGCAGGGCGTCCATGATCTTGCAACGCTCCTCTCCCTCTCCGACGCCGACGCCTCGACCGTCAGCTCTATCACGCTGATCTTTGTTACCGCGCTTCTGACCGGGCTCGGCGTGTTCGACCGCATCGCGTCGTTTGCGGGCGCCGGCACGGTCGTGCCGATCACGGGGTTTGCAAACGCGATCGTCGCCCCCGCCATGGAATACCGTCCCGAGGGCTTCGTGCTCGGCGTCGGCGCAAAGCTGTTCACGATCGCCGGTCCGGTCCTCGTCTACGGCATCGGCGCCTCGATCGTCGTCGGGCTCCTTTCTCTGCTGTTCTGAACAAAAGAAGCGGGAGTGCTCCCGCTTCTTTCGCATTTCGGCTTATGCGTTCGCTTTCAATCTCTCGATCTCGCGGCGGACATAATCGACCGTCTCGCCGTTGACGGTGTGCCAGTCCTCCCTGAGGATCACGATCTCGCGCTCGAGGGCTTCGACGCCGCGCATCGGATCGCCCATGCGCTCCGAGACCTGTGCGATCGCTTCCAGCGCGTCCACCATCCGCGGCGGCTTCTGGATCTCCATTGCCTTTTCGTACATGGCGATCGCCTGCTCGAATTGTCCTGCGCGGGCGTATACGTCGCCCATAGACAGCCATGTCATCCACTCGTCCGGGTACTGTTCGCACATGCGGTTCCAATGCTGCATGGCAAGGTCCCGATTCCCTGCAAACCACTCAATATTGCCCTCATAGAGCGGTACGCGGAAGGTCATTTCGTGTTTCGCCATTTCCTTCACCGCTTCCCGCGCCTCGTCAAAGCGCTGGTCGTCGATCAGAACGTCCATCAGATACAGATAAGCGCGGGACGCGTCGGGATGCGCTTTGATATGCGCTTTCCAGAATTCGATTTCTTTATGATGCGTCCAGCAGTACCAATCCGAACCGCGAGAGCCGAATGCGTGGCTGAGTTCGCAAAATGCGTCCCGATTATAGGGATCGCGGCGGATCGCTTCCCTTGCGGCAAGCTCCGCCCGCGCATGACATTGCTCGGCAAGGCGGTTTTCCATGTCCGCGAGCAGCGAATACGGCTTCGGGTTGTCCGGCTCCTTCATGCCCTTTTCGAGCAGGAACCGGCGCTCGGTCTCGACCACCGCGGGATCGAACTCCCTGACGTCCCAGATCATGTTCTGGATGCGCTCCAGGCGGGTGTCGTCACTGAGCGCAAACAGCGCGTCGATCGTGACGCCGAAGTAGGCGGAGATCTCCGGCAGCAGCGAGATGTCCGGCAGCGTTTCCCCGCGTTCCCAGCGGCTGACCGCCTGTCCTGTCACGCCCAGCTTCTCCGCCACGGTCTCCTGCGTGAGCCCGCGCGCCGTGCGAAGCTCCTTAAACTGTTTTCCGAATTCCATGTTTGTTTCCTCCTGTTTCGTTCTGCTCACAGGATAGCAGAACGGCGCGACCTTTTACAGCGCGCCGAAAGACAATCGATTCAACCGTCTGTTGGATCAGCCGCCGATCATGACGCCGACGTTGCCCAGCAGGAGCAGCCGCAGGATCCCGACCGCAACGAGGTGCGCGGGATAGTAGATGTAGAACAGCCACTTCATGCCCTTCCATGTGCCGCGCTGTCCGTTGTAGAGCTTCAGAAGCGGGATCGACAGCGCCGTCATAAGCTGCAGTACGCCGTAAATCCTGTCGATAAAGAAGAAGTAGACAACCGCATACGCCGCCGTCCAGATCATCATCCAGATCATCCGTTTTGCAAAGGATTCACGCTTGCCCCACAGATACAGGATCGCCATGACCGCGATGCAGCTCCAGTCCGACGGAAAGCTGACAAGCAGGATCGGCATGAGCAGCAGAAACTTGAGCCATGTTTTCAGTTCGGAATCGAAGAGCTTGATCGTGATCAGTCCCCAGAACAGCGACCAGATGACGCTCGTCTGGTTGAACAGGCTTTTCACAAACGGCAAAAACGAAATGCCGAACGCAAAGCAGTAGGCAAAATGCGAAACGACCGCGAAGAGCAAAAGCCGCAGCGCATACTTTTTGAAGTCATGCGTGTGCATGTAGCCCTCGGCGATGAAGAACCACATGATCGGCGCGGTGATCCGCCCGATCGCGTGCAGCGCAAGCAGCCACGGCATATACTGATATCCCGGAAACAGGATCCAGAGCACATGATCCAGCGTCATCGCCGCGATCGCGATGAGCTTTAATGCGTTGCCGGTCAAACCGCGTTTCTCTTCCATCTTCCCCTGCTCCGTCAATATCCGTGCCGGTAGCCGTCATGGATCGTCGGCGTGTTCGGCGACGGGATCTGCTCGCTGTACCCGAACAGCAGCGCGTCCGGCCATTTGCGCTGGATGTCGACCGTCCCCGGCTTATAATGCCGGTTCAGCGCCTCGCCCATGAACACGATGCCGACCGACGAGCCGCCGTCCATGTTGAACGCGACGGTGCATCCGTAATCAATAAACATCTGCGCGAAGAATTCAAGCGTGATGCTGTACGAAAAATCCATCTGCCGTCCCTCGGTCGCGATCGCGATCCAATGTCCCGGCTCGACCATGCCGATGCCGCAGCGCGGGTTGGGATGATCGACGCGATGCTTTTTTGTGACCTCGGCGATCTGCCCGTTTTCCACGAGCGTCGGGCCGAAGCCGTATGTGTCGCGCACGCCGTGGTCAAGGAGAACGCGTTCGGACGCGCCGAACACCGGCAGTACGCTCAGCGTCATGTCGTCCCTGATGACCAGCGTTTCGGACTTGCCTGCGTTGAAATAGAACCTGCCCTTCCGGATCAGGCAGCCCTTGAGTTCCTTCTCCGCATCGGTCAGATTGTCGCCGGTGATCGCAAGAACCGCCTTTTCCGTGCGCGCATAGACATACGGCATCAGCGGCGCGCGCACGCCCGAGCGATAACTCGTATACTCGCGCATACGGATGTCCGCGACGTAGTAGACATGCGGTTTCCCCTCCTGCTGCGTCGAATGGACTTCGTGAACGTCGATCGCGAGCACATCGGATTTATACCACCAATGCCCGTTGTCCCAATCCAGCTCGAACTCCTCGCCCGGCTCGGAAAGGAAATACGCGTCGATCGGATCCGGCGTCGGTTCGGGCGTCGGCGCTTCCGTCGGCGCAGGCGTCGGTTCTTCGGTGGTCGCAGGCGTCGGCGCTTCCGTCGGCGCGGGCGTTGCCTCGGCTTCCGCCGTGACCGCCGGTTTGTCCGCAGGTGCGAAAACGCCCGTCAGCAGCAGGATGGAAAGCGCGATCCCGACGCAAAGCGGCAGCAGGAACCACAGCCGTTTTTTCGCAAAGATCAGGATCGCGGCGGCAAGCGCGGCGCCGCACGCGCCGGGGATCCACCAAAGCTGCGGTTTGACGGCTTCCGGTTCCGGCTCCGCCGGTTTCTCTTCAGTCGGTTTCTCCGTCGGTTCCGCTTTTGCAGGCGCCGGCGTCGGCGCGGCCGTCGGCTCCGGCGTTGCCGTCGGTTCGGGCGTCGGTTCGGGCGTCGGCGTCGGGCATTGATAGTTTTCAAAGGAATCCAATGCAAGGTGTTCCAGAAGATCGTCCTTCTTTACATCCTCGCCGACCGTGCTTTTCTGCAATGTGAACCGCACCGTTTCCGGCATATCCCTGCGGAACATCCGTTCCTCTCGATAGAGACCGTAAAGCTCGTCCGCAAGCGCATCGGCGGTGACGCCGCCGAACACGACCAGCGGCTGCGCGCCCGAAAAGACCGTTTCGCCCGTTTGCGAGAGCGTGTAGACCTTGCCGACCGTATGCGCTTCGGTTCCCGCATAGCGCGAAGGATCCGCCGCGATCCTGACGGCTTCAAGCACCGCCCGCGCGATAAAGGCGTCCATGAAGGAGCCCTCTTTTTTGTCCGTGTTGAGCGTGATCAGAATCTGTGGGCGGCAGGTGCGAATCTCGTTCGTCAGCAGTTTTTTCAGCTGATTGTCCGAAAGCCCGAGCGCCCTCAAGGCGGCTTTATCGCCCTTCACGGTTGCATTGTCTCCCGTGCCGAAATACGGCGCTTTTTGAATGCCCATCCGTTCCAGCACCTGGATGCATTGATGCGAATGGTATCCGTCGGCGCCGTTCAGATACATGACGCGCACGGAGAGTCCGTGCTCGCCGCAGAGCGCAGGCAGAAGCCCGCCGAGTTTTGTAAGCTCGTCGCCGGGCGTGTTCAGCACAATCAGGATATCGGCTTGATCGCTTGTATCGCGGAACGGCAGCGCGCCGTCATCCGCCGCGGCGAAGAAATCGCTCAGCACCAGAAAACGGGATTCGCTGTAAATCTTCACGGTCGACGCCGAATCATCCAGCGGAACGCTCATATACCCGATCGACGTCGTTTTGCGCATCGAAGAAAGGCGGCGTCCGTCGGCGTCGAAAACCATCAGGGAATAGACTTTATTCGCTTCGTAAAACCCGACGATCAGCGTTTTTGCGCCGGACGGTACCTTCATTTCGATGTGCTCGTCCGGATAAAGCGAGACCGTCGTGAACGGATCGCCGTCAGAAAGGTGCGAAACATAGGATTCGACCTCTTCCGGAACCGTATACTCGCACGGCAGCGCGGCGTCCGCGCGGTTCGGCGCATCCTCGGCAAACACAGCCGCGGGAAGCGCAAACAGCAGCGCGCATATCAGCAAAAACAGACGTTTTGAAACTCTCATTTTTTTCAGACCGGAAGCGGAATCCTTCAGACAGATTATTGGTTATGATATCATGTTCGGCAAAAAAAGTCAATTTCCGCACGTTTTACGATTCTGTTACAACGAATTCGCATTTATATGACATTTCGGACGCATTTGGGCGGTATAATCACCCCATCAAAGGAACGGAGAACCGTATGACCTATCTGTACGACGCAATGCATTTTCTGCCGTTTTCGGCGCTTGCCGCGGCGCTTTTATATCTGCCGCTCGCGGTGTTTCTGCACGTCCGGAAAAAGCCGTATCCGTTCCTCCGCGATCTTGTCAATTATCTGCTGACCGGGTTCCTGTTTGCGCTTGTCTATGTGACGTTCTTCTGGGCGTTCACGCGAAACGTCAGTCCGGACGCCGTGCGGCTGCATCTTCTCCCCGGCGATTCGTTCCTCTACGCGCTGCAGTACGACGGCGGGCTGTGGTCGAGCCAGATCATGTGGAACGTCTGCCTCTTTATACCGCTCGGCGGGCTGCTGCCCTGCGTGTTCCGTCCGCTTCGCAAAGGCGCGTGGAAAACCGTGCTGATCTGCCTTCTGCTTTCGCTCTGCATCGAGTTCGTGCAGTATTTCACCGGCCGCATTGCAGACATGGACGACGTGATCTGCAATACGCTCGGCGGCGTCTTCGGCCGTGCGCTCTATACAGTCGCCGCATGGATTTTTCGTAAGGTCAAGGCGTTTGAGCCGGTCTTCACCGATCACGCAAAACTGCCCGGGCATATCGCCGCGATCCTTACGATGATCCTGATCCTGCTTGCGCCGACCGTACTCGACCTGATAAACGCGGCTCTGCCGAACGGTCTTTTCCCGATCGCATAACGAAATAAATAAGGACTTCCCTTGCGGGAAGTCCTTTTTATGCGGAAGTTACTTGATCGGCTCGAAATCCGCGGCGCCGTGCTTGCACAGCGGGCAGATGAAGTCCTCGGGCAGCTCGTCGCCCTCGTAGACGTAGCCGCAGATCTTGCACACCCAGCCCTTCTTGCCTTCGGTCGCGGGCTTCGGCTTGACGTTCTTCTGATAGTAGGTATACGTCATCGTCTCGACGCGGTTGATGACGCGCGCCTCGGTGACGGAGCAGATGAACATGCCGTGCGTGCCGAGGTCGATGTAATCCTCGACCTTCAGCGACATGAACGAGTTGATGTAGTGCGGCAGGAAGACGAGCCCGTTGTCCGAGCGCAGCGGCGAGCAGTTTTTGAACTTATCGACGTTTCTGCCGCTCTGGAAGCCGAAGTTCTCGAACACCGAAAACGGTGCTTCAATACTGAGGCAGTTGACGTTCATGATGCCGGACGACTTCACGACATGGTGCGTATAGTTCTGCTTGTTGATGCACACCGCGACGCGGTTCGGCTGGCTCGTGAGCTGCGAAACCGTGTTGACGATACAGCCGTTGTCCTTCTTGCCGTCGTTCGATGTCACGACGTACAGACCGTAGCCGATGTTGAACAGCGCGGTCAGATCGTTCTTGTTCGCGGTCTCGTTGTTGCGCGCTTCGTATTCCGCGCAGAGCTCCTCCGCCATTGCGTCGATCTGCTGCTTGTTCTCGTCGTTCATCGCGCTCATGATCTTCACGCTCGCCTCGGTGAACTTCAGGTTCTTGCACGGTTCGAGGATCGCCTTCATGGTCTTTGCCGCCATCGGCGCCCAGCTGCCGTTCTCGATGATGCCGATCGTGCGGTTCTTATAGCCGCGCTCGACGAGATGCTCGAGGAAGGTGCGCATGAACGGGAACACGTCGGCGTTGTAGGTGGTCGACGCAAGGACCAGCTTGCCGTAACGGAACGCGTCCTCCACCGCCTCCGCCATGTCGTCGCGCGCGAGGTCGGTGACGCTGACCTTCGGACAGCCCTTTGCCTTCAGCTTGTCGGCAAGGAGCTCGACCGCCTTTTTCGTGTTGCCGTAAACGGAGGTATAGGCGATCACAACGCCTTCGGATTCGACGCCGTAGCTCGACCAGGTCTGGTACAGGTTCAGGTAATAGCCGAGATTTTCCTTAAGAACCGGACCGTGCAGCGGGCAGATCGTCTGAATGTCCAGATTCGCAGCTTTCTTCAGGACCGCCTGCACCTGCGCGCCGTACTTGCCGACAATGCCGAAATAGTACCGCCGCGCTTCGCACGCCCAATCCTCCTCGACGTCCAGCGCGCCGAACTTTCCGAAGCCGTCCGCCGAGAACAGGATCTTGTCCTTTGTGTCGTAGGTCATCAGAACCTCGGGCCAGTGCACCATCGGCGCGGTCACGAACGCCAGCGTATGCCCGCCGAGATTGAGCGTGTCGCCCTCGCCCACGACGACGCGGCGATCGGCAAAGTCCGTGCCGAAGAAGTTCTGCATCATCGTAAACGCCTTCGAGGACGCAACGATCTTCGCCTCCGGATACTGGTTCGCAAACGTCATGATGTTCGCCGAATGGTCCGGCTCCATGTGCTGCACGATCAGATAATCCGGCTTTTTACCATCGAGCGCGTTTTCGAGATTGTCGAGCCATTCATGTTTGAAACGGGCGTCGACCGTATCGAACACGGCGATCTTCTGATCTTTCACAACGTAGGAATTGTATGCCATGCCGTTCGGAACGACATACTGTCCCTCGAACAGATCGACCGCATGGTCGTTGACGCCGATATACAGCACAGTGTCGGTCACGTGATTCAGGTTCATAGGATACCTCCTGTACTTTTTTTTGTCATCATATCATAAAGCGCCCGCGGTTTCAACAGCCGCGGGCGATATTATACAGATTCTGTGTTACATACCGAAGATCCAGAGCTTCAGAACGGCGGCGGCTTCGCGAAGGTACATACCGAACATATAGATCGGATACCCGTCCGAGCCCGCGACGCCGGTCGCGTGCATGCCGAGCATCGACGCCATCTTTTTTGCGCGGTAAAGGTGATACCCGCTTGAGACGACCGCGACGTTGCTGACGTCCCCGCCGTCCGTTTTGATGACCGCCTTTGAGAACGCGAGGTTCTCCTTTGTGGATGTCGACTGATCCTCAATGAGGATGCGTTCGGGAGCGATTCCGTGCTCTGTAAGATACCGACGCATGCACTCGGCTTCGGAGATGTCCTCGCCCGCGCCCTGTCCGCCGCTTGCCACGGCCTTCGTTTCCGGGTTTTCGTCGAGATACCGCGCCGCGCCTTCCAGCCGATGCTGCATCGTGATCGACGGTTCCTCGCCGTAGACCGCCGCGCCGAGCACGATGATGTAGTCCGCGCCGGAATCCGGCTTGTCGACCGTCGCTTTGACGATCGGGATCTCGATCACAAGCAGTGCAGCGGCGCATAATCCGGCGATAACGGATACGGCAATTTTCACCGGCTTTTTGCAGAACCGGAAGACAAGCAGCATCCCGATGATCGCAAGCGGGACCAGGGACGCGATCTTGTACCCTGCCTGCGGAAAGAGCCACAGGAACGCCACAAAGACTAGCTCTGCCGCGATCACGATCCACAGCATCCAATTCCGTTTCCAGACGAAGAATGCGGCAACCGCAAGAATCGCGACGGAAAGGAATCGATACCGCGGGTGCACGCCGAACCAGATCGCCGCAGCCGTGCAGACGATCAGCAAAAGCCCCAATGCATGCCATACGGTAAAGGGACGTCTCATTTTCGTTTGATTGGTCTGTTCCATCGTATCACCTCCGGTTCTGTCAGCTCTATTCTGCCATACGGATGCAACGGAATTGTATCGAAAGCTTGAAGAATCGCCGTATTTCCAAAAAAGACCGCACCGAAACGTGCGGTCCTATGCTTCTGTCCTCTTTATTTTGCGGATAAAACCTCGTCGATGGCTTTCGCCGCAACCTTGCCTGCGCCCATTGCCGAAATGACCGTCGCCGCGCCCGTGACCGCGTCGCCGCCCGCCCAGACGTTTTCGCGCGAGGTCAGCCCGTTCTCTGTTACGATGATCCCGCCGTGACGATTCACTTCGAGCCCTGCGGTCGTATTCTTAATGAGAGGGTTCGGGCTGGTGCCGATCGCGATGATCACCGTATCAACGTCGAGCGTAAACTCGCTTCCGGGGATCGGAACGGGACGGCGTCTGCCCTTCGCGTCGGGCTCGCCGAGCTCCATTTTAATGCAGCGCATGCCGGTGACAAAGCCGTTTTTCGGATCGCGCGGGTTCTCGGGATCGCTGTAGCCGAGGATCTCGACCGGGTTGTTCAGAAGGCGGAAGTCGATGCCCTCCTCCATCGCGTGCTCGACCTCTTCCTTTCGCGCCGGAAGCTCGTCCATCGAGCGGCGATAGACGATATATACATGCTCCGCGCCGAGCCGAAGCGCCGTGCGCGCCGCGTCCATCGCCACGTTGCCTCCGCCGACCACCGCGACCTTGCCGCCCTTCATGATCGGGGTGACCGGATCGTCGAGATACGCCTTCATCAGGTTCGAGCGCGTCAGAAACTCGTTCGCGGAATACACGCCCTTCAGGGATTCGCCGGGGATGTTCATAAAGTTCGGCAGCCCCGCGCCGGAGCCGATGAACACGGCTTCGTAACCCGTGTCGAACAGCTCGTCGATCGTCAGCGTCTTGCCGATGACGACGTTCGTCTGAATATCCACGCCGAGGTCTTTGAGCGTCTCGACCTCCTTTGCGACGATCGCTTTCGGAAGACGGAACTCCGGAATGCCGTAGACGAGCACGCCGCCCGCGGTGTGCAGCGCCTCGAAGACGGAGACCTTGTAGCCCTTCTTTGCAAGATCGCCCGCGCAGGTGAGGCCGCTCGGACCGGAACCCACGATCGCGACCTTATGTCCGTTCCCTTCGGGTGCGACCGCCTTTTCCGTCGCGTTGGCGTTGTGCCGGTCGGCGACGAAGCGTTCCAACCTGCCGATGCCGACCGGTTCAAACTTCACGCCCATCGTGCACTTGCTTTCGCACTGCGTTTCCTGCGGACAGACACGGCCGCAGACGGCGGGCAGCGACGAGGTTTCGTTGATGATCCGATACGCGCCCTCGAAATCGCCCGCCTTGATCTGCATGATGAAATCGGGAATGTTGACGTTGACGGGGCAGCCATTGACGCACGGACGGTTTTTGCAGTTTAAGCAGCGCTTCGCCTCTTCGAGCGCGATCTCAACGGTATAACCCAGCGCGACCTCGCTGAAATTATGCGCTCTGACTTCCGGCGCCTGCGTCGGCATTTCGTGTTTTTTCGGATTCAGTGCCATTACGCGTTCGCTCCTTTCAGCAGATTGCAGGTTGCTTCGTGCGCATGCCGTTCAAAATCGAAGTACATCCGCCCGCGGCTCATTGCTTCGTCAAAATCGACCTCGTAGCCGTTGAAGTCCGGTCCGTCGACGCAGGCGAACTTCGTGACGCGTTTGCCGTCCTCAACGAGCGTCAGGCGGCAGCCGCCGCACATGCCCGTGCCGTCGATCATGATCGGGTTCATGGACACCGTGACCGGCACGCCGAACGGCTTTGCGGTCAGCGTCACGAATTTCATCATGATCAAAGGACCGATCGTGATGATCAGATCGAACGTTTCGCCCGCTTCCAGCATTTCTTTCAAGGGAACGGTGACGTTGCCGTGCCGCGCATAGCTTCCGTCGTCGGTCATGACGATGAGCTTGTCCGAGCAGGCGCGGAACTCGTCCTCAAGGATCAGCAGGTCCCTGCTGCGAAAGCCGATGATCGAGGTCACTTCGGCGCCCTTTTCGTGGAACGCCTGCGCCACCGGCATGGCGATCGCACAGCCCACGCCGCCGCCCACGATACAGACCTTTTTGATGCCTTCCGTGTGCGTCGGAACACCCAGCGGTCCCACGAAATCCTGAATGTACTCGCCCTCGTTCTTGTGATTCAAAAGCTCCGTCGTCGCGCCGACGATCTGGAAGATGATCTTGACCGTGCCGCGCGCCTTGTCGACGCCCGCGACGGTCAGCGGGATGCGCTCGCCTTCGTCGTTGACGCGCAGGATGATGAACTGCCCGGGCAGCGCCTTGTTCGCCACCAGCGGCGCTTCGATCTCCATCTGTGTGACGGTCGGGTTCAGGTTTTTCTTGCTTGCGATCCGGTACATAAACCGTTCCTCCCGTTTTGTTGATGTTTTCATTGTATACGAAAGCAGGGCTTTTTTCAAGCCCCGCCATATACTGACGCCACAGTTTTTCATCAGCCCAGCTTCTCCGGAATCCCGAGAAGAATGATGCGTGTCCCGCGAGCAAGAGGTTTCAATCTGAATTTCCGATTTCTCATCTGAAATGGATCGCTGTATGAGATTCGTTCGATCGGGCATACTCGAAAAAAAGGAGGAATTGTATGAGAAAACGAATCGGTGAACGGACGCTCTTGTTCCGCAGCGAGCCGCGCGTCAGAAGCGCCGCGGCGATCGCCGCAAAGAACGAGGGCGAAGGCGCATTTTCCGGCATGTTCGATACGGTGCTCGAGGACGACAAGTTCGGCGAGGACAGCTTTGAAAAGGCGGAGTGCAGGATGTTCCGGACGGCGGCGCTGCTGGCTTGTCAGAAGGCGGGACTGGAGCTTTCCGACATCCACGCCATGCTTGCAGGCGACCTTCTGAACCAGCTCATCACGGCAAACTATGCCGCGCGCGATCTCGGCATTCCCTTTCTCGGTCTGTACGGCGCATGCTCAACGATGGCGGAATCGCTGCTGCTCGGCGGCGTGCTCTCCGACGGCGGCTACTGCTCGCCGGTCCTGTGCTGCGCGAGCAGCCATTTTTCGACGGCGGAACGGCAATACCGCTATCCGCTTGAGATGGGCACTACCGCGCCGCCGACCGCGCAGCGCACCGTGACCGGTGCGGGCGCGCTGCTTCTGTCCACGCAGGACGTGCCGCTTCCGGTCTTTTCGCACGTTGCGCTGACCGCTGCCACGATCGGACGCGTGGTCGATCTCGGCATTACCGACATGAACAACATGGGCGCGGCGATGGCGCCCGCCTGCTGCGATACGATCCTGGCGCATCTGAGCGACACCGGCAGCGATATCTCGGATTACGATCTTGTCGTTTCGGGCGATCTCGGCACGTTCGGCAGCGAAATGCTGCTCGATCTCGCCAAAAAATACGGCCTCGATCTCATCGGACGATATCTCGACTGCGGCGCGAGCATCTATCTTCCGGAGCAGGGTTTTTCCTGCGGCGGCAGCGGTGCTGGCTGCTCGGCGGTCGTTCTTGCCGCAGAGCTTCTCAACCGCATCGAACGCGGCGACGTGAACCGGATGCTGTTTCTCGCGACCGGCGCGCTGATGAGCCCGACCTCCGGCATGCAGGGCGAAAGCATCCCGGGCATCGCGCACGCCGTCGTGCTGGAACGGAGGGACTGATGCAGTATCTTTGGGCGTTTCTTGTCGGCGGCGCGATCTGCGTGATCGGTCAGCTGCTGCTGTCCTTCACGCGGCTGACCAGCGCGCGCATCCTCGTTCTGTTCGTCGTAACGGGCGTCGTCCTCGGCGGGATCGGCGTCTATCAGCCGCTTATCGACTTTGCGGGCGCCGGCGCAAGCGTGCCGCTTTTCGGCTTCGGCAACGCGCTTGCCAAGGGCGCGATCGAAGGCGCGAAGGAACATGGCGTTTTAGGCGCGTTTTCCGGCGGGATCTCCGCAACCGCCGCTGGTATTTCCGCGGCAATTCTCTTCGGTTGGCTCGCCGCGCTGCTTTTCCGCCCGAAGACCAAATAAACCCCGTCGCCGGGGAGCGCTTTCTGCATATTTTATCTCTGTGCTCTTCTCGCCTTTGCTCTTGCGTAGAGGTACAGAAACAGCGCCATCAGGATCTCGCCGAACATACTGATAAAGAAGATCAGATCGGTGTTGCCGGTCGCGGGTCCCAGCGCCGAGAACGCGAACATGAAGAAGCCGGACAGGAACAGATGCGGCGTCTTCTCCTTGATCCAGACGATCACGCCCGCGATCATCATCGGAATCACCGTGCCGAACGACAGCACGCGGCTGATCGCCTCCGCCCATTTCGGCGTTCCTTCGCCCGCTTTCATGCGCGTGACGTTTGCGATCGTCTCGGGAACGAGCACGGTTTTAACCGCCTGCAGCACGCCCGCGACCATCAGCGCCAGCGTAAACGTCCAGACGAAGAACATCAGCGGTTTGCGAAAGTTCAGCGCGTAACCGCAGATCGGAAACAGCAGTGGGATCAGAAGCCCGTGTGCGATGAACCGGACCGGGCTGACAGACGCAAGCGCTTCCGGCGTCAGGATGGAGCCGAGACCGATGATCGCCGCGTCAAGGATCAGTCCCAGCGTCAGAATGCCGGACCAGCGTGCAACCTTTGACTTTTTCCGTGCGGACAAGCTGAACAGCAACGCCGCGATCACAACTTCGCCCGCAACGATCCCCCAGATCGCATACGGACAGATCATCATCAGAAATTCTCTCATATTTGCCCTCCCTGTGCCGAACCGCACGTTTTGCGTTGTTCGGCGCCTTTCTCCTTATTTCCTGCTCTTTTCCTTTGCGCGCTTGTCGTTGATGATCTTCATGTGCTCCGCGGTGATCAGCTCAACGTTGTTCTCCTTCGCCCAGTCGACGCAGCCGCGCAGCACGAGCGGCAGAAATACGCGCGGTACGTTCAGGATCGTTTCGAGCGCGTCGTCGGTGAATTTCACCTTGTCGTCGGCGCGGTCGGCGGCGTAGCGCACCGATTCCAGCGACTGCTTGCGGATCGCGAGCAGCTCCGAGCGCATTCTTGCCTTTCTGTGGAACCAGAAGTTCTTGGAATCACGATAGCCGTAATCGACCGGCAGCGGCGGGAAATCCTTTGCCCTTACGCCGTTGATGATCGCATCGCTGTAACGCTTTTTCATCAGGATCTTATCGACGCGCAGAATAAAATGCGCGCCGAACTTCGACGTGATGCCGTTGAAATCGTGATACGGCGGTTCGTAACCGGAAAGCTCTCCCGGCTGATCGTTCGCGGCGCCGTCGAGCTCGCGCATCCATGTGCACTCGATCGCCTGGATTGCGTCGGTCAAAACCATCGGACGCCGTTCGCCGGTTTCCTCCTCGATCATGCTCTTTTCCAGACGGAAATTGCACTTCGGCATCTTGTCGGAGGGCTTGTCGCCGGGCCAGCTGAGCTTGACCGCCTCCTTGAAACTCTTCGGATTGTCGTCGATAAAGTTCAAAGCGCACCTGCCGTTGCGAAAGATGTTCTGCGCCGTGTTCGACGAGTTGCGGCAGCACAGCAGCATGGCGTAGTAATCCTTGCCCGCCACATAGTACGGCTGCACCAGCGAATACGGTCCCAGCGTCGTGCTGCCGTCCTCGCACAGCGTGCTGATGATGACGGTCGGCATCGGAAAATACAGCGACGTCTGGTAAAAGTTGTCCACGATACGCAGATTTTCAAAGCTGCTCATTTTTCAATCTCCTCACTTTCGATTTTTCGATCTTCAATCGGCGTTTGCGCCGGAGGCGGCGCCGTTGTTCAGCCAGTCAAGTATTGCCTTTGCCGTGATGCGGATCTGCTCCTCGTTTGTGATCGAGGGCTGCCCGTCGCCGTCCTGTGTGCCGTACATGCCGAAATACGCATGGCAGCCGCCGTCGATGACGGTTTCCGTCACATCGGCCGGAAGCAGGTTTTTCGCCTGCTCGTATGCCTCGCGGTTCAATACGCCGTCTTCGCTGCCGTAAACCGACAGCACGCGAAGGGGTTCTTCCGTAAGGTCCTTATCCGAAAAGGAAGCGAGCAGGATCATCCCCTCATAAACGCCCGGATGCGCCTTGAGTTCGATCGAGGCGACCGCGCCGCCCAGCGAGTGCCCGCCGATATACCAGTGCGCAATGTCCGGAAACGCCTCACGCACGCCGTCTGCGGCATGGGTATCGAAAACCGCCAGCCGGAACGGCATTCTGCACAGCACGCACAGGACGCCGTTCGACGAAACGGCGCGCATCAGCGGCACATACGCCTCCTGATCGACCTTGCCGCCCGGATAGAAGATCAGCCCGGTCTTCGCGCCGCCCGGATCAAAGACCATATCCCCGCCGATCGTCCGTTCCTTCACGGCACGATCCGCGGAAAACGCCGCGATCGCGTCGTCGGCGGCGTGATAATAGCTTTCCAGATACATGAGGCCTGCCGACAAAAGCAGCGCAAAAACCGCGACCGGGATCACGATCCGAAGGAGTCTTTTCTTCTTTTGTGCGCCGTTTTTCTTCATGCATCCTCCGCGGCAAATATATGAATCATTGTATGCCCGGGGCCCGAAAAAGTCAATCGCGCACCGTGTCGGAAAAACGCCCCGGACGGAGCGTTTATTGTTCGGTCAGCCATTGATTCGCCTCGTCCCGGGTGCGGAAGATCAGAATTTCCCTGTCCGCGTACCGGCGGAACAACTCGGAAAGCACCGGATTGTTTCGTTCCTTATAGGTCTTTACGATCGCAACGAGCTCCGGATCGAGCGTTTGTTCCGTCCAGGGGATATCCGGCCGCGTCTTACCGACGCGCTCGGCGATGCCCTGCATACAGACGTCCGTATCATAATCGAGCAGGATCACCGTGTCACAGGCGCAGATGCGCGGTTCAAACGTGCGGCTGTAGCTGCCGTCGATGATCCATTCGTCCGTTTTCAGGATCGCCTCGTGCGCCGCATCGAATTCCTCGTGCGTGATGTGCGTGCGATCGGGCTTCCACCAGATGTTGTCCAGCGAAAAAAGCGGCAGCCCCGTTTTTTTCTGCAATTTTCTGGCAAACGTGCTCTTCCCGCTGCCCGGCGAGCCGATGATCGCAATGCGTTTCATGCCCCGCAGGTTTTCACTCCTCGTCTTCATCCTCGTCTTCGTCCTCGTCGATCCAATCCGGATCCTGCTCGACCAAAAGCCGCAAAATGCGCATACGCTCTTTTTTCAGCACGGTCACGGTCAGATCCTCGAACACAAAGCTGTCATAGAGCTTCGGATAGCCGCCGAGCTGCTCGACCGCCCACCCGCCGACGGTGGCGTTGTCGTCGTCAAGGTCCTCTTCTTCCTTGTCGAACTCGTCGAGGAAGTCCGATAGCCGCATGTCGCCGTCCACCTCGTAGCGGTTTTCGCCGACCTCCGTGAATTCCTCCTCGATCACGTCCGATTCGTCCCAGATCTCGCCGACCAGCTGTTCCAGCACGTCCTCCATGGTGAGAATGCCCATCGTGCCGCCGTATTCGTCGGTGACCACGACCATGTGGCTCTTTCTGCGGCGCATCGTGTCGAGAACGTCCGGCAGCGGCATGGTCTTGTGCACATACACCACCGGCATCAGCAGCGATTTGATCGGAACGTCCGGGTCCTCGACCATCGCCTTATACAGATGGTTCAGGTGCAGGATGCCGACCATGTGATCCGGCGTGCCGCGATAGACCGGGATCCGGGTAAACGGCGAGGCGAACGCGATCTTCATCTGCTGTTCGCGCGAATCGTCAAGATCGATCGCCACAAGGTCCACGCGCGGCGTGATAACCTCGTATGCCAGCACCTCGTCAAAATCAAACGCCGACTGCAGAAGGTCCGCCGTGTCCTCGTCGACGACGCCCTCGTCCTCCACGGTGTCGAGGATCGTTTCCATATCGTCCTCGGTAACGACGTCGTCGCTTTCCTTCTCCTTCCAGATGCCGGAAAGCAGCTTCAAAAACCGTTCCAGAAGCCAGATCAGCGGAAACAGCAAAAGCCACAGCACGGAAACCGGCAGCACGACGAACTTTGCAAAGCCCTCGGCACGTTCCGCCGCAAAGATTTTCGGCAGGATCTCGCCGAATGTGATGATCAGCACGGTCATGATCGCCGTCGCGACCCACGCCCCGCTCTCGCCCATCAGCGCGATCGCCAGCGCCGCCGCGATCGACGACGAACCGATGTTCACAAGATTGTTGCCGATCAGGATCGCAATGAGTCCGGAATCGAACCGTTCGCGGAACTTCAGCGCGAGCTTCGCAAGCCGGCTGCCCCTGTCCTCGGCGTCGTGTTTGAGCTTCGTCGGGTTCAGCTGCATAAACGCGATCTCCGCGCCGGAAAACATGGCGGAAAACACGATGCAGACGACGATCAGAATGTATCGCAGGGTGTCACTCATCGATCACACCCCCTACGTCGTCCTCGTCGTAGATCTCGCCGACGAGTTCCTCCAGGATATCTTCGACCGTTAAGATTCCGAGCACGTTTTTGTCGTTGTCCCGCACGATCGCGATATGCGTTTTCGCCTTGCTCATACCGGCAAGCTGCTCGTCGATCGGCGTGCCGACCGTCACATAATACGGCTTGTCCATCACGCGCGACAGCGAAACGTGCCCGTTACGCCGAAGATACTCTTTCAGGTATTTACGGATCTGCACCACGCCGACGATCACGCCCTCGCGATTGACGACCGGCAGACGGCTGTGATTCGTGTTTTCGATGATCTTCACGACCTCTTTGGGATGCATGGCAAGCGAAACGGTCTCCACGGCGTCCAGCGGCACATAGACCTCGCCCACCGGCGTTTCGGTAAAGTCCAGAGCGGACTGCATCAGGTCCGCCGTGTCCTCGTCGATGTCGTCCTCCTCGTCGAGCGTTTCGATGATGTCGTGCAACTCCTCCTCGGAAACGGTCGGCTCCTCCTCGTCGTGAACGCGGAGCAGCTTTTTGATGCCGTTCGCAAGCGAGGTGAAGACAACGTTCAGCGGATAAAGAACGCGCATCAGAAGCCGCAGCGACGGCGCGACGAACAGCGCAAAGCTCTCGTTGCACGCCTTTGCGATGGTTTTCGGGATCATTTCCGCAAGCAGGAATACGATCAGCGTCGTCACGAGCGACGTCGCCGTCGCACCCGCGCTGCCCCAGTTCAGGCGCACGGCAACAAGCGCGGACAAAGACGCGCAGCCGATGTGCATGATGTTGTTTCCGATCAGAATGGTCGTGAGAGCCGCGTCAAAGTGATCCAGTATATACAGAACGCGCTTTGCCGATTTCGATCCGTTATCCGCGCGGCTCATGATGCGGATGCGGTTGACGGACGCCAGCGAGGTTTCCGCCCCCGCGAAATACGCGCCGCCGAGCAAAAGCACGAGGAAAAATACAATAAGACCGATCACGCTCCGAAAGTCGCCGGCTTCGATTTCCTTTGCCGCTTCTTCCGAAAGCCATCGTATAAGAGGACTTGGACTACTGTCCACCGTCGTACCACCTGCCTTGTTTCATAGAATAGATGTATTATACGCGATAATCCCGAAAAACGCAAGGGAAAAGATAGTAAAAGCGGCTGCCTTGCAGCCGCGTGAATCAATTCTTTGTAAATAGATGATAATAATGTTACTGATTGATCCAGATCAGTTTTCGCTCTGGAATCTCTACAGCATTTTTTCCTGCTAGTTTATATTTGAATACCGCAACTTTTACTGTTTTTGTAGTGCTCATATTATAGAATTTCCAGCACCAATTGCTTTGAGTTGTTTGCCCCGGTTTTAATACATCATCATAAGTGCAGATTTGCATTTCGGAGCTATAGTGCTTAACTACATTTCCATATGCATCATAGCAGATTACATAAAAGTCAAAAGCCTCAATATTCTCTTTTCCTGTATTTGTGAATTGCACATAGATTTCTTTCGCAGAATAATAGTCTTTTACTCTTATATTCGATATAGATAGAGGTGCCGGAGGAATGCTATCCTCATATGCCTTTCTTTCTTCCTCAGCTTTCTTTGCAGCTTCTTCTGCTGCCTTTCTCTCTTCTTCTTCCTGTTTAATTCTTGCTTCTTCTGCTTCTCTTTCTTTTTCTATTCTTTCTTCTTCAGCAGCTTTTTCCTCTGCAATTCTCTTTTCCTCTTCTGCTTTGGCTTGATCTATACTATTCCTAGCTTCTAATAGTACCTCGTAATTACTAACCTTTGCCTTTTGAGAATCAGAAAGTGTATTATAAAA
Organism: Clostridia bacterium; assembly: GCA_017438865.1. Taxonomy (GTDB): domain Bacteria; phylum Bacillota; class Clostridia; order Christensenellales; family CAG-138; genus UBA3792. Next base: position 55,554 of record JAFRUN010000008.1, read on the forward strand.
ATTTTCTGCGAAAATAACAACATTTTCATTCTCAATAGTTGCTTCACCTATGCTATCGATCAAACTTTCTGCCATTGTAATGCTTTCATCTTTACTACTGCAAGCTACATTGGAAATCATAATTGCAATCACAATAATAAATACAATTATCTTTTTCATAACACTACCTCCCTATATAAGAAATATACTCAAATATTGAGTTTTTGTCAATACTCAATGATTGAGAGTGTTATATTGCTCGCAAGAGAGGATAGCATGAATTATCGGACAAGAATTCGGGCGATAAGAGAGGATCGGGATCTGACGCAAAAGCAGATCGGCGAAGTTCTGCAGAAGTCCCAGCAAGGTTATAACCACATTGAGGACGGACGCGCGGAACTGAAAATCGACGATCTGATTCGTTTGTGCAGATTCTATAATCTGTCTGCCGATTATCTGATAGGACTGATCGATGAGGAAAAACCTTTAGAATAAAGATCGACATTTTGTCGATCTTTTTTCCGTCATTCTGAGGCGAAAGCCGAAGAATCAAAAAAAGATTCTCCATCGGAGAATCGACGTACATGCGTCGGAGGCGCAATTCATGTGCGAAAGCACAATCCACGCAGCGAAGCTGCAATTCATGCGCCTTCGGCGCAATTCATCGATACGAAATAATGAATTGTCCTGCGGACATGAAAAAAAGAGACACTCTTGCGAGTGTCTCATGGATCCCGGCAGCTGCCTATCTTCCCGGGCCGTCTCCAGCCAAGTATTGTCGGTGTATGTGCGCTTAACTTCTGTGTTCGGGATGGGAACAGGTGGGACCGCACAGCTTAACC
>JAFRUN010000009.1 GCA_017438865.1 Clostridia bacterium
ACCGCGTCGTTCAGCTCAAAGAGCTCGACGGAGCCGGTCTCGATCGTGCCGGTCCAGTCTGCCGGGATCGCTTCGCCTGCCGCAGCCGCCTTGATCGCGTACTCATAGTACGGCTCCCAGTTGATGCGGGAAGAAACGATGTAGGTGTTCGGGCCGACCTTGACGGTGCTGCCGTTGTAGGAAACGTTCGGAACGCCCATGCTCTCGCAAGCGGACGGTGCGCCCATGGAGTCTGCATGCTGGCTGATGAGCACGCAGCCGCCGTTGATCAGCTTCATTGCGCCTTCTTTTTCAGCGGTCTCATCATACCAGGAACCGGTGAAGGTAACGTCCATGGTGACTTCGGGAACGATGGAACGAACGCCGAGGAAGAAGGAGGTGTAGCCGGAAACGACCTCTTCATAGGTGAACGCGCCGACGTAGCCGATCTTGAGCTGGTCCTTGGTGATCTTGCCGGAATCGAGCATCTCCTGGAGCTTCATGCCCGCCGCGATGCCCGCGAGGTAACGGCCTTCATAGATCGCCGCAAACGCATTGTGGTAGTTCGCGAGCTTCTCGGTGTGCGCCTTCGTGCCGGTTGCATGGCAGAACTGGACATCCGGGAATTCCTTCGCCGCCTGGATCATGTAGTCCTCATGACCGAAGCTGTCCGCGAAGATGATCTTGCAGCCGGAAGCAGCCATATCCGCAGCGGTCTCGTAGCATTCCTGACCTTCGGGGATGTTGGTCTTGATGATGTAATCCTTGATGCCGAGCTTTTCGCAGGCACCCTTCGCCGCGTTGATGAAGTTCAGGTCGTAGGTGGAGTTCTCATCGTGCAGGCAGATAAAGCCGACCTTGATGTTCAGACCTTCTGCGGGCTGCTCCGCGGGCTTTTCAGCGGGTTTGCCGGTGCAGGCAAACAGCGCCGCGACCATCAGCAGACAAACAACGATAGCAAAAAATCTCTTCATGTTTTCCTCCGTTAAAATTTCTGATTTTTTGTAATTGTCAAAAAACAATTCCGAATACATTTTAACTGATTCGTTTTGTAAAGTCAAGCAATGTTGCCAAAACAACATGTTTTTTCTGCTATCCCAATATATTTTGTTGAAAAAAGGAACGAAGCACAAGATATGGTCCGGCAAAACCGCAGAAAAAGAAGCCGGATCGGTCCCGGCTTCCGAAACAACGCCGTCCGCGGCGCGGAATCACGGCTGTGCCTTATACAATTCGGCGATTTCCTCTTTGGTGAGATACCGCCACTCGCCCGGTCTCAGATCGCCGAGCCGGAGGGAACCGTACTGTTCGCGCTTCAGCCGCAGCGTCCGGTGTCCGACCGCTTCCAGCATGCGGCGGATCTGACGGTTTCTGCCCTCGTGGATCGTGATCGAGAACGCCGTCCCGCCGGTGGTGGAGCGGCGGATGTTCGCGATCTTCGCGGGCGCGGTCATGCCGTCCTCAAGCTGCACGCCGTTCGTGAGCGTCGCGATCTCCGATGCCGACAGCGTGCCGTCGCACACCACGCGGTAGGTCTTGTCCACCTTGTAGCGCGGGTGCATCAGGCGGTTTGCAAGCTCGCCGTCGTTGGTGAGCAGCAGAAGTCCCTCCGAATTCAGGTCGAGCCGCCCGACGTTATACAGCCGGTACGGAAGTTCCGAAACGAACGCCTGCACGGTCTTCCGCCCCGCCTCGTCGCTGGAGGTCGAGACTACTCCGCGCGGTTTATAGAGCATCAGCACAACGCGCTCCGCCTGCGGCGTCAGCCGTTTTCCGTCGAGCCGCACGTCGTCGCCCTCTCCCACGGACATGCCGAGGACGGCGGGAATGCCGTTGACCGTAACCCGTCCGTCCGCAATGATCTGTTCCGAGGCGCGGCGCGAAGCCACGCCGCAGTCCGCTATGTATTTTTGTAAACGCATACGCCCCGCCCGCGGTTCATCCGGCAAACGCAAGAACCGCCTTTTTGAGATAGTACGCGAAACCGGCAGCATCGACCGTCTCCGCCGCGATGATCGGAACCGTGAATACGACCGTGCCGTTCCGGACAAGCGACGCCGTTCCCACCTGCTCGCCCGCGCGGACCGGCGCGCGGCACGCGCCGAACGCCGTTTCCACGGAATACGATTCCGCTCCGTCGGTTTCCGTCGGATACAGTATACCGCGAATCGGCGCGGCAGACAATGCTTTTTTCACGCCGTTTTCGACAGGGATCGAAAAAACGGTCCCGCGGGACAGAAATTCCTTTACGCGGTAGTCCGAAAATCCCGCGTCCAGCATACTTTTGGCGGTATTCCACATCGAGGGGCAGTTCAGGACCGCGCCGACGAGCTTCATCCCGCCGCGCTCCGCCGCAAAGACGAGGCACTTCCCCGCCGCCTTCGTGTAGCCGGTCTTTACGCCGATACCACCCTCGTACTCCCACAGAAGCCGGTTCTTGTTCTTCAGCGTGCGCGGGTTCGAGCCGGAGGTCTTATGATACTGCGTTGCGGCGATCTCCGCAAAAAGCGGATTCCCGAGCGCCGCCGCGCCGAGGATCGCGAGGTCCCTCGCCGTCGAATAATGGTCGGGATCGTGCAGGCCGTTCGGGTTTCTGAAATGCGTGCCGGTCAGTCCGAGCTGCTCCGCTCGCGCGTTCATGCGCGCCGCAAACGCTTCGACGCCGCCGTCCAGAAAACACGCGATCGCGATCGCCGCGTCGTTGCCGCTCGTCAGCATCAGACCGTACACGAGATCGGCAAGCGGGATCGTTTCGCCGGCTTTCAGATACATCGACGAGCCCTCTGTGCCCGCGGCCTCGTCCGGCACGGTCACGGTCTCCGTAAGACGTCCCGATTCGACCGCAAGGAGCGCCGTCATGATCTTGGTCGTGCTTGCCATCGGCAGCCGTTCGTTTTCGTTTTCCGCGTACAGCACGCGTCCGGAATTCGCTTCCATGAGATACGCCGCCTGCGCGGGCACGTCCTTCGCCTGCTCCGCAAGCGCGACGTGCGGCAAAAACAGCAGCGCGATCAGCAGAGCGGCAAGCCGCCGTTTCACGGTTCGTTCCCCTTGGGCGACTCTGTTTTCTGCGCGCGGACGTCCGCAAGCGCGTCGCGGATCTCGCTCATCGCCGTCGGGATCATCTGCACGAGACGGTCCAGCGTGTTGTCGCAGTCGGCGTGCAGCAGCGTCACCTGTCCGCCCTGCATATGCAGAAACGCCTTCGGCATGATCGACACGCCTACGACGCTCGCGCCGAGAAACGGATAGCCCCCGGCGTCAAAGTCCGGCTGTCCTTTTTTGGCGACCGCCTGTGTCGGAAAATCGCCGCCGCCCGCAAAAAAACCGAGACAGACCTTCGACACCGGGATCACCACCGCGCCGCCTTCGCCGTAGATCGGATTGCCCACGATCGTGTTTACGTCGACGATGTTTTTAAGCTCGCGCATCGTCGTCTGCAGAATGGTTTCAACAGGATGCATATGTTGTCCTCTTTTCATGGATTTTACCGGTATTGTTTGCCGCTTTGCGCCGCGTTATACGCTGCCGCAGAATTCCGAAAAGAAGCGGAACCGGCTGAACGATCCCTCGCGCGAAAACCGTGATCCGGAACATCGACGATTTGGATAGATTTGCGCGTGCCGAACCGCTTTCCGCAATTCTCGGAATCAACATGGACAGCAGAACGGCGACCGCGCCCGCGATCAGCACCGCCTGCGCCGGCTCACCCTCGATCCCGACCGTCGTTTTCGTATCCAGACGCAGGATCCGGACGCCGGAAAGCTGCGGTCTGCCGCCTTTTTGCAGCAGCGACACGCGCTTTTTGCCGAACGCGAGCGTGAAATACGGTTTGGAAAAGAAGTGCAGCTTCAGCCGCACCGGGATCGGGATCAGCCCGAACAGATACACGCGCCCATGTACGACCGCCCCGCGCAGCGAAACGCCCGCCCTTGCCTCGACGATCAGCGGCATGGACAGAAGCAGCAAAAGAATCAGCAGAACAAACAACGCGATCAGAATACCCATATGAACAGTATTGCCGCCTCGTTTTTTTGCATACAAAAAGGACCGTCCGAAAACGGTCCTTTGCAGGTTTGTTTGTTTTATCTCATGCCCTTGTCGTACGGAATACCTTCCGCCTTCGGCGCGCGCGACTTCTTGGAAGTAAACGCGAGCACCAGCAGCGAGATCACATACGGGATCAGGCGGTACATATGCGGATTGAGGATCTTGCCCCAGACCGGATCCTTGCTGAGATTCAGCAGCAGGAAGACGCCGTCTCCGTTGATGTCCAGCGTGGAATAGGACGCCGCAACGCACTTAAAGAGACCGAACAGCAGCGCTGCACCGGCGATGCTCAGCGGCTTCCAGTTACCGAAGATCATAACCGCCAGAGCAAGGAAGCCGAAGCCCGCGACGTCGCCGTTTGCGACGCAGTTGGAGGTGGTCAGCGTGTAGACGAAGCCGCCCAGACCTGCGAGCGCGCCGGAGATCACGACGCCGCTGTAACGCATCTTATAGACGTTGATGCCCAACGAGGCAGCCGCCTGCGGGTTTTCACCGCATGCGCGAAGTCGGAGACCGAAACGCGTCTTATAGAGGAAGATCGACAGTACTACAAACAGAAGAATGCAGATGTATGTCGTCAGATAGACCTTGTTAAGGAATGTCTCGCCGAGGAAGCCGAGATCCTTTGCTTTGTCGAAGCCGAGCATGGACTTTTTCACCATGAACCAGCTCGCAGCGTCGCCCTTGAACATTCTCAGTTCGCTCTGCTGCGCGATCAAGCGGATGAAGAAACAGACGAGCGCCGGGGACAGCATGTTCAGCGCCGTACCGCCGATGGTCTGGTCCGCCTTCAGATTGATCGCCGCAAACGCGAGCAGCAGCGAGAACAGCGCGCCCGCAACGGCCGTCATCAGCATGATCAGCACCAGGAACAGCTGCAAGCTGCCCCAGTTCGCATTCATGTCGAGCGCCGCGTCGACGATATGGAACGTATTCGCCTGCTGCATCAGATTGATGGCCAGCGCACCGACGAAGGCGCCGAAGATCATGATGCCTTCCAGCGCGAGGTTGATGATGCCGCTTCGTTCGGAGAAGACGCCGGCGAGCGCAACGATCATCAGCGGAATGGCGTAAATCAGAGTTTTGCTGATTAAGAATGACATTATTCAGCACCCCCCTTCCCCGGATTGGGTTTCCTGTCTGTCGCCGGTTTCGGCTTTGCGGTCTTTTTGCGTCCGCTGATCCACATCTTGATCAGGAGGGAGAACGCGGAGAGGTAAACGATGACCGCAATGATGACGTCGGTGATGTATTCGTTGTAGGCGGTCAGGTTTGCAAGCTGCAGACCGTGCAGGTTGATCGCCGACATGAACAGACCGGTGAAGATGCAGGCGATCGGGTTGCAGGATGCGAGCATCGCGACCGCGATGCCGTTGAAGCCCTCCGCAGGCAGCTTCTGATAGACCGACCAGTACAGCTCGGTATTGCCGGACAGGTAGTAGAGCGCCGCCGCCGCGCCGGCAAGCGCGCCTGCGATCGCCATCGAGTAAACGATGCTCTGCTTGTCGCGGATGCCCGCGTAACGCGCCGCGTGACGGTTTGCGCCGCACGCCTTGAGTTCATAACCGAAGGTCGTTTTGGTAAGGATGATGTATACGACGATCGCAATGATGACCGCGATCAGGATACCGCCGTTCACCTGTGAGCCCGGGAAGAGCTTGTTCAGTCCAAGCTTCGGCGTCGCGACGCCGAGACCGTCCTGATACGTCCATGCACCGTTTACGTTGATCAAGCCGTAGGTGGTCTTGTAGATGTAGCCTGTCTTGGTGCCTTCGACCGCGTTCTTGAGGTTGCTGATGTCGAACATCCATGTGACGAGATTCGCCGCGATCCAGTTGGTCATGATGCAGGCGAGGACCTCGTTGATGTTCAGAAACGCCTTCAGAAGACCGGGGATCGCGCCCCAGAGCGCACCGGCGAGAACGCCTGCCAGGAAGGCGAGGATCCAGATCAAAAACTGCGGCATCGAGCCCGCGGGGATCGACAGCGCAACGAACAGCGTCGCGCAGGTGCCCGCAAGATACTGACCGGAGGCGCCGATGTTAAAGAGACCTGTCTTATACGCGAGCGCGACCGACAGGCCGCAGAGGATCAGCGGGACCGCACGGAACAGCATATTGCCGATGATCTGCGGATTGAAGCCGAAAGACAGGGCGCCGGTTGTGTCGCGTCCGGTGCTGAACGTGCCCGCAAGGATCAGGCGGATGCCTTCCCACGCGCCCTTCAGCCCGATCTCTTTGCTGGTCAGACCGACGATCAGAACAAGGATCGCGCCGGCAACGAGACCGATGAGGATCGAGATGACGGTCGCAAGAACGGAGCGCGTTCCGTTTTTCTTCAGAAACTCTCTCATGCCTGTGCCTCCTTGTCCTCCGAATTGTCACGCTTTGCGCCTGCCATGTAAAGACCGAGCTCCTGTACGGTGGTCTTCTTGGGATCGAGCTCGCCGACGATCTCGCCCTCGTACATGACCAGGATGCGGTCGCTCAAGCTCATGACCTCCTCAAGCTCCAGCGAAACGAGAAGAACCGCCTTACCCGCGTCACGCTCTTCGACAAGACGCTTGTGAATGAATTCGATCGCGCCGACGTCAAGACCGCGCGTCGGCTGCACCGCGATGATCAGCGGCAGGTCGCGGTCGATTTCGCGCGCGACGATCGCCTTCTGCTGGTTGCCGCCGGACATGGAACGGGCGACCGTGACCGGGCCCTGACCGGAACGGACGTCGAACTGCTCGATCAGCTTGTTCGCGTATTCGCGTACCGCGCCGAACCGGATGAACCCGCCGTTCTGGAACTGCTTTTCATAGTATCTCTGCAGGACCATGTTCTGCTCGAGCGTGAAGTCCAGAACAAGACCGTGCTTATGGCGGTCCTCCGGAATATGGCTCATGCCGGCAAAGCTGCGCTGACGGATGGATGCCTTCGTGATATCCTTTCCGCAGAGCGTGATCTTGCCGCCGCTTGCCTTTTCCAGACCGGACAGCGCATAGACAAGCTCGGTCTGACCGTTGCCGTCGATGCCGGCGATACAGGTGATCTCGCCCGCGTGTGCCGTGAACGTTACGTCTTTCACCGCGTTGTTCTTATGCAGCTTGGAAGGAACGGTGAGATGCTCGACCTCGAGGACCGGCTCGGCGGGTTTCGCCTCGTCCTTATCGACGACAAGCTGGACCGGACGTCCGACCATCATGGAGGAAAGCTCTTCCTTCGTGGTGTCCTTCGTGTTGACCGTGCCGATGTACTTGCCCTTGCGGAGAACGGAAACGCGGTCGGAGACCTCCATGATCTCGTTCAGTTTGTGGGAAATGAACAGGATCGATTTCCCCTCCTTGACCAGCCCGCGCATGATCGCCATCAGCTCTTCGATCTCCTGCGGCGTCAGAACCGCCGTCGGCTCGTCGAAAATCAGGATCTCGTTGTCGCGATACAGCATCTTGAGGATCTCGACACGCTGCTGCATGCCGACCGTGATGTCCTCGATCTTGGCGTCAAGATCCACATGCAGACCGTAGCGTTCGGAAAGCTCCTTCACCTTCTTGCGCGCTTCTTTTTTCTGCAGAAAACCGAGCCGGGTATCCTCCGCGCCGAGAATGATATTGTCAAGAACGGAAAAAACGTCGATCAGCTTGAAATGCTGGTGCACCATGCCGATATGCAGTGCCGTCGCGTCGTTCGGATTGTTGATCTTGACTTCTCTGCCGTCCTTCTTGATGATGCCCTCTTCCGGCTGATACAGTCCGAACAGGACGCTCATCAATGTGGATTTACCCGCTCCGTTTTCCCCCAGCAACGCGTGAATCTCGCCTTTTTTGAGCTGCAGCGTAATATCATCGTTTGCCTTGATACCGGGAAAGATCTTGGTAATATGCAGCATTTCGATGACATATTCGGGAGCTTGCTCCATGACTCCACCTCCTTCACTTTGACCTGCAAAAACTTCTGCAAGTATCGCATATATTATACTGTCTGCAAGGGCAAATTGCAAGCATATATGAAAAAATTGTGAAGAATCTGCGACTTTTTTGTATCATGCCAAAACAAAAAAAGGACCTTCCGAAGAAAGTCCTTTTTGTACGGATCCGATCAGATAACTTCGACCTTCGCGTTGGAAAGATTGAAGACGTTGTCCTCCGGGAAGTTCGGATCGACCACGAGCGTGCCGTCCTTCATCGAGGCAAACAGCTTCTCATAATCCGCAACGGTCCAGTTCTTGAGACTCCAGGTGTCGACCGGCAGACCGACTGCGTCGTTCGCCGCGCCCAGACTCGTCGCCTTGCCGCCGATCTCATCCCACTTGCCGTCGAAGTGCTTTGCGATCGCCCACTCAACGGAAACGGACAGGCCCTTCATCGCGGAGGTGACGACCGTGCCGGATTCCGGAGACTGGTCGACGTCAACACCGACGACCTTCGCGTCGTTCTCGCCCGCCGCCGCAACGATGGAGGCAAACATGGAACCGCCGCATGCGAAGATGATTTCCGTGCCGCTCTCATACCAGCCCGCAGCCATCGTCTGCAGTTCCGGAGAAGCGGAGAAGGATGCGCCGTACTGCCAAGAGTACTTAATATCGACGGTGATGCCCTTCTCTGCCGCAGCTGCGTTCGCGCCCTGGACGAAGCCATAGCCGTAACGGCAGCATGCCGGGTTGGTGCCGCCGCCGCCGCCGCAGAAGCCGAGCTTGGTGTAGCCTTCCATGACTACGGCATAACCTGCGAGGTAGCCCGCCTGCTCTTCCTGATAAGCGATACCCGCGATGTTGTTGAGGCCGTCAAACGCCCAACCATCGATGAAGATGAAGTTGACTTCCGGGAAGTCCGCCGCTGCTCTCGCGAGCGCATTGCCCTGCATGAAGCCCGCGCAGACAATGACTTTCGCGCCGCCGTCCGCAGCCGCCTTCATGGCGTCATAACGGTCGTCGTCCGTCGCCTTGTCGGCGTTTGCGGGCTGATAGTACTTGTAGGACTTGTTGTTCGCAGCTGCATAGAGCTTGCAGCCTTCCCAAGTGCCCTGGTTGAAGGACTTGTCCTTCAGCTGGCCGACGTCGGTAACGAACGCGATCTCATACGTACCGTCTGCGCTCGTCATCGTGTCCGGAATGGACTCCGGATCGACCGTGCCGGGCTGCTCTGCGGGCTTGTCCGCCGGCTTCGCCGTGCAGGCGACCAGTGCGAAGACCATTGCGAGAACCATCAGCAATGCAATGAGTTTCTTCATAGTGTGTTTTTCCTCCTGATTTGTTTTTCCTGTTTCTGTGCAGGATAATAAATTTGCACGCCATACGTACGAGCATATTATAACAGATGTTTTTTCGGAATGGAAGATAAATCTATCATTTTTTTCATAAATTTTTCATAATCATTTCATATCTGCGAAACAAATAAAAAAACCGACCGCGAAAGCAGTCGGTTTTTTGATTGCATGTCCGGAGGACGGAGATTACTCCTCGTCCGGCTTATAGTTTGCAAACAGACCTGCCAGAGACGTGGTCGTCTGCGTGACCGGGGGCAGCTCATACTCGCCGTCCTCGGAGCTGCGGCGGCGGCGATCCGGACGGGATTCGCGGCGCTCGCCGTTGTCCTGCGCGCGGCGCGCATTGCGCTCCTCGCGTTCCTTGTTCTGCTGCTCGCGCTGCGCTTCGCGCTGTGCCTTGCGCTCCGCGTTGACGCGTTCGCGCTCCGCCTTCTCCGCCGCGAGCTGCTCCGCGATCTCGGGATTCTCCTCGATCAGAGCATCCTTGCGGGACAAGCTGATGCGCTTTGCTTCGACGTTGACGTCGAGCACCTTGCAGCGAACGATGTCGCCGACCTTGATCTCGTCCTCGACCTTCTCGATGCGGTGGATGCCGACCTGCGAGATGTGGATGAGACCGTCGATCGTCGGCTCAAGCGCGACGAACGCGCCGAACGGGACGATACGGACGACCTTGCCCTCGACGATGGAACCGACCGGGTACTTCTCGGCCGCCTTGGTCCAGGGCTTCGGCTGAAGCTGCTTGTAGCCCAGACCGATCTGCTTCTTCTCGCGGTCGACGCGAAGGATCAGCACTTCGATCTCCTGACCGATGGACAGCGCATCGCTCGGATGCTTGACTCTGCCCCATGCGCAGTCGGTCACATGAACAAGACCGTCAAGACCGCCGATGTCGACAAACGCGCCGAAATCGGTGATGCGGCGAACGACGCCGTGGACCTTCTCGCCGACGACGAGCGCGTCCCACTTCGCGGCTTTCGCTGCTTCCGCTTCCTCGATCAGGACCTGCTTGATGGAAGCGACGATGCGCTTCTTCGCCTTGTCCGCTTCGAGGACCTTGACCTTGACCTGCTTGCCTGCATAATCGTTGAGGTTCTCAACGAATCTGGTGGAAACGTGCGAAGCCGGAATGAAGGCGCGGACGCCGTTGATGTCGGCGATCAGACCGCCCTTGACGACTTCCTTGACCACTGCCTCAAAGGTCTTGCCTTCGACGTCTTCTGCAAACATCTGCTCCTGCAGCTTTCTGTCTTCGACATTCTTCCGGGAAAGGCGCACATTGCCTTCGCCGTCGTTGACCATAAGGACTTCCACGTCGATGCTGTCACCCTCTTTGACAACGTCTTCCGCACGGACCTCGGGATCCGCGGAGAATTCTCCCTTCGGAATCACGCCGTCGGCCTTGTAACCGATGTTCACAAATACTTCGCCGTCGACGACCTGAAGCACGGTGCCCGTGATCATCTGGCCCGGACGAATGCGTTTTACGGTCTTTTCAAAGGCCTGTTCAAAAGTCTCCGGCTCGGCTTCCGCCTCCGCCTCGACAGCAACGGGTGCCGCTGCTTCTTCAACTGCTTCTTCGACCGCTGCCGGCGCTTCTTCGACGGTCTCTTTTACTTCTTCGACCGCTTCCTTGACTTCCGCTGCCGTTTCCGCAACTGCCTGTTCTGCTTCCGCAACGACTTCTTCAGTGGTTTCGGCGACAACCTCAGCGGGAGCTTCCGCTTCGATGGTTTCTACTGTCGTCTTTTCGAGTTCGCTCATTACTTGTTTAACCTCCCTAATCATCGCTGTTGGCGTCGATGCGCCTGCGATTATCCCTATTATATCATCGACTTTTATTTTTGCAAGAGAAATTTTTCCGATATCATCGATGATTTCTGCGTTTTTACAAGTTTTTTGGCACAAATCGCGCAGCGCGCACGTGTTTGCGCTGAATTCCGAGCCGAGGATGAAAATCCGTGTGCATCGCCCTGCAAGGATCCCCGCCTCCGCCTGCCTCTGGCGCGTCGTATCGCAGACTGTGCAGGTCGCGTGCAGCGCCGGGATCTTCCTTTTCAGCACGGAAAGCACCGCGTCGTAATCCGCCGCCTTCGCCGTCGTCTGCGAAACGAACGTCAGCGCTTCGCACGGTTCGAGCCGTTCCGCGTCCTCAGCGCAGGTCAGCACCGCCGCGCCGCTTCCCGCACGGCTTCTGATGCCGATCACCTCGGGATGCGCGGGCTTTCCGAGGATCGCCACGCGCTCGCCCGCCTCCGCCGCGCGCTCGACGATGCGGTGGATCCGCCTGACGAACGGGCAGGTCGCGTCGATCACGCGGACGCCCTTTTGCTCGCACGCCGCGAACACCTCCGGCGGCGCGCCGTGCGCGCGGATGACGAGCGTGTCGCCCGCCGATAGTCCGTCGAGCGATTCGACGGCAAGGATCCCGCGCGACGCAAGCTCGTTCACGACGCTCTCGTTATGAATGATTTTTCCGTAGGTGAAGACGCGCGCGTCCGTTTCCGCCGCCCTGCTGACGAGCTCGATCGCCCGCGAAACGCCGAAGCAGAACCCGCTGTGTTTTGCAAGCAGGACCTTCATCAAAGCGCCTCCGCGATGCCTTTCAGCATGATCATCGCATCGGTGATCGCCGCGTTCACGGCGTCGACCGGCTTCTTGCCCGGGCAGCGTGCTTTGACTTCGGACGGAAGGATCGGATCGCCGACGGCGACCTTGAGCCGCTGCCCGAACCTTCTGCCGTGATGCACGATATACAGCGGAATGACCGGCGCGTCGGCGCGAAGCGCGATAAACGCGCAGCCCTTGTCGAACGCGTCCATGTCGCTGCCGGTCGCCGAGCGGTGCCCCTCCGGGAAGATGCCGAACGCCTTGCCCTTTTCAAGCAGCTCGCAGGCATGTTTGATCGATTTCGTGTCCGCCGTGCGCTGATTGACCGGGAACGTCAGCAGAAGCCGGAACACCGTCGTCATGAATTTCGACGAGAACAGCGTGGACTTCGCCATGAAATGAATGCAGCGCCATACGATCGCCGCGATCCAGATCGGATCGCTCATCTTGACGTGGTTCGAGACGTAGATCACCTTGCCCCGGCTCTTCAGCGCGGCGCGGTTATGGATCTTCGGCCGTCCGTACAGCCAGAGGATCGGCTTCAAGATGATGCACGCAAAGACGTACAGCATGTTATACCTCCGAAAGAATCGCGTTGACCGCTTCCTCGATCGTCATGTCCGTCGTGTCGATCAGCTTCGTGTCGGCGCCGCAGTACAGCGGCTTATAGGCGCGCTCGCTGTCCTGTTTGTCGCGGCGGATGATGTCGTGCAGGATCGTGTCGTACTCGGCGGACTGTCCGCTCTCCAGAAGCTGTTTGTACCGCCGGTTCGCACGCTCCTCCGCGGACGCCGTGACGAAAAACTTGTACGGCGTGTCCGGCAGCACGTTCGTGCAGATGTCGCGTCCGTCCATGATCACGCGCTGTTCGTGCGCCACCTCGCGCTGCAATTCCGTCATGCGGTCGCGCACGGCGGGTACGCGGCTGACCAGCGACGCGCCCTGGCTGATCTCCTCGGTCCGAAGCTCCCCCGTGACGTCCGCGCCGTCGACGAGAATGTGCTGTTCGCCGGACTCCGTATAGCGCACGCGCAGGTCGATCTCGCCGACCAGCTTCGCGATCGTCTCCTCGTCGGTGAAGCCGACGCCGTGCCGCTTCGCCGCCACCGCAACGCCGCGGTACATGGCGCCCGTGTCGAGATACGGGATGCCGAGGATCGCCGCGATCCGCTTTGCGATCGTGCTCTTGCCCGCGCCCGCAGGTCCGTCGATGCCGATGCTCTGTTTCATAAACTCATACCTCCGTTGGAATACTGTCGCCCGCAAGCGCGCCCGTCGACCAGGCGATCTGCAGGTTGAACCCGCCCGTAAAGGCGTCCGTATCGAGAAGCTCGCCCGCAAAAAACAGGTTCGCGATCTTTTTGGATTCCATGGTGGAAGGATTGACCTCCCGCACCGAAACGCCGCCGCGCGTGACGATCGCCTCCGCGATCGGGCGCGCCTGCGTCACATGGAGCTTCAGCCCCTTCAGCGTTTCGACGAGCGCGCGCCGCTGCGCCTTCGTACAGTTGCCCGCCTGCGCGGTCCCGTCGATGTGCGCCGCTTCGAGCACGACGCCCAGCAGTTTCTGCGGCAAAAGCCCGTACAGCGCGCCGGAAAACGTCTTTTTCGCGTTCGCCGCGAGATCGCGCAGAAGCCGCGCGTCAAGCTGTTCTTCCGAGAGCCCCGGCTTCAGGTCGATCGAAAGCACTGTGCCCTCCGGCTCTTCGGCGACCAGCGCCGACGCGGAAAGCACCAGCGGTCCGCTGACGCCGAAGTGTGTGAACAGCATTTCGCCGAGTTCGGAATAGACCTCTTTGCCGTTTTTGTACGCGGTCAGCGTAACGTTCTTCAGCGTCAGTCCCGAAAGGTTCGCGCACCACGTTTCCTCCGTCTCCAGAGGAACCAGCGAGCCCTTCGGCGGAACGACCGTATGCCCGAGCGCCTTTGCAAACCGGAACCCGTCGCCCGTGCTGCCCGTGGAGGGATAGCTCAGCCCGCCGGTCGCAAGAACGACCGCGTCGAACGGCTCTGCCGTTTCGCCGACGCGCACGCCGGAGACCGCGCCGCCGCTTGCGAGGATCGCGGAAACGCGTGTGTTCAGCCGCACCTCGACGCCGCGGGCGCGCACCGTGCGCTCCAGCGCTTTCAGAATGTCGCTCGAATGATCGGACGCCGGAAACACGCGCTGCCCGCGTTCGATCTTCAGGGGCACGCCCGCGTTCTCGATCAGCGACATGATCGCCGCGCTGTCAAAGTTCGCGTACGCGCTGTATAAAAACCGCGGGTTGCGCACCACATGCCGGAAAAAGCCCTCGCGATCCGCGGCGTTCGTGACGTTGCACCGTCCCTTGCCGGTAATGAACAGCTTTTTGCCGAGCTTTTCGTTCTGCTCGAAGATCGTGACGCGGTGTCCGTTTTCCGCCGCCCTGATCGCGGCGAGCTGTCCCGCCGCGCCGCCGCCGATGACCGCAACTCTCATGCTTCGCCTCCGAATTCGTCCGACAGGTCGACCGCGTCGAGTTTCTCGCTGTGATAACCCATCGGCGTGACCGTGATATACCCCTTGCGCAGCCACGCATAATCGGTGTCCTCGTCGGGATCGCACGGCAGCTTGCCGCGCGGCACCCAGTAATAGGGACGGCCGAGCGGATCTTCGCGCCGCACATAGACATCGTTGTAATGCACCATCGCAAGTCCCGTGATCCGATACCCCTTGATTTCGTCGGGCGGCAGGTCGGGCACATTGACGTTCCAGAACATGCCGAACGGCAGCGGATGTTTTTCTGCGATCGCGATCATGCGCGCCGTGACCGCAGCAGCCGTCTCGAAATGCGTCGGATTGCGATGATCCAGAGACATTGCGATCGCCTGTACGCCGAGAATCGCCGCCTGCTGCGCCGCGCCGCAGGTTCCGGAATAGAGCGTGTCGCTGCCGAGGTTCGGTCCGTGATTGATCCCCGAGATCACAAGGTCCGGCGTTTCGGGCGCAAGGTTTCCGAGCCCGAGCCGCACGCAGTCCACCGGCGTGCCGTCGACCGCGAACGCGCAGGCGGCGCCGTCGATCTCCCGCGGCGTTGCGCGAAGCGGCAGTTCGAGCGTCATGGACATGCTCGCCGCGCTTCTCTGCCGGTCCGGCGCGATCGCAAAGAGCGTGTGCTCCCCGGAAAGCGCCGTGACGAGCGTCCGGATGCCGGCCGCGTCGATGCCGTCGTCGTTGACCAAAAGGATCGTCATTCCATATGCCCCCAGTTTGTTCTGTCTGTATTATAGCAAACTGTGTATGCCGTTGCAAGGACGAAAAAAGCCCTGCGCGCGGCAGGGCGGTGTTTGCTTCGGTTTAACTGAGCTTCATGCAGAAGATGCGCGTCTGTTCGGTGGAGCCGGTCGTGGCGACCACGATATAATTGTCATAGGCGACCGGCGTCGCGTCGACGCGTTCGCCGAGATCCAGCGCATAGAGCGCGTTTTCGCCGGGACGCGCCGCATCGTAGAGACGCATGCCGCCTTCGCGGTCGCAGGCGATCAGATACGCGTCGCCGCGGGCGTTGTAGATCACGAGCGGCGAGGAAACGTAGTCCGCGCCTCCGGTCTGCACGATCTCCCAGCGCACCGCGCCGGTGCTGCGGTCGAGCGCCATGATCTTGCCGCCGAAGGTATAGACGGTATTGCCGTCCGCGTCGGTCGTCTGCACGGTCAGCCCGTAGAACGAGCAGATCAGAAGATCGCCGATCGTGCCGTGTCCGATGTGCGGCGTGGCTTTGCCGCCGCCCTTCATGCTCTTGCCGGTGATCGGATCGAGGATCTGCACGAACTGTTTGTTTTCCCACACGATCGCGCCGGTCAGCGCGTTGATCTTGCGCACATAGCAGTACCCGTAGCCGTTCTGGAGAGACGCGTCCTGCTGATCCGTCTGCGAGACCGTGTAGACGTAGACCGTGCCGTCCGTGCCGTTCTCCTCCAGCACCGGCGTCGCGTCGGAATCGCCGCCGACATCGGTCACGAAGCGCAGCTTCAGCGTGTTGAGGTCGACGCACTGGAGGAACCCGCCGTTGTCGGTGAGATACAGATAGTGCCGGAACGCAGCGACCGAGGATTCAAAGCCGTAGGCGCGCTTGCCCGTCTGCGTGGAACTTGCGTAGCCCGTGCCCGTGTAGCGGTACTTGACCTTGTCGCCCGGATTGATCGAGAGCGCGCCGGTTTCGGCGTCGTAGCTCGTGTGCAGTTCAATGAGATACAGCACACCGTTCTCACTCGGCCAGATCAGCGTGTCGTCGATGATCAGCGGACTCGAATCGAACGCCGACCAGTCGCTGCGGCGGGCGGTGTAGTCCTTGCCGGAGACGACGGTCTGGAACGTGTTGCTGCAGAGATTGACCGCGAACGCCGCGGACCGGTTGCTGTTCGGCTCGGACAGCGTGCCCTGCCCGATATAGAGCATCGGAATGCCGCGCGGATCGAGCGTCGGCGTGCCGAACATGGGCGCGTTCAGCGCGATCGTCTCGCGCGTGCGGTTGCCGGTCTCCAGCTCGTAGAAATAGATATTGCCGTCCGACGCGCAGAGAATGACCTCGGTCAGTTTGTCCCTGGCCTTAAACTCATCGCGCACGCCGAGCGTTTTCAGCGTCTGTCCCTCCCATGTGACGATCAGCGGCTGACCGGTCCAGGAAGCGCCCGCAAAGCCGTTTGCGGAGCCGACGGCGAACGACCAGACCTGTTCGAGCGTCTGCATCGTGACGCGCGCCGTGCCGTACGCAAACCCGCTGCGGTAGTTGTTTCCGGCAAAGGTCGTGATGCCCTTGACGTTCGTGTAGCTCTGTCCCCTGCCGAAGGAGAACGTGTTCTCGTTGGGGTTCGAGGAATAGCTGTCGTCGCGGTTGTTCTTGCGGATCTCGTAGGTGAAGCCGTAGTTCGCGGGCTTCGCCGCATCGGCGGGACTGACCTCGTAGGGAACGGTCTCCGCCAGCGCGGGCGGGTCGGGAATGACGGACGCCTCGACGGGCGATTCCGTGGGACGCGACTGCGGCAGCCCGTTCGGATCGGTCGGATCCGGATCGATCTCCGTCGCAAACGACAGCGCGTCCTGCGAGCGTCCGCAGCCGGAGCTCTTTCCGGGCGTCGCATCCTTGAGCCCGACGGCGAATATCAGAATCACGACGGCGATCACGAGAATGAACACCGACGCGCAGAACATGATGAATTTGGGACTGATCGTCCGTTCCTGCTTTCTTGCCATGGTTTGATTATACCGTATTCCCTTTCGGCGCGCAACGCGAAATTGCAAACTATTTTCGACATTTCCGTTAATTAAAGGAAATCCCTCTTCCGCGTCTGCGAAAGAGGGATGAACGTTCCGAACCGAAATCCCGGTGAAATTACGACAAACGGATGCCGAAGATCATCTGTCCGCGGCAGCCGACCACGATCATGTTGCCGAACACGGCGGGCGACGCCTCGAAATTGGTTTTCGTCGGCGCGATCGTGTCCAGCACGCTGCCGGATGCGCCGTCGATCAGAAAGATCCTGCCTTTGGAATCCGCCTGGATGATGTACCCCCGGTTTTCGCCGTCGTACACGACCGCAGGGCTCGACCACGCGTATCCGTCCATGTCCATCTTCCATTCGACCTTGAACGTTTCCTTGTCGAGCGCGACCAGGATCCCGGTGTCCTTGCCGCCGTAGCGTGCGATCGGCACGATCACCAGATCGGAGATGTTGCTGCCCGCCTTTCCGACGACGGCGGTCGACTGGATGCCGCCCGACACACCGGACACCGTGAATACCGTAAGTCCGTATCGTCCTGTACTCTGGTCAATCTCGCCGGTCATGGCATCGATGCGGAAGAACGGCGCAACACCGGTATTATTCTTATCCTTGTTGAAGTGCAGCGAGGTGCCGACGTAGAGGTATGCCTCGTCGTCGGAAATTACGTCGAGCACGGGACTGCCGTTCGTGTCGTCCTCGGTGTTTGCGACCCAGACGACGCGCATCGTGTTGAGATCAATGCACTGGAACATGCCGTCGTTGCTGGAAAGATACAGATGTCCGTTCCATGCGACGGCGCTGCCTTCGTAGCCCTGCCACTTGTGCGTGGAATCCGCCTTGTCGATGTCGTCGTAGATGTTGTTGCAGTCATAGCGGAACTTGACGATATCCGAAGGATTCACCGAGACCGAACCGAGCTCCGCATCAAAGACCGTATTGAGCTTCATCGTGTAGATGATGCCGTTTTCGCCCGGATAGATCAGTGTATCGGTCTTGGCGTCGACAAGCGGCGCGGAATCGTAGGCGTACCACTTGCGCCGCGCAAAGGGATCGGTGCCCTGCTTGCCGAACTCATACAGCACGTTGCCGTTGATCAGCGAAATGATGAACGCACGCGATTTCTGCTCGTCGTTGTCGTACTGGTCGCCGGAGCCGCAGTACAAAAGCGGATAGCCGCGCGGATCGATGCTGCCGGTGCCCTTGAACGGGACCTTGAGGTTGTCGATCGTGTCGCGCGTCTGCTTGCCCGTTTCGAGATCGAGGAAGTAGATGTTGCCGTCCTCGGTGGGATAGATAACTTCGATGAGGTTATCCTTCTCCTTCGCCCAGTCGTACATGTTCATGATTTTACGCGTTTCCGCGGGCCATTGCACGATCAGCGGCTGACCGGTCCAGCCGCAGCCGGTCCAGCTCTGCGTTCCGCTGCCCTTCTGCAGCGCGCCGATCGACTTCTCCCAGACCTTCGTCATCTTGTGCTCGGTCATGCTGACCGCGCCGAAGCTCGAAGCGTTTCTCCAGTTGTTGCCGCGGAAGGTCAGAATGCCCCTGACCGACGCGTCGTTGTATTCGTCCGCGGCAGGGAACACGATCTCCTCCTCGCGCCGGTAGCTGTTTGCCGTGACCTCTTCTCCGTTCACCATCAGGTGCGGAACGAAGCCGTAATGCTCGGGGTTGGATTCCGCGACCATGTACGGCGTGGGCCGCGGCGTGGGCGTCGGCGTCGGGATCGGCGTTGGAACCGGCGGAAGCGTCGCACCCGCCTTGAATTCCTCATAGGAGATCGTCGGACGGACCACGTCGGCGTAGCCCTCCGGGTTCTGATTGACCAGCTCCGCGTATTCCGACTGCAGCCGCGCCTCCTCGATCAGGAACTGGTTGTGCCGTTCCTTCTCTTCACGGTTGTCCTGAATGCAGCCGACCACGGTCCATGCGATCAAAGCGATCAGCACGAGAACCAGCAGCGCGAAGATCGAAACGATCACATAAAAGCGCGGCTGCACTCTTCTCCTTCTTTTTTTCTTATGTTGCTGCGTCATGATTCCTCCTCAATGTATGTCCGCGGGATCTTCCTGCGAAACCGAAGCATGACCGGAAGCGCAAAGGCGCCGTTTCGGATTTTCCGGGCATGTGAGCCGTTCTTTTTTGTGCGGAAAGCCGTTCATCTTTTGGCGCGAAAATTTTACCGCATTTTTTCGCATTCGGACGGAACCTGTCGGTTCCGGCGCCGTATCTTGCGTCGGATCGACCGTTTTTCCGCAATATCTTGCGCCGTTTCGCCGTTTTTTTTCCAAAAAACGGTGACTATATGCTTTTCCATCGTATTTAGGATAGCATGCTGATTTGAACAAACTGCGTTATCTTTGTGAACAGTTATGCCCGATTCTGTTGCAATTTTGTGTCGTTTTGCGGCAAAATAAAAAAGGAACCGCGTTTTGGCGGTTCCCTGTTCTTTGCGATGATTTTACGCGATATGTCCCTTTTCCCTGATGACCGCAATGACGGAATCCACATATTTTTCGCAGATCTCGTTCGTGCCCGCCTCGACCATGACGCGAATGACCGGCTCCGTGCCGGATTCGCGCACGAGGATGCGTCCGGTGTCGCCGAGCGCGTCGGCGACCTTCTTCACCGCCGCCTGCACGTCGGGATCGTTCTGTGCGTCGGGCTTGGACTTGACGCGCACGTTCTTCAGCACCTGCGGATAGAACACGACGGGCGCCGCAAGCTCGCTCATCGGCTTGTTCTTCGCAATCATGACCTCCATGAGCTTCAGCGAGGTCAGAATGCCGTCGCCGGTGGTCTCGTATTTCAGGAAGATCGTGTGTCCGCTCTGCTCTCCGCCGATGCGGTTGCCGGTCTGGACCATGTTCTCATAGACGTACTTGTCGCCGACCTTGGTCTTTTCGTACTCGATGCCGACCTTGTCGAGCGCCTTGTAGAGCCCGAAGTTCGACATGACCGTCGTGACGACCTTGTTGTTCAGGAGCTTCCCGCGCTCCTTCATATACAGACCGTAGATGTAGAGCGTATGATCGCCGGTGACGAGGTTGCCCTTCTCGTCCACGCAGAGGCAGCGGTCCGCGTCGCCGTCGTAGGCGAAGCCGACGTCGAGCCGGTTTTCGACCACGAACTTCTGCAGATGCTCGATGTGCGTCGAACCGCAGTCGGTGTTGATGTTGTAGCCGTCCGGCTGATCGTTCATCACATAGACCTTCGCGCCGAGCGCGTCGAACACGCCCTTCGCGATCTGCCACGCCGCGCCGTTCGCGACGTCCAGTCCCACCTTGATGCCCTTGAAGCTGAACTTGCTCATCGAGATCAAAAAGCCGATGTAGCGGTTTCTGCCCGCGACGTAGTCGACCGTTCTGCCGATCTCGTGCCGGTCCGCGAGCGGGACGTTGATCTTGCCGTCGATGTAGTCCTCGACCTTTAGGATCGTCTCCTCGTCCATCTTCTCGCCGAAGCTGTTTAAGAGCTTGATGCCGTTGTCATAGTACGGATTGTGCGACGCGGAGATCATGATGCCGCAGTCGAAATCGTCCACGCGCGTGATATACGCGACCGACGGCGTCGTGGTAACGTGCATGATGTACGCGTCCGCGCCGGACGCCATCAGCCCCGTGCAGAGCGCGTACTCGAACATATAGGAGCTTCTGCGCGTGTCCTTGCCGATGACGACCTTCGCCTTTTTGCCGAGCCGCGCGCCGTAGTACCAGCCGAGGAAGCGGCCGATCCTGATCGCGTGCTCAAAGGTCAGGTTCTTGTTGGCTTCGCCGCGGAAGCCGTCCGTTCCGAAATATTTGCCCATTACCGTTCCTCCTTCGCCGCTACCGTTCCGTTG
>JAFRUN010000010.1 GCA_017438865.1 Clostridia bacterium
CAGAATACAGTATACCACAGAATTCCCGTGCGGAAGGTGAACAAACGGTTAATTTGTTCCTATTCGCGCAGCAGCATCCAGCCCGCGCCGAGCAGCGAAACGACGCCGACGATCAGAAACACCCACCACGGCACACAGTAGAATACCAGCGCAAGGATGCCCGCGGCGAACGCGGCGAGCATCAGCCCGCGCGCTTTGCCTCTCCGTTCACAGTTCTTTCGCATTCGCTTCCCCCTCCTTTTCTGTATCATACGCGAAAAAGGCGCGGACTGTGACGGAACGCGCCGCAAAAGATCGGAATAGCATGAATTATACGAAAGGAGATCGCATATGCAATCCGAACTCATGCATCTTTCCGACGTTTCGCTCGCCTATCATACGGTCGCGGGCGAAACGACTGCCATACAAAATCTGGATCTGACCGTATACGAAGGCGAATTTCTGGCGATCGTCGGTCCCTCCGGCTGCGGCAAAACGACCGTGCTGTCACTGATCATGGGACTTTTGGAGCCGACCGCGGGCAGCGTTCGCCTTGCAAGGGAACATCTGCGCCTCGGCTATATGCTCCAGCGCGACCATCTTCTGGACCACCGCACCGTGGAAAAAAACGTGCTTCTGGGGCTTGAGGTCCAGCACCGTCTGACCGAAGAAAGCCGCGCCCGCGCCATGGCGCTTCTCGACACCTACGGGCTCGGCGAGTTCAGATCGTTCAGACCGCAGCAGCTTTCCGGCGGCATGCGGCAGAAGGTCGCTCTGATCCGCACGCTCGCGCTCGAACCGGACCTGCTGCTCCTTGACGAACCGTTTTCCGCGCTCGACTATCAGACGCGGCTGAACCTTTCCGACGAGGTCTACCGCATCATCCGCAAGGAGCACAAAAGCGCGATCCTCGTCACGCACGACATCTCCGAGGCGGTGTCGATGGCGGACCGCGTCGCGGTCTTTTCCGCGCGTCCCGCGCGTCTGAAAGCACTGATCGGGATCGGCTTCCCCGCCGGTCTTTCGCCGCTCGAACGGCGCCGGCAGCCGGCGTTTCACGATTATTTCGACCGCATCTGGAAGGAGCTGCAGCCATGAAAAAAACCTCCGTATCCGAAGCGCATGCGGCGTACCTTCGCCGGATCCGCCGCGACGCGCGCATCGTTTTGATCTCCCGCATCGCCGTGCTGTTCGGCTTTCTGCTGCTGTGGGAGCTCGGCGCGGACCTTCGCTGGTTCGACCCGTTCATCCTCTCCTCGCCCTCGCGCGTCTTTCAGACGATCGCGCGGCTCTATGCCGACGGCTCGCTCTGGCTGCACGTCGGCACGACGCTTCTGGAGACCGTGCTCGGCTTCCTTCTGGGGACGCTGCTCGGCGCGCTGTTCGCCGTGCTGTTGTGGTGGCTGCCGAAGCTGAACCGCGTCCTCGATCCGTACCTCGTCGTGCTGAACGCGCTGCCGAAGATCGCGCTCGGTCCGGTCCTCATCGTGTGGATCGGCGCGGGCACGGCGTCGATCGTGGTGATGGGCGTGCTCGTTTCGCTCGTCGTGACGACCGTGACGGTGCTGAACGGCTTTCTTGCCGCGACCGACGAAAAACAGCTTCTGATGCGCACACTCGGCGCAACGAAGCTGCAGATCTTTCTGAAAGTCGTACTGCCCGCGGGCGTGCCGGACCTGATCTCCGCCCTGAAGATCTCGGTCGGCATGAGCTGGGTGGGCGTGATCGTCGGCGAATACCTCGTGTCGAAAGCCGGGCTCGGCTATCTCATCGTGTACGGCGGTCAGGTCTTCAAGCTCGACCTCGTCATGGCGTCCGTCACGGTGCTGTGCGTGCTCGCCGCGCTGATGTACTACGCCGTCGCGTTCCTCGAGAAAAAGGTGTGCAGTTAAAAAGAACCGCCGTGAAGGCGGTTCTTCTGTTATTCAGCGCTTCCGTCTGCGGAGCACGAGGATCAAGACGAGCACGGCGATCAGCACGGCAAGCCCGCCGCCGAGCACGAACGGCAGCGTGAGATCCGGCGCGGTCTTTTCTGGCGCGGCAGGTTCGGGCGTCGGCTCCGGCGCGGGAACCGGCGTTTCCTCGGTCACGACGGGGACCTCCGTCGGTTCGAGCGTCGGCGCTTCGGTGGGTTCGGGCGTCGGCTCCGGCGTGGGCGCGGGCGTCGGCTCCGGCGTCGGTTCCGGCGTGGGCGGCACATAGAACGAGAACAGCGTTTCGTCGACGTTGTCGAACACGTCCTCGCCGACCTCCACGACGCCGTCCGACATGCCGAAGCGGTTGAACGGGAATCTGCCGTTGTCCCGCTCGACCTTGAACCGGTATTTCTGCTGCGACGCGTGCTTCTTGTACGCCGCGCGCGCAACCTCGAACGCATCCTTGCCGTCGAAGAAGGTCAGCGGCGCGTGCGCGTCGATCTGGATCGTGTTTTCCTTATACAGGTGGATAAACAGCTTCTGCACCTGCCAGACGCCGTACTGCTCGACGGAAGCGGGATCGTAGGTCGGGTCCGCCGCGAGCTTAAACGCCTCGCGCGCCGCCTTCGAGACCTCCTTGTGCTGCCAATGTCCGTATTCGCCCTTGACGTCCTGGGCAAACACGACGAGCGGATGCAGACGGCGATAGGTGCGGACGAGGTTCAGCAGAAGGTCCTTGTATTGGAACAGCTTGCCTTTTTTCTTCTGCTGCGCGTCGCTGACGTCCGTCATGCCGAGAAACACGGGACGGTACCGGAGTCCCATCGCCCACGCGCCGTTTTCCGCTTCGGTGACGCGCTCGCGGTTCGGCGTGGTGACGTAAACGATCGAGCCGACGTACCCCTGCTCCGCGCCGTAGGTCGGGACCACGCTGCCCAGAAACAGCACGTCGTCGTCCGGATGCGTGGAGATCAGCAGATAATCGAGGCGGTCGGGCGTTTCCTCCCAGTCGTGGAACGGATCGGGCAGCTCGCCCGCGCCGTACACGGCGCAGAACCACAAGGTCATCGGAACGTCGCCCGCCTGCACGACCGCCTTTCGCGCGTCGGCAAGGATCGGCGTGATCGTTTCGGGAAGCTGGCGGAGCGGCTCGTTTGAAAGCATCTTTCCGTCCGCGTCGTACTGCTGCACGCTGACGCCCTCCGGCAGTTCAAACCACTGCAGGCAGAGCCGCGCGTCCGGAAGCTCTTCCTTCCACGTTATCGAGATCGACGCGCCCGCCTTGAAGGTCTGCCGCATGACCGACCGTTCGAGAACGTTCTTTTTGGCGTCGCCGTATCTGCCGAAATCGAAGATCAGCCGCTTCGTCAGGTCTTCCGCCTCCGCGGTTTCGGCGTATGCCGGCAGAACCGCCGCGAAAAGCAGTGCGGTCAAGATAAAAATGATTGCTGATCTGATTCGTTTCATAATCCGTATTATAGCATGATCTTCCGGATTTCGCAATTCCTTCAAAAAGAAATCGCCCCGCGGTTTTGCGGGGCGAAAGCGCTTTATTTCTTTCTGCTGTACGGGGTGTCGGGAAGCGGCAGCACCGTGCGGAACACGCCGTCGCGGTTAAAGTACGCGTTCTGCACCGCGGGCGCGGTCGGGATCGTGCAGATCTCGCCGATGCCCTTTGCGCCGCAGGCAAGTCCGTCTTTGGTCGCTTTCTCCACAAGGATCGCGTCGACCGGCGGCGTTTTATCCGCGCGGAACAGCCCCAGCGTGCCGTACTTTGCGGTCGGCCGGCCGTCCTTTAAGGGAAAGTCCTCCGTGAGCGCGTATCCGAGTCCCATCACGACGCCGCCCTCGATCTGTCCTTCGGCGGCGCGCGGGTTGACCGCCACGCCGAGATCGTGGATCGCCGTCACGCGCTTCACCGTGCCGTCGTCGTTCAGCTCGACAACGTGCGTCGCGTAGCCGTAGGCAATGTGCGAGACCGGGTTCGGCTTGTCGCTGCCGAGCTTATCCGTGACGCCCGTATACTCGCCGAAAAACGATCTGCCCTCGAGCGCCCCCCAGGAGCCCTCCTTTTCCAGCGCTTCCCTGACCTGCTTCGCGGCGCGCACGACCGCCTCGCCGGTGAACAGCGTCTGCCGGGACGCGGTGGTGTTGCCGGCATCCGGCGCAAGCGCGGTGTCCGGCGTGCAGTAGTGCACGCGTTCGTGCGAAAGGTTCAGGATCTCCGCCGCCATCTGCGTCTGCACCGTGCCCATGCCCTGCCCGATGCACGCCGCGGACGAATGCAGATACACCTCGCCGCCTCTGACCTCGATGCGGCAGCGTCCGGTGTCCGGAATGCCGACGCCGAGGCCCGCGTTCTTCATGGCGCAGGCGATGCCCGCCTTCGGATCGCGTTCGAGGATCGGCCGCGCCGCGTCGAGCGTCTCGGCGAGCGCCGTCGTTTCGTCGGCGATCTGTCCGTTCGGCAGCACCTGTCCCGGACGGATCGCGTTGCGGTAGCGGATCTCGAACGCCGAGATACCGACCATTGCCGCAAGCTCGTTCAGATTGCACTCGGTGGCAAAGCAGCTCTGCGTCACGCCGAAACCGCGGAACGCGCCCGCCGGCGGATTGTTCGTATAGATCGCCTTGCCGTCGATGTCGATGTTCTGGTAGTTGTACGGTCCCGCGGCGTGCGTGCAGGCGCGCTGCAGAACCGGTCCGCCGAGCGAAGCGTACGCGCCGGTATCCGAAACCAGCGTCGCCTTCATGGCGGTCAGATATCCGTTTTCGTCACAGGCGGTGGTAAACTCCATCTCCATTGCGTGACGCTTCGGGTGAATGAGGATGCTCTCCGCGCGGGAGAACGCGACCTTGACCGGTCTTCCCGTATGCCACGCGAGCAGCGCCGCGTGATGCTGCACGCTCATGTCCTCCTTGCCGCCGAAGCCGCCGCCGACCATCATGGCGGTCACGCGGACTCTGTCCTGCGGAAGTCCGAGCATCTGCGCGCATTCCTTCCGCGTCTGATAGATGCCCTGATCGCCGGAGAAGATGCGCACGCCGTCGCCCTCGCGCATTGCCACCGCGCACTCGGGCTCCAGAAAGGCGTGATCCGTGGGCGGCGTGGAATAGCGGTGCGTCACGACGTATTTGCTGTTTTTGATGACCTCCCCGGCGTTGCCGCGGACGAGGTGTTCGTGCGAAAGCACGTTCGTGCCGTTCGATTCGTGCACGAGGATCCCGTCCTTCAGCCCCTGCATCATGTCGAGCACGGGCTCCAGCGGTTCGTATTCGACCTTGACCAGCGCCGCCGCGGCGCGCGCCTGCGCCTCGGTCTCCGCGGCGACCAGAGCGATCGCGTCGCCCAGGAAGTGCGTGATCTTCCCCACGGGGATTATCACGTCGTAATCCTGTTTGAGATGCCCGATCTTCACCGTGCCGGGAACGTCCTCCGCCGTCAGCACGCATACGACGCCGGGCGCGGACTTTGCCGCGCCTGTGTCGATCGAAAGCACCCGCGCGCGCGGATAGGCGCTTCGCACCGCCGTGCCGTAAACCATGCCGTCGAAGTACAAATCGTCCGCATACAGCGCGCTTCCGAGCGCTTTCGCGGGCGCATCCACGCGGTCGAGATTTTCGCCCACGACGCCCTTCAGAACGCGATGCGGGACCTCCGCGCCCTCACGGAACGTCTTTGCGGCGAGCAGGATCGCTTCCTCGATCTTTTTATAGCCGGTGCAGCGGCAGATGTTCATGCGGATCGCGTCCTTGATCTCGGCGATCGTCGGATCGGGATTCCGGTCCAGAAGCCCCTTTGCCGCCATCACCATGCCGGGCGTGCAGAAGCCGCACTGCACGGCGCCCGCCTCGGTAAAGGCAAAGGCGTAGACCGCGCGCTCGCGCGCCGTCAGCCCCTCGCAGGTGACGATGCTTTTGCCCTCCATGCGGTCGGTCTGCTGGACGCACGCTTTCGCCGCCTTGCCGTCGATCAGCACGGTGCATGTGCCGCACGCGCCCTCCGAGCAGCCGTTTTTGACGCTCGTAAGGTGCAGATCGTCCCGCAGAAAGCGGATCAGTTTTTTATTCTCCGGGCAGGAAACGACCTGTCCGTTGACCGTAAAGCTCGCCATCGCCTCTCCTTTCGACCGTTCAGCCGATCAAGTAATGATACGCCTTCCACACCGTTTCGATCAGCGCCTTCGCGTCCGGATCGATCGGATCGCGGTCGAGATCGACCGTCCTCACGCCGTCGAGCCGCAGCTTCACGACGCGGTCGGAAAGCGGCAGAAACCCCTTGTTTTCCGAGCCGTCGAACTCGGCTTCGGTTGCAAACAGCGTGAACTTTTCCCTGTACGGCTTCGAGTCGTACGGACAGAACACGAGGCAGTTGCCGCACTCGTTGCACATCCGGTCGACGTGCAGGATCTGCGGCTTCGCCCTGCCGGGCACGCGGATCGCGACGTTCGCGCGGTTCGGACACACCTGCACGCAGCATTCGCACACCGTTGCGCAGGACAGACAGCGTTCGCGCTCCTTCTCCGCCTGTTCGTAATCTTTGAGAACGCCCTGCTTTTCAAAGCACGCTTCCTCCGTCGTACTGCCGCAGGCGCAAATCTCATATTCATATCTGCCGGCGATCGCGTCCGCGACCTTCCGCGCGTCCGCAATGCCCTCGACGACCGTGGCGGGACCGCGGCTGCAGTCGCCGATGACATAGACGTTCTTCCGGCTCGTCATCAGGTTCGCGTCGGTCTCGACCTTTCCGCGCTCCGTGACCGCAATGCCGTTGTCCGTAAAGAGCTTCGCATCGATCTTCTCGCCGACCGCCGCGATCAGCGTGTCGCACGGGAGCTTGACGGTTTCGCCCGTTTCGACCGGCGAGCGGCGGCCGGATGCGTCCGGCTCGCCGAGCTTCATCACATTGCAGAGAAGCGTTCCGTTTTCCAGCGCGACCGGCGCGAGCAGTTCGCAGAAGATCACGCCGTCCTCTTTGGCAAGCTGCAGCTCCTCCTCGTCCGCGGGCATATAGCGCGCGGTGCGGCGGTACACGAGCCGCACGTTCTTCACGCCCTTTTCGCGCTTTGCGGCGCGCGCCGCGTCCATGGCGGTGTTGCCGCCGCCGATGACGATCACGTTTTCGCCGAGCGGCGCAAGCATGCCCGCCTTGCTCTCCTCAAGGAAGCGAATGACGTTCATCGCCTCGCCCTTTTCGAGCTTCATTCTGCCCTCCGCCCATGCGCCGACGGCATAGACGATCGCGTCAAAGCCGTCCGCAAAGAGCGCGTCCGCGTCCGGCGCTTCGGTGTTCAGGCGGATATCCGCGCCCATTGCGGCAAGGATCTTTGCGTCGTTGTCGATCGCTTCGTCCGGAATACGGAACGCGGGGATCACATACCGCACGACGCCGCCGAGCTGATCCCGCTTTTCAAACAGCGTGACGGACGCGCCCTGCCGCGCAAGGAAGAACGCCGCCGCCATGCCCGCGGGACCGCCGCCGACGATCGCGACACGCTTGCCGGTCTTTCCGGCGGGCTTCAGGTTCTTCAGCAGCGCGGGAAGTCCGTGCTCCGCCGCGGTCAGCTTTGCCCTGCGGATGCGGACCGATTCCTCATAAAAGTTTCTGGTGCACTTGTCCGCGCAATGGTGCGGGCAGATCGTACCGGTGACGAACGGCAGCGGATTCTTCTCGACGATCAGCTTCAAAGCCCCGTCATAGTTTCCCTTGCCGAGCATTTCGATATACTGCGGAATGTCCTGATGGATCGGGCAGCCGTGCGTGCACGGCGCGGTGAAGCAGTCGAACAGCGGGACCTTTTCGTCGAGCTTGCGCTTCGGCTGCGGCTTTAAGGGCTTTGTATTGCGCACGGACGCGCGCGCCTGTTTCGAAAGCAGCGCGACCTTGCCGACCTTGACGCCCGTGAACGGCTCGTAGGGGATCTCGTCGATGATTTCCCCGAGCTGCGAAAGCCGCTGATATCCGCCCGGCTTCAGGATCGTCGTCGCCAGCGTGATCGGCCAGATGCCCGCCTTGAAGAGCTCTGCGATGTTGAACGCGTCGACGCCGCCCGAGAACGAGAGCCGGAGCTTGCCGTCGAATTCCTCGCTCATGCGCTTCGCCATCTCGATCGTCAGCGGATAGAGCGCGCGTCCGGACATATACATCTCGCTGCTCGGAAGCTCGTTCTGCGTGACGTCGACCGGGAAGGTGTTACTTAGCTTCAGCCCGAAGGTCACGCCGTTTTTTCGCGCAAGCGCAAGGAGGCGTCTGAACATCGGCACCGCGTCCTTATACTGCAGGTCCTCGTTGAAATGGTGCTCGTCGAACACGATATAGTCGAAGCCGAGATCGTCGAGCGTTTTGCGCGCATAGGCGTAGCCGAGGATCGTCGGATTGCACTTGACAAAGGTATTGAGATGCTTGACGTCGATGAGGTAGCCGGCAATGCGCTCGATCTCCTGCGGCGGGCAGCCGTGCAGGGTGGACAGCGTGATCGAGGTGCACACATGCGGATCGATCGCGGCAAGATAGCTTTCGTCGACCTGTTTGAACCGGTCGAGGTTCGCTCTCGTCCATGCCATGCATTCCGCCCAGATTTCCGTCTTTGAAGCGTCCTTGAGTCCTTCGATGAACGCGTCGATCTTCGGCGACGTGATGCCTGCGAAATCGTAGCCGACGCTCATGTTGAAGATGAACCCGTCCGGATCGCCCCAGCCGAATTCTTTGGTAAACAGCTTCAGCAGGAACCATGCCTTGACGTATTCGGTAAGCGCCTGCGGCACGGTGAGCTCCGTCGACCATTCGCAGTTGTAGCACTCGTCCTGCGCGACGATGCAGGGCTTGCCGATGCACGCCGCAAGCTCGTCGCCGTCCATGATCTGCACCGTCTTCAATTCAAAGAAGCGGCTGCCCGCGTAATACGCGGCGAGGATGTTCTGGCATAGCTGGGTGTTCGGTCCCGCCGCGGGCCCGAACGGCGTTTCCAGCCGTTCGCCGAAGATCGAAAGCATCTTTCCCGGCACGGGTTTATAGGGGCGCTTTACCCCGAACACGCTGCCGGTCTTGTATTCTTCAAGCACCCATTCCGTCAGTTCCCGAAACGGGATCGGCGTCATTCGATCGGACATGGTTTTTACCTCCTTTTATGCGTTGACCGCCGCCCAGAGCTTTTTCGCGCTCTCGCGGCACTTTGCCATGAGTTCGGTTTCGTCGCAAACCAGGAGTTCGCGATCCTTCATCAGCACCCTGCCGTTGCACATCGTGGTCACGACGGATCTGCCGTTCATGCCGAACAGGATATGCGAGTTCGCGTTGTTTCCGTCCATCGGCGTCAGCGGATCGTAGTCGGTGACGATGATATCCGCGTAAGCGCCCGGCTTCAGCACGCCCAGCGGCGCATGGAAATATCTGCCCGCGATCGCCGCGTTTCCATTGAACAGCATATCGGGGATCTCGCCCCACGCGACCGTCGGATCGCACAGGTGGTGCTTGTGGATGATGTTGCCGACCTTGTAGCTTTCGAGCATATCGTTCGTGTAGCCGTCGGTGCCGAGCCCTAAAAGCAGCCCGAGCTTCTTCATATGGATGACCGGACCGCAGCCGACTGCGTTGCCCATGTTGGATTCGGGATTGTGCACGACCGCGGTGTCCGTCGCCTTTATTAGTTCCATCTCCGCCTTGTTGATGTGCACGCAATGAATCGCCAGCGTCTTATTGCCGAGGATCCCCGCGTCGTAGAAGCGGTTGATGATGCGCTTGCCGTACTTGTCGAGAGAATCCTGTAAATCTCCCGGTCCCTCGGCGCAATGCACATGGAAGCCGGCTTCCTTTCCGCCGTGGAAAGCACAGTCCTCAAGCGTCTGTTCGGACAGCGTGAACGCCGCGTGCAGGCCCATCATGCCCTTTACCATGTCGCTGTCGTCCTGCGCCGCTTTTTTGATGAAGCGCTCGTTTTCGAGGATCGACTGCATGCGCTTTTCCTCGCCGTCGCGGTCGGAAACCTCATAGCAGAGCGAGGTGCGCACGCCGGATTCCTTCGCCGCTTTGTGGATCTCGTCCAGAGAGCCGGGGATATCGAAGAAGCTCGCGTGGTGGTCGAACACCGTCGTCACGCCGTTTTTGATGCAGTCCGCATAGACGGCTTTGGCGGACCAGTAATCGTTCTCTTTCGTCAGGCAGCGGTCGATCCTCCACCACATACCCTCTAAGATGTCGTTGAAGTTGTGCGGATTGTAGCCGCGGATACTGAGCCCTCTTGCAAACGCGCTGTAGATGTGGTTGTGCATATTGATGAGCCCCGGCATGATGACGCCGCCTTTCGCGTCGATCCATTCCGCGTCCGGATACTTTGCTTTGAGCGCCGCCGTTTCGCCGACTTCCTTCACATAGCGTCCGTCGACGGCGACCGCGCCGTTCTCGAAGAATTCCGCGCCGTTTCTTGTCAGCAATCTGCCGTTTCCGATCAGGATCATAAAGCCACACTCCCTCAGTTTATTTTTATGAATATATTATACATGATTTTGCATCGAAAGGCAAGCCGTTTGCCCGCGTTTCAAAACAAAGTTTTTGCCCGCCTTTCTTTTTGTCGGCTTCCCCCGGATCCGGACGGAATTCCCGGAAAAATGCCCGAAAAGTTCACAGAGAAAAAAGAGGATTTCACCCCTCCCGCGGCGTATAAATAAGTATCAATATAATAAACAGTTTTATTTATTAAAAATATTAACAAACCTGTTTATTTAAGAAACCGGTTTATTATGAAACAGATTTATTAAGAAACAGGTTTAATATGAAACAGGTTTATTAAGAAAAC
This sequence comes from Clostridia bacterium, assembly GCA_017438865.1. Lineage (GTDB taxonomy): Bacteria > Bacillota > Clostridia > Christensenellales > CAG-138 > UBA3792. Next base: position 10,688 of record JAFRUN010000010.1, read on the forward strand.
CGGCGGGGTTGGTAAAGCCCCGCCGGTTCGAATCAGAAGATTGTTGCAAAGAACCCCGCTTCGGTGTATGATGAAAGGAGAATCGAAAAGGAGAGAACCCATGAGACGCGTATACGGCTATCGCTGCACTCTGTGCGGAAAGGAATACCCCTACGGACCGGAACTGATGACCTGCCCCGCCTGCGGGGAAAAGGGCATTCTCGACATTTTGTTCGACTATGACGAGGTAATCAAGGAGCTGAATCGCGACACGCTGAAGGCGGACCGCGACAACAGCATGTGGCGCTATCGGGCGCTGATGCCCCTGAAAGGCGAAGGGCTTTCAAAGTTTTTACGCATCGGCTGGACGCCGCTGTATGAAAGTCTTCGGCTCGGCGACGAGCTGGGATTGAAGAAGCTCTTTATCAAGGACGACGGCATCAATCCGACCGCATCTTTGAAGGACCGTGCCAGCGGCGTGGCGGTGGCGAAGGCGATCGAGCTCGGCTACGACACCATCTGCTGCTCCTCCACCGGCAACGCGGCATCCTCCTGCGCGGGCAACGCGGCGCGCATGGGATTGAAAACCGTCATCTTCGTGCCGGAGCGCGCGCCGAAGGGCAAGGTGGCGCAGCTTTTGATCTTCGGGGCGAACGTCATTTCGGTCAGGGGCGACTACCGCCAGACCTTCGAGCTCAGTAAGGCCGCGATCGAAAAATGGGGGTTCTACAACCGCAACGCGGGCATCAACCCGATCCTCACCGAGGGAAAAAAGACCGTGGCTTTGGAGATCGCGGAGCAGCTTCGCTGGGAACCGACCGACTGGGTGGCGGTGTCCGTGGGCGACGGCTGCACGATCGGCGGCGTCTACAACGGCTTCCGCGACCTCTTTGAAATGGGCATGATCGACCGCATCCCGAAGATCCTCGGCGTGCAGTCCACCGGCTGCTGCCCGTTCGTGGACGCGGCGATGAGCGGCCGCGATCTCGTGCCCACGCCCGAAAACACGCTGGCGGACAGTATCGCCGTCGGCGTGCCGAGAAACCCGAAAAAGGCCCTGCGCGCGGTGAAGAACAGCGGCGGACGCTGGATCGCCGTGACCGACGACGAGATCCTTGCCGCGATGCGGCTTCTGGGCAGAAGCGAGGGCGTGTTCGGCGAACCCGCGGGCGTCACCGCAACGGCGGGAGTGGTCAGAGCCGTCAAAGAGGGCCTGATCCGCCCGGACGAGACCGTCACCGTCATCTCCACCGGCAGCGGCTTGAAGGATGTCAACAACGCGCTGAAAGCGGCGGGCGAGCCGTTCCTCTGCGAGCCGGACCTTGCTGCGCTCGAAGCAAGCGGCAGGATCAAATAAGAGAGCCGTGCGACGCCCCGCGGGAGGTTCCGCGGGGCGCTTTTCTGTGTCCTTGATTGACATTGCCTGTCGGTTTTGTTAAAATGATGTCGCTTCATTCCGACGGGAGGTATTGTGATGCGATTGAAACGGCTTGTCTGCGTTCTGCTTGCGCTGATATTGTGCGCCGGCTGTTCCGCTGCGCCGCAAACACCCGCGGAAACGCCTGCTCCCGCGCCGGAGATCACCGCGGAACCGGCTGCGGAGACGATCGTTTCCGCACCGACGGCAACCGTTGAACCGGCGCTGGAAGCGGCTCCGACGCCCACGCCGGTCCCCACGCCTACCCCGACGCCGACGCCCGTTCCCACGCCCACGCCCACGCCCGAACCGATCACGGACGAGCGCATCGAGTCCGGCGAGTTCGACGGCTATTTCGCAGACGCCGTGTTTTTGGGCGATTCCATCACGCGGCAGCTTGCGGGCTACGCGCGCGACGAGCGGCAGACGAACCCGGACTTTCTCGGCGGCGCGCCGATCTACGGCGAAGCGTCCATGAGCGTCAAATTCGCGTGTCAGGACCGCGCGTCCGAACACAGCGTTTCGTCGTTCCGGTACCGCGGAAAAGCCGTCTCCATGACCGAACTGATCGGCCTGACCGGCGCGAAACGCGTCTTCATCATGCTCGGCTCGAACGACATCGACAGCCGCGCATGGAACACCGTGGAGGAATACTTCGCGACGCTGATCGACGTCATCCACGAGAAATGTCCCGACGTCGAAGTCGTCATCCAGTGCGTCATGCCGATCACCAAGCGGTTCAGCGACAAGATCCGCATCCCGATCGACCGCTGGAACAGCTTCAACGGCATCCTTGCCGGGATCTGCGAAGCGCACGGCGCGTCGTTCTGCGACTTTTCGGATCTTCTGAAGGACAAGGACGGCTATCTGCCGCTTTCGCTTTCGCTCGACCGCGAGTATCACCCGAACACGGACGGCGTCATCCTCTGGGTGCGGGGCCTGCGCATCTACGCCGCGCAGCAGATGTACCCGGGCGCGGAACTGCGCGTTTCGACCGGACCGCAAAACTGAGCATAAAATACCCCGCGGAAAACCCGCGGGGCTTTTTTTTCAATTTCTTTTACAGTACGCTTCGATCGCCTTCGCCGCGAACGCCGCCGTGCCTGCGCCCGCGAATGCGTCGATGTTTTCGGTGAATTCGCCGCCCGCGCCGTACATCTGCCCGAGGCCTTTGAGCACGTCGTTCGAGCAGGAATAGAAATTTGCGGAGATATAGTCCTGCAGCTTTTTAACCGCCGCCTGCGCCTCGGGTGCGTCCGGCGCGCCGTCCTTGAGCGCCGCGAACGCACGGAACAGCTCCATCAGCCCCGCGCCCGCGGTCCGTTGCTGTTCCTTCGTCAGGTCCTTCGCTTCAAATTCGCGATATTCCTTCGTGTCGCCCCACTGCACCTTTGCGTCCTTTGCATATCGCTCGATCTGTTCGGAATCGAATGCGGAAAAATCCATGAGATCCCCTCCTTTGTCTTTCTGTCGCTGTGCGAGATCGATGATCCGGTCGAGCCGCTCGCGCTTGAGTTTAAGAAGCCGTATCTGCTGTTCAAGTGCCTTTGCCCGGTCGAAGTTTGGATCGTTCAGAATGCGCTTGATATCGCCGAGCGGAAACTCCAGTTCCCGGAACAGCAGGATCTGCTGCAGCGTCAGAAGCGCCGCGTCGTCATAGAGCCGATATCCCGCATCCGTCACAGTCGTCGGCGGCAGCAGCCCGATCCGGTCGTAATACTGCAGTGCGCGGATCGAAATGCCGGTTCTCTTGCTGACCTCGTGCACGGTCATCATATCCCTCATCTCCTCTCGCAAGCTCATTATAAACTATGACGTTACGTCAGAGTCAAGAGACAAAAATAAAAACCGCCTTGCCGAAGCAAAGCGGTTTTGTGTTTGCTGCTTACAGATTGAACTGCTTGGTGATGAGGTCGACGATCTCGGCGCCGATGCGCTTCTGCGCTTCGACGGTCGTTGCGCCGATGTGCGGCGTGCAGGAGACCATCGGATGGCTGTAAAGCGCATGGTTGTTCGCGGGCTCGACCGCCCAGACGTCCAGACCCGCCGCGCGGACCTTGCCGGATTCGAGCGCCGCAAGAAGCGCATCCTCGTCCACGTTGGTGCCGCGGCTCGTGTTGATGATGACGACGCCGTCCTTCATCTTCGCGATCGTTTCCGCATTGATCAGCGCGCCGCCGTCGACTGCCGGCGCATGGACGCTGACGAAGTCTGCCTGCGCAAGAAGTTCGTCCATCTCGACGTACGGAATGCCGAGTTCTTCTTCGATGCCCGGGATGTGGAAGATATCGTACGCGACGACCTTCATGCCGATCGCCTTCGCCATCTTGCCGAGCGCCTGACCGATACGGCCGAAGCCGACGATGCCGAGCGTCTTGCCCTGGAGCTCGATGCCCTTTGCATACGCTTTCTTTTCCCACTTGTCGTTGCGCATGGTGTAGCCCGCGATGGAAAGGAAGCGTGCGCAGGCGAACATATGACCGAGCGCAAGCTCCGCGACCGACTGGGAGGAAGCGCGCGGGGTGTTCTTCACGATCAGTCCCTTGCTCTCCGCATACTTCACGTCGATGTTGTCCACGCCGACGCCGCCGCGGATGATCATTTTAAGACGACCTGCCGCAACCGCTGCGTCGATGATCGGCTCACGGACCTTCGTTGCCGAACGGACGACGATGACGTCATAGTTTGCAAGCTCTTTCTTGAGGTCTTCCGGCTCATAGAACTGGCTCACGACCTCGCAGCCCTTTGCTTCGAGCGCGGCGATCGCGCTCTTGTCCATACCGTCAGATGCCAAAATACGAATCATAGCTTTTCTCCTTATGCGTTTTCCGCTTCATATTTCTTCAGGAACTCGACCAGCGCTTCCACGCCCTCTTTCGGCATGGCGTTGTAGATGGAAGCACGGAGACCGCCGACGCTCTTGTGGCCCTTGAGGTTGTCGAATCCCGCCGCCTTGGTCGCCGCGACGACCGCCGCGTCCTTATCCTTGTCGCCGGTGACGAACGGGATGTTCATGAGCGAACGATCCTTCTTCTCAACGGTGCCCTTGAACATCTTGGAAGAATCGAGGAAGTCGTACATGACCTTCGCCTTGTCCTCGTTGCGCTTTGCCATCGCCTCGAGACCGCCGGTCTTTAAGAGGTACTTGAAGACCTTGCCGCAGACGTAGATCGCCCAGCAGTTCGGCGTGTTATACATGGAGCCGTTGTTCGCATGCGTGTCGAAGCGCAGATAGACCGGGATCTTCGGATCGATGTCCTCGCGGATGAGGTCCTCGCGGATGATGACGATCGCGAGGCCGGCGGGACCGACGTTCTTCTGGACGCCGCCGTAGATCAGACCGTAGTCGGACACGTTGCAGGGCTTCGAAAGGAACATCGAGCTCTGGTCGGAAACGAGGATCTTGCCCTTGGTGTTCGGAAGCACCGGATAGGTCGTGCCGTGGATCGTTTCGTTCTCGCAGATGTAGACGTAGTCCGCGTCGTCGTCGATCGGAAGATCGGAGCACTCCGGAATGTAGCTGTAGTTCTTATCTTCACTGGAAGCGACGACGTTGACCTTGCCGTATTTCTTGGCTTCGGTCGCTGCCTTCTTGGACCAGTTGCCGGTGACGATGTAGTCGAACACGCCGTTTTTGCAGAGATTCAGCGGGATCATGGCGAATTCGAGCGTTGCGCCGCCCTGGATGAACAGGACCTTGTAGTTATCGGGAATGCCCATCAGCGTGCGGAGGTCCGCTTCCGCCTCGTCAATGATCTGCTGGAAGACCTTGCTGCGGTGCGACATTTCCATGACGCACATGCCGCTGCCCTTGTAGTTCAGCATCTCGTCACGGATCTCTTCGAGCACCTCGACGGGCATCGTGGCGGGACCTGCGGAGAAATTGTAAACGCGATCGTACTTCATTTGCATACTCCTTTTCTTCTCGGCAAAAACGCCGTATTTTTACGATACCATTGTAGCCCATTCGCAAAAGAAAAGCAACCGAAAAGGGTTGCTTTCATAAATATATTTTTTGCGATCGTCATCGACCGCCTGCCGCGAGTTTCAGAAACTTCGCATCGTTCATCTGCTCGTTTGTAACGTAATTCCCGTCGCAAAACAGCGCGTAGGTCGTGACCGGCGCGGGCGCGGACTGCGCCTCATTGCGCGTCGTGATATGAACCGCGCGGAACGGGATGCCGTGCGCCTTTGCCGTTTGCTCCACGATCGGCACATACTTTCCGTTGAACGGACACTGGTTCGTATAATACAGCACCCAGCCCGGCTCGTCGATGTGCGGATGGCGGGCGCATTCCCTGAACTTCGGTTTCTCTGCGCCTTCGGAGAACGGCAGCGCCCAGAGCTGGATGCCGTTGTCCGCCTCGTCGGCGACCGAAAAGCCCTTGTATTTCAGAAACTTCGGATCGGCAAGAAACGGCCTTTTCTTTGCGGAGGACAGGATGCAAAGTCCCTTCCTGCCCTTTTCGCGGCTGTCGCGGATACACGCGTTCAGCAGATCCGTCGAATAGCCGTGTCCCTTCATGGCGCCGGACACCCAGAGGCAGTCGATATACATCCAGCCGTCCGCTTCGATCGGGTTCCACGCGAACTCGGCGGGAATGTACTCGATGAAGCACTTGCCGCGTTCGGTGCTTTTCAGAAAGACCAGCCCCTCGTCGAAGCGGTCCTTCAGCCACGCCTTTTTCGACGCGACCTGCACGTCCTTATTGTTCGAGATCGCGCAGCAGATATGCTCGCTTTCGAGGTTATCCTTTGTAACGCGAATATAGTCCATATCGCCCTCTTATACGTCGAAAATACCCAGGATCACAATACCGGTAACGGCAAGCGCGATCGAAGCGTAGTGCTTCCACGAAAGCTTTTCTTTCAGGAAAATGCGGCTCCACAGAACGGACACCGCGCAGTAGGCGGAGATGATCGCCGCGGAAAACCCGACGTGCGACGTATCGCCGAGCGCGTAGATGTAGGCGAACTGTCCGGCGGTCTCGAACACGCCGCCGATCAGCTTTTCGCCGTCCTCCTTGAAGTGCAGACGGTCGCGCCTGATCGCAAGCACATAGATCGCCGCCGCGACGCCGACCGCAAGCCACGTCAGCTCGTATGCGACGTTCGCAACGCCCTCCTCGAGCACGTTCGGGAACACGGTGTCGAGAAACGTGCCGGTCGCCTCCTCGCGCAAAAGCACGGAATCCACGAACGTGCCGGACGCGTCGATCAGGCAGTACAGGATCGGGAACAGCAGCGCGATCCAGCTCTTGTCATACCTGACCTTGCTGTTTTGCTGCCGCATCTCACGCGCATAATCGCTTTCGGTGAGCTCCGCCGCGCCGAGCGCGACCACGCCGACCGCCACGCAGGCGACGCCGATCCACTGCCACACGTTCGGCATTTCCTGCAGAAAGATGAAGCACAGGATCGCGGCGATCGCGCCGGACGAGTTGCAGATCGGAGAGGAAACGGACAGCTCGATATAGCGCAGTCCCACATAGCCGAGGATCATCGAAAGCACATACAGCGCGCTTGCGGGCATATACGTCCAGATATCCGCGAGCGTGATCGTGACGCCGCCGAACAGAAGTTCATAACCCGCGTGCAGGCCCATGACGAGACCGACCGCCATCGCCATCTTCCAATGGCTCAGTTTATCGCTCTGCCTCGAACCGATCTTGGAAAACAGGTCGGAACCGCTCCAGCAGAGCAGCGCGACGATCGACAGTAAAAACCACATATCCCTTACCCTTACCCTCAAAAAGACGGCTTCGTTTGGAAAGCCGTCGTTGTACTTACGAATTCTTTTCCGGCGCTTTCGGCGCGTTGTTCGGTTTCCTGCGCCTTGCGCGGCGACGGTACTGCCCGTTCTTCTGTCCGTTGGGATTGCCGACGCTCTGCGCGGGCTTTTGCTGCGCATTCTGCTGCTTCGGCGGCTGCTGCGGCTGCTTCGGCTGTTTTTGCTGCTTCGGCTGTTCCGGCTTCGGCTGTTCCGGCTTCTGCGCGGGTTTTTGTCCCTGCGCCGGCTTCTCTCCCCGGTTGTTCCGGCGCGCGTTGTTTGCCGCTTCCCGCTTAAACTGCGCGTCCGCGTCCCTGTCCTTTGCAGGATCGACCTTCTTTGCCGCAAGCGCCTCCTCCGGGAGCGGGTCGCCCGGTGCGGAAAGATGCGTGTACGGATACTCGCGGACGTCGATCGAGCCATCCTCCATCGTGAGACGCACCTTCGTGCGCTCGGTGACCGCATTGTTCTCCACGACCACGCCGGCGCCGTCGATCGTGTTGACCTCTTTGCCCGGCTTCGGCATCTTGCTCCGGATCGCCTCGTACGCGCTTTGCTCGTACTGGAGACAGCACATCAGTCGCCCGCAGAGCCCCGAGATCTTCGTCGGACTCAGGGAGAGATTCTGCTCCTTCGCCATTTTGATCGAGACGGGACGGAAATCGTCGAGGAACGACTTGCAGCACACGAGACGTCCGCACGGACCGAGCCCGCCGAGCATTTTCGCCTCGTCGCGCACACCGATCTGCCGGAGCTCGATCCGTGTTTTCAGCGCGTACGCGAGGTCCTTGACGAGTTCGCGGAAGTCCACACGCTCGTCCGCAGTGAAATAGAACACCACCTTGCTGCCGTTGAACGTGTATTCCACATCCACGAGCTTCATGTCCAGCCCGTGCTCGGCGATCTTTTCGAGGCAGATCGCATACGCGTCGCCTTCCTTCGCCGCATACTGCGCGCGCAGACGCTTGTCCTCGTCCGTGGCGATCCGCACGACCGGCTTCAGCGGCGCGACGACTTCGCTTTCGTCGACCTCCTTGGGATCGTTCGGCGCCTCGCCGTATTCCATGCCGCGCGCCGTTTCCACGATCACGCCGTCGCCCGCCTTGATCGGCAGGTCGAGCGGATCGAAGTAATAGACGCGTCCGCTTGTTTTGAATTTGATTCCGATTACTCTGACCATAGTTTCCCCTTACGGCAGTTTTGCCAGGATCCAGTCGACCGTCATGGCGGGGCTCGCCTTGTACGCAAGCATCTCCTTTGCGTCGACCGCAATCTGTATCATACCTTGAATTTGTCCGGTTGTAAAGGTCGAATTGAAAATTGTTTCGACCTCGGTACAATCCGTGTTGCGCACGTCCGCGACGCCGTTCTTCAGCCGCAGCACATCGGAAAGGATCGAAAGGAAAAGATCCAGAAACGCGTCGAGCCGCGCCGCACCGACCTTTTTCGTCTTTTTCACCGCGCCGGTTTCGTCCTCCTCCGTCACCGTGTCGGTGCAGAGCGCCGCAAGCGCGGCATACGGCCTGGATCTTCCGGCAAACCGCCGGATGCACGCGACCGCTTCCCTGCGGAACGCGAGCGATTCTTCCTTCAGAAACGCCTCCGCGCGCCCGTACACGCCGTCACTGAGCTTCGCGGCAAGCACCGCCGTTTCGCGGTCCGCGCCGGTTTCCGTGAGCCGCTTTGCGATCGCTTCCCACGGTTCGGTTTTCGCACGCAGGATCATACAGCGCGAAAGGATCGTCGGACGGAAGCCCGATTCCGCGCCGGTCAGCAGCAGCAGCGTGTCCTCCGGCGGCTCCTCAAGCGTCTTCAGAAGCACGTCCTGCGCCGCTTCGCTCATCGTGTGTGCGTCTGGAAACAGGATGCAGTGCCTTCCCCGCTCATACGCCTGCGCGTTGACGATCGCCAGCGCGTCGCGCACGGTTTTGACCTGATAGTCCTCCGGCTCGAGATAAAACGGACAGTTCTCCAGCGCGTTCACGTCGTCCGTGTGCAGAAGATAGCGCACCGCGGCACGGCGGGCAAGCGCGATCTGCCCGCTCTCCTTCGGTCCCGCAAAGAGGATCGCGTGCGGCACCTCGCCCCGCTCGATCCGGTCCATCCAGTCATTGCTCCGCATGCGCCGCCTCCGTGAGCTTTTTCGTAAGCGCGTCCGACGCGTTCAGACACAGCACGCGCCGCTCGCCGTCCGCATCGAACCATACCGCCGTCGTCTTCTCCCGCGCGCCGTGGAACGTCCGTTCCGCGGGCTTCGCACCGGTCTTCCGGTACGGTCCGACCTCCGCGATGCAATCGAGCGGAACGGTCAGAAGCAGCTTCTGTTTGCTGCCGACGATCTGCGTCACCTTAAGGTCCGTATCGTACAGCTCGTAGAGATAGTCGACGAGCCGCGTGCGATAGATCCAATAGCCCGTACCGAGCAGAACGGCGTACAGACCGATCTGCAGATACAGCTTGTTCACGCCGAGCCGGTTCGAAAGGAAAAACGACAGAGCGATCGCGCCGAACGCGCCGAGCAGCAGCAGAACATACAGGGCGCCGTCCGTGCGGATAAACCGCCGTTTCGGCTCCGTGCGCTCCGTATGAATGATGTGCGGCATCCTGCGTTCCATGCGGTTATTCTACAACAAAAATGCGCCGGCGTCAATCAAACCGTAAAAAATAAAGCATTTATGAGATTTTAAGAGAATTTTTATTATATTTACTTATAATGCATTATAACCGCCGTTGCGAAAAAAAGACCGTGCTGTTATGATAACGCTTGCAATATTCCTCAGTAGCTCAATGGCAGAGCATTCGGCTGTTAACCGAAGGTTTGTAAGTTCGAGTCTTACCTGGGGAGCCAAAGAAAAGCGACCGTCTTCTGACGGTC
>JAFRUN010000011.1 GCA_017438865.1 Clostridia bacterium
AAAATGGTGATCCCGAGGAGATTCGAACTCCTGTAGCCGCCGTGAAAGGGCGGTGTCTTAACCACTTGACCACGGGACCACACTTCAAGCCGCTTTGGTCGGGGTGAGAGGATTTGAACCTCCGGCCCCATGCTCCCAAAGCACGTGCGCTACCGGACTGCGCTACACCCCGAAACTCACACGAACTTCAAGCGGCTTGAATAGAATACTACATTCCGAGAAAAATGTCAACACATTTTTTCGATTTTTCAAAAAAGCATCAATGGAAAATGTTGAAGAATTTTGCAAGCGGTTCCAGCACCTCGTTCAGCTTCTGGATGCCATTGTTCAGATCGTCAAAATTGATGCTGTTGAGATGATTCATTGCCGCTTCGGCAGACGAAATCAGCGTATCGAGCTCGTCCGCAGACTGATTGATCTGCTTCAACGTGTCCTCACCGACGTCGGCAATTTCCTGAATCGACTTGCCGAGCGTTTCAAAATCGACCTTGGAAAGATCCTGCGCGACCGCATTGATATTGTTTCCCGTTTCGAGCGCAACCGAGGAAACCGCTTCGACCTCCTTCATGATCTTTCCGATATTGACGGAAAGAAGGATGAGCGCAACGATCAGAATAAGAAAACTCGCTGCGGAGCAGATCATACGGATCCGGTTGATAAAAAGATTTTTCTTTTCGTAAACTCGAAGCTCATCGATCGTTTGCTTCAGCTGATCGACGGGATCCTGTCCGGCCGACGCCGGCGCTGCATTGAATTCCATTTTCAACCTCCCGAAATTCATTTTCGGGGGGAGTCGAAGCTCCCCCGTTCGTTCAGTTCAGATCCGCCCTGCGTTCCGCAAGACGCGCAAGCATTTCTTTTGCGGCTTCCAGCTTTCTCCGTTCTTCATTGACGACCGCTTCCGGCGCCTTTGCAACGAACTTCTCGTTGCTCAGCTTGCCCGTCGCACGGGCGATCTCGCCCTTTACGCGTTCGATCTCCTTGTCGATCCTTGCGCGCTCCTCGTCAAGATCAACGAGCGACGCAAGCGGGATGTACGCCTCCGCGCCGCTGCAGACAAGGTGCACGTCCGTCTTCTGCACGTCGCCGCGCTCGTCGGTGATCTCGACGTTCTCCGCGCCGATCAGTTTCATCAGCAGTTTGCTGACCGCACCGAATGCCGCGGGATCGGGGACAACGAGCTTCGCCCTGATCTTGAGTCCCACCGGGACCTTGCGTTCCGCGCGCACATTGCGGATCGCGCGAACGATCTCTTTCAGCGTTTCCGTGCAGCTCTCCTCCGCCTCGAACCGGAGCGTTTCGGACGCCTTCGGCCAGTCGCAAAGCATGATCGTCTCTTCGTGTCCCGGCAAGCGCTGATAAAGCTCCTCCGTGATGAACGGCATGAACGGATGCAACAGCTTCATCGACGCGGAAAGAACGTACAGCAGCACCGAGGAAACGCGACGTTTTTCTGCATTGTCTTCGCTGTAGAGCGAGGGCTTTGCAAGCTCGATATACCAGTCGCACAGCGTGCCCCAGATAAAGTCGTAGATCTTTTCGGCTGCGAGGTTCAGTTCATACGCTTCAAGGTTTGCGGTCACATCGCGGATCGTGCGGTCAAGCTGCGCAAGGATCCACTTGTCGACGATGGACAGCGACGCTTCGTCGAAATCGGGCGTTGTGTTTTCGTCGATATTCATCAGCACGAAGCGTGCGGCGTTGTAGACCTTGTTGCAGAAATTGCGTGCCGCCTCCACCTTTTCGGTATAGAAGCGCATATCGTTTCCGGCGGCGTTCCCGGTCACAAGCGAGAACCGAAGCGAGTCCGCGCCGTACTTTTCGATGATGTCGAGCGGATCGATGCCGTTGCCAAGCGACTTGCTCATCTTTCTGCCCAGCGCGTCGCGCACCAGACCGTGGACGTAAACGGTCTTGAACGGCTCCTCCTTCATGACCTCGGCGGCAAACGTGATCATGCGCGAGATCCAGAACGTGATGATGTCGTAGCCGGTCACGAGCGTGTCGGTCGGGTAGAAATACTTCAGCTCCTCCGTCTCCTCCGGCCAGCCGAGCGTCGAGAACGGCCAGAGCCCCGAGGAGAACCAGGTGTCCAACACGTCCTCGTCCTGGCGGAGTTTTCCACCGCAGTTCGGGCACTTTTCGGGCGCGGTCTCTTCGCAAAACGTGCCGCCGCAGTCGTCGCAGTAATACACCGGGATCCGGTGTCCCCACCAGAGCTGACGGGAAATGCACCAGTCACGGATGTTTTCCATCCAGTGATAATAGTTTTTGTCGAACCGTTCCGGCACGAACTTCACCCTGCCGGAACGCACCATTTCAAGCGCGGGTTCCGCAAGCGGCTTCATGTCCACGAACCATTGCTTTGAAACGATCGTTTCGATCGTCGTGTGGCAGCGGTAGCAGGTGCCGACGTTGTGCGTATAATCCTCGATCTTCACGAGATTTCCGCTTGCTTCGAGGTCCTTCACGATGTTTTTGCGGCACTCGAAACGATCCTGCCCGCAGTATTTTCCGCCTTCTTCGTTGATGTGCCCGTCGTCCGTAAACACACGCAGCACCGGCAGATTGTGACGCTTGCCGACCTCGAAGTCATTCGGATCGTGCGCCGGCGTGATCTTCACGGCGCCGGTGCCGAATTCCATCTCGCAGTACTCGTCCCCGACGACCGGGATCTCACGGTTCACCAGCGGCAAAACGACCGTCCTGCCGATGATGTCCTTATAACGCGGATCCTCCGGATGCACCGCGATGCCGGTGTCGCCCAGCATCGTTTCGGGACGCGTCGTCGCCACGGTGACGGAATAGCTCTTGTCCGGCGCGTCGTAACGCACATACCAGAGATGGCTGTCCTGCGTTTCGTATTCGACCTCCGCGTCGGAAAGTGCGGTCTTACAATCCGGACACCAGTTGATGATGCGGTTGCCGCGGTAAATAAGTCCCTTGTCGTACAGGTTCTTGAACACGCGCAGAACGGCGCGGTTGCAGCCCTCGTCCATCGTGAAGCGTTCGCGCTCCCAGTCGCAGGACGAGCCCATCTTACGGAGCTGTTTGACGATCGTTCCGCCGTATTCTCTGCGCCATTCCCAGGCGCGTTTCAGGAACGCTTCGCGTCCGATATCCTTCTTGGTCTTGCCTTCCTTCGCAAGCGCTTCGACGATCTTGACCTCGGTCGCGATCGACGCGTGGTCCGTTCCGGGAAGCCAGAGCGTCTCATAGCCGCACATCCGCTTGTACCGGATGATCGTATCCTGCAGCGTGTTGTCGAGCGCATGTCCCATGTGCAGCTTGCCCGTGATGTTGGGCGGCGGGATCACGATCGTGAACGGCGTTTTGTCGGGATTCGGCGCCGCGTGGAAATATCCGTTCCGCTCCCATTTCTCGTACCATGCGTGTTCCACCGATGCGGGATCGTAGGTTTTCGGCATTTCTGTGTTCATTGTACCAACTCCTTTGAAATAAATACGCTCACCTCGTCAAAGGACGAAGTGAGCGTTCGCGGTACCACCTTTGTTAAACGGATTGCTCCGTTTCTCTCTCCGCCGATAACGTGGCGAAACGGGTACGGTTACTGGATTCTCCGCACCGGCTCAAAAGCGACCTTCCGCAATTCGTGACCGACCGTTCTTTCAGCCGCGGAACGGATCTCTGACGGACGAAACGCGTACTCCTCTTTCTCAATGCCTTTTTATGCAGTTTATCACTTTTTTCGCGCTTGTCAAGCGTTTATTGTTCTTTTGCCCAGGCATCCATGCGTTCGTTCAGCAGATCGAAATAGCCCGGTCCCCAATGCAGGTATTCCTTAAAGAACGCAACCTTGTCGCCTTTGCAGCAGCGGTTGGTCAGATCGAACAGTTCGCAGAACCCGCCCGTATACTTAAAGAAGTAGATCGGCATATCGATCGCGTAGTCATAGAAGTCTTTCGCATACGAATCCAGGCCCCAATTGCCGAGATACGATTTGATATCCTTGATCGAGGCGCCCTGCCCGTTCACTTTGAGCGAGCAGATCGTAACGAGGATGTTCCCGAAATACTCGTTCAAAAACGTCGCCATGGCGAGATCCGTGCCGTACTTTTTGTTGATCTGCGCAATATTCCATTCCGAATTGGTCGACCACGATTCGGCATAGCCGTTCGATTCGATCATCAGCTGGAACTTCGGGATCGTACCGAGGTTGTACTGATACACGAATTGATACATATGTCCCGGGAACCCCTCATGCGCCAGCGTGGACATGCTGTAGTTCTCCTGGTCCTTCGGATTCGTCAGAATGATATTATGGTGATAGCCGTCGAGTGCCGGCGTCATGTACGCGGCAGGAGAAAAGCTGTCCTGCAGCTCCTTCGGCACCTCGGTGTAGGTTACCTCAACGTCCGGCATCGGCGGAACGATCTGCGGCATCAGTGTCTTCAGGTACGCTTCATCGGCTTCCAGCGAACCCGCGGTGATGCTTTTGCCGGCCACAAGATCTTCGTAGCAATTCATTGCGGCGGAAATGAAGACCGAATAGATCGTGGAGTTGCAGTTCTCAAGGAATCTGATCTCTTCCTCCACGGTCCTGTTGTTGGCGGACTCCGCCTTCATCTTCCAGCAATAGTAATCGTACGCCATTCCGCCCTGCTCGAACGCACCGATGCGCGCACGGCATTTCGGGCGGAGCTTTTCGAGACCGTCGTGCAAAAGCCGATATGCTTCAACCCACTTTGTTCTGACAAGCTCGTCGTTCTTCGCAATGTATGCTTCGCGCTGTTCCGCGGAAAGGTATTCCTGTTTCTCCATCGCCTCACGGAAGGTTCCGTGCAGATAGCTCGTTTCTCCGCTGTCTGCAACGGTCTGCAGATCGGTAAGAATGACGTCGAGCATCTGCTCCGTCATAAACAGACCGAGGTCCGCACGTTTTTGCTCAAATGCAAGGACCTGTCCGAAATACCGCGGCATATCCGCAAGCAGCGTCAGATAGTTTTCGATGTCCTTCTCGTCCTTGAACGAATACAGTCCGAAAAACAGCGGCATATTCATATGCAGACCGACGTATTCGTCCAAAGGTTCATAACAGTAGAACCAGTCCGCCGATTCGATCTCCATGTCGAAATAGCGGCAGTAGGTATCGTAAGCAAACTGCAGCTGCGGGCGCAGAAGATCGCGGTCGATCGCATCCAGCTTTTCGCGCCATACCTTGCACTCCGCGATCCACTCGTTGTTTGCCTCCTCCGTAAACTCGCCGAGCGTAACGGGAACGGTCGCCTCGTCGATGCCGAACGCCGCGGGATCTTCGCAGTACTGGTCCAGCGCAGTGATGTCGCCCGTCGCCGTGTCGATAAACAACGCCTCGTCCAGCGCCCAGAACGCTGCCTCCGCCGCCTTCTGTTCCTCCGTCAGCACAAGCGGCGCTTCGGTCGGCTCCGCCGTCGGTTCCGCCGTCGGTTCTCCGATCGGCGCTTCGGTCGGGATTTCCGTTGCCCGCGCCTCAGCCGTCGGCACGGGTTTTTCCGTTGTCTGCGGGTTGCTGTCGTTCATCACGGTCGAAGTGATGCATCTTGCCAGTCTGACGAGACCGGAGCAGCCGAACAGACCGAGCATCATTACCGCCGTAAGCAGCAGCGCGATGATTCGTTTCGCTTTGTTCATATTTGTTCTCCTTTTGTTCGTTTTCCGTCTGTAAATGGTTTCACAGCTTCGGTTCGCTGCCGCCGAGCCGGTGAAGCGCGGTCCGGAAATCGTCCGGAAGCGGCGCCGTGAACGACATCGTTTCGCCCGTTCGCGGATGCGTAAACGTCAGCCGGTATCCGTGCAGCGCCTGTCCGTTCAATCCGAGCTTCGGCGCGGGCGATCCGTAAACCTCGTCGCCGAGGATCGGATGCTTGATATACGCCATGTGGACGCGGATCTGATGCGTGCGTCCGGTCTCCAGGCGAACATCCAGAAGCGTTTCCGTTCCGAACCGTTCGAGGACGCGCCAGTGCGTCACCGCGCGCCGTCCGTCCTCCGTCACCGCCATGCGCTTACGGTCTGTTTTATGCCGTCCGATCGGCGCGTCGACCGTGCCGCTGTCCTCCTTTAGATTTCCGTGAACGAGGCACAGATATTCCCGGTGCGCCGTGTGCGCGGAAAACTGACGCGCCAGCGCCTCGTGCGCGGCGTCGTTCTTTGCAACGACCAGAAGTCCGCTCGTCAGCCGATCGATGCGGTGCACGATGCCCGGCCGGATCTCCCCGCCTGCGCCGGACAGCGTCCGGAAGCGGTACAGAAGCGCGTTGACGAGCGTTCCGGACGGATTCCCGGGCGCCGGATGAACGACCATGCCCTTCGGTTTATTGATGACGGCAAGGTCGTCGTCCTCGTAAACCACGTCAAGCGGAATGTCCTCCGGCTCCGGCAGTCTGTCCTCGTCCGTTTCGGGAATGAGGATGCGGATCGCATCGCCCGGACGAACCGCGCTGTTCGCCCTGCACGGCTTCCCGTTCAGCGCAACGGCGCCTTCTTTGATCAGCTTCTGGAGCTTTGATCGCGTCAGGTCCGTATTCGCGGCAAGGTATGCGTCAATCCGGCTCGCTTCCGTTTCCGCTATCAGCAGGATCGTTTCCGTCCTCATTCGGCTCCTCCGTCTTCTCCTCCGTGTTCTCCGCTTCTTCCTCCGATTCATCCTCCGGGATCAGTTCTTCAAAGCGGGACAGCTTGTTCTTTTTGCGCTCCCTGGCGATCGACGCGGCTTCCTCGCGCGTCGGAAGACGGAACAGGAAACGGAAATCGTCCTCAAAGCACTCGAAGACGCCGATCTTTTTGAAGAATGCTTCAAAAACCAGCAGCGCGATCGCGATGCAGATTGCGGAATCGGCAATGTTGAAAACCGGAAAATCAATGAATTTCGTACAGATCATGTCGCGCACATAGCCGAATGCAACGCGATCGTACAGATTGCCGAGCGATCCGCCGATCAGAAGTCCCACGATCACACGGGAGAGCTTCGGCAGGTTCCTGCGGGTTCGGATCGTAAAAAACAGAAGCAGAAACACAAAAACCGCCGTCAGCGCAAGAAGCAGGCGCAGCGCCCACGGATTCCCGTTTCCGATTCCCCAGAGCGCAGCGTCGTTTGCCGTAAAGCTCAAAACGATAAACTTTCCGTTCTGCGGGATCGCGTTCTGCTGAGCGACCGCATTCTGCGAAAGGAACGAGCGCAGCGCGGAAAGATCGTACAGCGAGCCGGTATAACCGAGCGTGCCGACGACATGCGACGATACGATCCAATACTTCGAAAACTGATCCAGCGCCAATACGGCAATGGCAACACAAAAAATCAGCATTTATTCCTCCGTCTTTGTCGCGAGCTCTTTTGCATAGAGATTCGCGTAATTCTCCTGTGCCTGCAAAACGCGGTTGACATAGTTTCGCGTTTCCTCATACGGAATATACGCGATTCGCCCCCTGCTGTCAAGTCCGTACTCGGAAAGCCATTGTGCCGCCTTGTGCGGACCGGCGTTGTACGCCGCAAGCGCAACGGCGGGATTCTGATCGAAGCGATCCAGCTGCTGCCGCAGATAGTAGCAGCCGTAACGGATCGAGGTTTCCGGTTCAAACAGCTTGTCGACGTCAAACGGCTCTCCGAGCGCCGCCGCGATCTCCTCGCCGGTTTTCGGCATGATCTGCATCAGCCCGCGCGCACCGACGCGGCTCACGGCGTTCTCGCGGAACCGGCTCTCCGTGAAGATCACGCCGCATACGAAGGTCGGTTCCAGGTCGTATTCCCTGCTGTACGAAAGGATGAGCTCCTTGTATTTCAGTTGAAAACGCGAGCGCATCAGGTTCGGAAGGATCCAGAATACGATCAGCGACGTCAGGATCAGGCAGAGCAGGATCATGGAAAGAACGATCAGCGTCGTCTTTTGTTTTTTGCTCATGCGGGGATTGTCTTCGGTGTTTTCGATCATTCCAGTTCCTCCCGTATCTGTCCGATCAAAGCGTTCGCTTCTTCGATAAACGCTTCGAGCGTCCCCTCGTTTCGTATCGTGTAAGTCGCGAGTTCCGCGCGTTTTTCATCGGAGATCTGCGCGCGGATACGCGCGCGCACCTGTTCTTCATCCGCTCCGTCCCGCCGCATCGTGCGCGCAATACGGATCTCCTCGTCGCAAAGCACCGCGACCGTGCAGGCGCAGAACGCATCGACGCCGCTTTCAAACAGCAGCGGAACGTCCCAGACCGCAAGCGGTGATCCGCACGCGCCGGTTCGTGCGATCATCTCGCGGATCACATACGGATGCACGATGCCGTTCAGGGCGCTCAGCGCCGATTTGTCCGCAAAGACCTTCGCGGCGATATATGCGCGATCCAGCGTTCCGTCCGGTTTCAGCGCTTCTCCGCCGAACAGGTCGACGATCTCGGAAAAGCAGCCGGATTCGGGCGTGAGCGCAAACCGCGCGATCTCGTCCGCGTCGATTACGGGAATAAGATGTTCGGAAAAGCATTGTGCAAGCGTGCTTTTTCCGGAGCCGATGCCGCCCGTGATACCGATGATGCGCGTCATTTCGTTTCGTACCAGCTTTCTCCGCATTTTGCCTCTGCAACAAGGCGGACCGAAAGATCGGCGACGCCTTCCATTGCGTTCTGCATCAGTTTCATCACGGCGTCCGCCTCCTCGCGCGGCGTGTCGACGATCAGTTCGTCGTGGATCTGCAGAACAAGGCGCGCTTTGAATCCGCCCTCTCTGAGCGCACGGTCGACGCGGACCATCGCGATCTTGATGATATCCGCCGCCGTGCCCTGGATCGGCATGTTCATGGCGACGCGTTCGCCGAACTGCCGGACGTTGTAGTTGCTTGCGGACAGCTCCGGCAGCGGGCGCTTGCGCTCGAACAGCGTTTCGGCATACCCGCGCTCCTTTGCGCGCGCGACGCTTTCCTTCAGATACGCCTGTACCTTCGGATACCGTTCAAAATACCGCCGGATATAGCCCGCAGCGGTCTGTACGGAAACGCCGAGATTTCGTGCAAGTCCGAAATCGGAAATGCCGTACACAATGCCGAAATTGACGGCTTTCGCCGCGCTGCGCTGCTCGCCGGTCACGTTCGGAAGCGGAACGTGGAACACCTCCGCGGCGGTACGCGCATGGATGTCCTCGCCGCTGTTGAACGCCGCGATAAAGCCCTCGTCGCCGCTGATGTGCGCAAGCAGACGAAGCTCGATCTGCGAATAATCCGCGCCGATCAGCACATTGCCCCTGCTCGGGATGAACGCTTTGCGGATCTCCCGCCCCTCCGGTGTACGCACCGGAATATTCTGAAGATTCGGCTCCGTGCTCGAAATGCGCCCGGTCGCGGTCACGCATTGCATGAACCGCGAATGGATCCTGCCGTCCCTGTCGCGCTGTTTCAGAAGCCCCTCGACGAACGTGCTGTCGAGCTTCATCAGAAAACGGTACTGCAGCGTGTCGTTCACGATCGGATGCAGCGGTGCGATCGCCTCAAGCGTGTCGGCGTCGGTGGAAAAGCCGGTTTTTGTCTTCTTGCCCGAAGGCAGTCCGAGCTTTTCAAACAGGATCCTGCCGAGCTGCTTTGTGGATAAGATGTTGAACCGTTCCCCCGCCGCCTCATAAATGCGCGCTTCCGCTTCGCCGGCGGCTTCGGAGAAGCGTGCGTGCAATTCCGAAAGGACGGCTTCGTCGGTCATAAAGCCGATCTCCTCCATGCCGTAGAGAACGCGAAGAAGCGGAAGCTCCACGTCCTGCTCGAGCGTTTTGAATCCGTTTTCTTCGATCGCCTTCGACATTTTCGGATAAAGCGCGAACAGATACGCCGGACTCGGCTTTTCCGCTTTCAGCCATGCGCGGCACAGCGCTTCGTAGTTTTCCACCGGGCGGTTGCTTTGCAGAAGATAATCCGAGAGCATCGCATCGAACCGCAGTTCCGGCAGTGAATCGCTCGGGAATCCGCAGCGATGAAAGACGGTCTTCGCATCGAACGCCAGAACGGACTTCCGGTATTTCGTAATGAACGAGCCGAGCATACGGTATGCCTCGTCCTCGTCCATGCATGCATCGAATAACGTTTCGCCCGCGGACAGAACATATGCTCGGTCCGCGCAACCGGCAAACGCCAGCGAAGGAAACGACGTAATCGCAATCGTCTCGCACGATGCAAGCTCGCCGAGCGCCGCCTCCATTCCGGCTTCATCCGAAACGGGAACGATCTCGACCTCGCGCAGCGTATCGTCCTGCGCCGGCGTTTCGCCGCCCGGCAGCTTATCCGCGATGCTGTTGAGTTCAAGCTCGTACAGGCGCGCCTTTGCGCGTCCGGTCGTCTCAAACGAGAACGCACAGTCGTCGAGCGTCTCCCTGACCGGCGCGTCGGTTGCGATCGTGCCGAGCCAGTAGGAAAACCGCGCGTTTTCCGCTTCCGCCGTCAGGCGCTCGCCGAGCTTTCCTTTTACCTCGGACGCATGAGAAAGCACGTTTTCAAGATCGCCGTATTTCTCCAGCAGCTTCAGCGCGGTTTTTTCGCCGACGCCCGCAACGCCCGGAATGTGATCCGAGCTGTCGCCCATCAGTGCTTTAAGATCACGCATACGATCCGGCGTAAGTCCGTATTTCTCCCGCAGAACGGCGGCGTCGACGATCGAATTGTCTTTTGTATAGTAGACGCGGGTATGATCCGTGATCAGCTGAAACGCGTCGCGATCTCCGGTCGCGATCAGCGTGTTCATACCGTCCGCCTCCGCGCGGCGCGCAAACGTACCGAGGATGTCGTCACCCTCGTAGCGCGGGCATTCGACGACCGCGACGCCCATGCTCCTCAGAATCTCACGAACGACCGGCATCTGTTTCTTCAGGTCCTCATCCGGCGCTTTCCGTCCGAGCTTGTAATCCGGATAACGCTCGTGCCGGAACGTGGGCTGATGAACGTCAAACGCAACCGCAACGTGCGTCGGCTCCTGTTTCAGAAGATCGAGGAATTTCGTAAAAAAGCCCTTCAGCGCGCCGGTCGGAAATCCGTCGCGCGTGGTAAGATTCGCCTTATAAAAGGCATGGTACGCCTGAAACAGCAAGCTGTTTCCGTCGATTGCGAGCAAAAGTCGGTCCATAGATCCCCTTTCCCGAAACGGCACGCCCGAAACCGGGTGCGGCGTTCTTCTCAATATACCGTTTGCCGGATCCCGTTACGCGCGAACGACGTCATACACCATCGGGCGATATTCCGGCTTTGCGTCGGAATATGTGAACGCGCTGTGGAACATCCCGAGCGCGGCGTTCAGCTTACTCTCGTCGTTCACATACATCACGCAGAGCGGTTCGTCCGCGCGGATAAAGTCGCCGAGGCGCTTTTTCATCACCAGACCGACTGCCGGATCGATGCTTTCTTCCTTGGTCGCTCTGCCAGCCCCGAGGATCTGCGCCGCCGTGCCGATTCTCTCGGCGTTCATCGACGAGATGTACCCTGCGCGCTTCGGATAGACGTTCAGGATCGTTTTGACCTTGCAGAGTTCGTCAATACGATCAAGCGAAATATACGACGCGTCGCCGCCTTCCGCCGCGATCATCTGCCGCAGTTTTTCAAGTCCCGCGCCGCTGTGCAGCGCCGATTCGAGTTTTTCCCGCGCTTCGACTTCGGTTTCGGCAAGTTTCGACACGCGCATCATATGAACGCCGAGCAGCATGCAGACCTCGTAAAGCGGATCGCCCGCAGGGATCCTGCCGGACAGCAGTTCCACCGCCTCGCGCACCTCCAGCGCGTTGCCGACGGCAAGACCGAGCGGCTGGTTCATGTCGGTTATGACCGCCACGCACTCGCGTCCGACGAGCTTTCCGATGGAAACCATCAGGTGTGCGAGCTTTTCCGCCTCGTCGACCGTCTGCATAAACGCGCCGGTTCCCGTCTTGACGTCAAGGACGATCGCATCCGTGCCCGCCGCGAGTTTCTTGGACATAATGCTCGATGCGATCAGCGGAATGCTGCGCACGGTTGCCGTCACGTCGCGCAGCGCGTACATTTTCTTATCTGCGGGAACGAGATTGCCCGTCTGCCCGATGACCGCCACGC
Organism: Clostridia bacterium; assembly: GCA_017438865.1. Taxonomy (GTDB): domain Bacteria; phylum Bacillota; class Clostridia; order Christensenellales; family CAG-138; genus UBA3792. The sequence continues at coordinate 12,030 of JAFRUN010000011.1, forward strand.
CGATGTCGTTGACGATCTCCTTGAAGCGCGTCATCGGCTGTTCGATACAGACGCCGGGGATCGATTCGAGCTTATCCAGCGTTCCGCCCGTATGCCCGAGCCCTCTGCCGCTCATTTTGGCGACCGTTCCGCCGCACGCGGCAACGAGCGGCGCGATGACGAGCGTCGTCGTGTCTCCCACGCCGCCGGTGGAATGCTTGTCGACCTTCACGCCGCGCAGATCGCTCAGATCGACCACATCTCCCGAGTGCATCATCGCCATTGTCAGATCGGCGGTCTCGCGATCGGTCATACCGTTGAATACGACCGCCATCTGAAACGCCGACATCTGATAGTCGGGGATCGTTCCGTCGGTGAACCCGGATACAATGTATCGGATCTCATCGCCGGTCAGCGTTCCGCCGGATACCTTTTTTTCGATCAGATCGACCATGCGCATACGAAAAACCCTCCTGAATGATTATTCAATATATCACAAAAGCACTGTACCGGCAACGTCTTATCCGATCGCCGGCAGGACCGTCCGCCTGAACGCGCTCTCGACGGACGCTTCATTCGGCGCTTCATCGACCGGACAGAATACGACGCCATCCGGGTTTGCATACCGTCTCAGAAGCGTTTCCTCCGCGCTTGAGATCTTCCCTGCAATTAAAGCATAACCCGCTTCGGCGAGCAAAGACGGCACACCGATCCGCTCAAAAATACATTCCGGTCCGTTTTGCAGCGATCCGCCGATCGATGCAAGCGCAAATCCGAGCCCGTTGCCCGCCCCGCTGCCTGGTTTATTCGGATCGCCGCCGAGCAGCGCTGCAAGGCGCCCGTCGGGCAAGGGTGCTGCCGTATCATACAAAAGCGTCAGTTCCGTCTGTGCGATGCGCGGATCGAGGTTTTCCCGGTCGATCCGAACGATCCGGTCAAACGGTTCCGCGCATGGATCGACCGGTTCGCCGTCCGCATCGAAAAAGCGAACGCCGAGCGCCGCAAGCGCGCCGAGTCCCATGTCCGGCGCCGCAGATCCGCCGAGTCCCGTCCAGATCTTCCGGTAACCGAGATCCAGTGTTTTTTTGATCAGCTGCCCGACCGGGAACGTCGATTCGCGATCCGTCGCTTCGATCACGGCGATGCATCCCGGAAGCACGCCGATCGTTCTGCTTATGCGGTCACCGTTCGTGGCGTTCAGCGCCGCGGTCTCATACCGCCCGCCCGTTCCGGCAATCAAAGCACGGACCGTCCCGGCGCTGCCGTCGGCAATCACGGTTCTGCGCACGCGGAATCCGTGTTCGGCTGCCGCCGTTCCGAATGCGCGCGTCACGCGCTCCGCATCAAACGTGCCGTTTTCGGAAGATGCGACGATCAGCAGCTTCCATCCGTCCGCTGCCGTCATCGGAACGACCGGATCCGTCGGTATAAAGGCGGCGTTTTCGGACGGCACAATCTTCCCTTCCGTATTGATTTCGGCGAGGATCGGATACGGACCGAAGCTCTCCAGATAATTTGCCTGCACCAGCGGATGATCGAGGCACAGCCGTGTCGTCAAAGCATCCAGCGCGTGGAATCGCGCGCCTGCAACGCGGGACTGTCTGATCCCGACATAACAGACGATGCAGGTATAGACGGGGCTTTGCGAAACCGGATCAAAGGATTCGCATGCCTCATAGAGTCCCGTCCCGCACGGATCGGCGGAGAAGATCGCGGAAAGCGCGATCCTCCAGCAATCCCGTTTCGTTTCATCGGAAAAGTCTGCGACCGGAAACCGCATGCCGATCGGGAAATAATGCCAAATCATTCTTCTTCCTCCGTTTCCAGCGCGGAAAGCGTTCTTTCCGCATCCTCCAGTCGGTCGTAAAGCTCTGTTTCCTCTGTTTCGAGCGCGGAGATCGTTTCATACATCTGCTGCATCCGGCGGTAATCGTTTCCCGTCTGCGCCGAAAGCAGCGTCTGCTCCGCTTCCTTCTTTGCGGCTTCGTTCTGTTCGATCAGCCGCTCGATCGCGTGCAGCTCCTGCCTCGCTTTTGCGCGCTGCTGTTTGATCTCTTTCCGGCGGAGGAACAGGTTGTCCGCATCCGCCTTTTCCTGTTTTTTCGGTTTCTCCGGCTTCTGCTCCCGAATGAGCGCGAACAGGTCCTCTTCCTCGTCTCTCTGCTCCCGAAGTCCCGTTTCCGTCATCAGGATCACGCGGTCCGCAAGCCGCCGGACCATATACCGGTCGTGCGTCACGATCAGGATCGTCCCCTCGAATTTCTCCAGCGCGCTTTCCAGCATCTCTGCGGACGCGATATCCAGATGGTTGGTCGGTTCGTCCAGAAGAAGAACGTTCGCACCGGAAAGAACGAGTTTCAAAAGACGGATCCGCGCTTTTTCGCCGCCGGACAGTGTGCCGATGCGCTTGTCGATGTCGTCGTTGCGGAACAGGAACGTCCCGAGCGCGCCGCGCAAAGCGGACCGGTCCATCAGCGGAAACGCGTCGGACAGCTCGCCGATCACGGTGTTTGCGTCATTCAGATCGTAATTGTGCTGCGCGTAATACCCGATCCGCACGCCCGCGCCGATCTTATAGGTCCCCTCGGTCTGCCGAACGCCGCCGGTCAGGATCTTCAGAAGCGTGGTCTTGCCGCAGCCGTTCGCGCCGATCAGGCAGACGCACTGTCCGGCCCTGATCATGGCGTTCAGCCCGGAGAAGATGCGATGTTCTCCGAACCGCATACCGAGCTCGAACAGGCCGATCACTTCGTTGCCGGTCGGCGCCGGCGTCGGAAAGCGGAAGGAAATGGATTTCTCGTCGCGCTCCGGCTCAATCATGTCCGCCTTGATGCGATCGATCTGCTTTTGTTTGGACGCAATCGTCACATAGTTGCGTTCCTGATTCCAGCGCTTCTGCTGCTCGATGATCCCCTCGATGCGGCGGATCTCCTTCTGCTTGCGCAGGTAGATCTTCTTTTCGAGCTCACGCGCGTCCATTTTCAGTTCCATATAGCGCGAATAGTTACCCGCCGTTCCGCGGATCCTGCCGTTCTGAAGCTCCAGCATCCGCGTGACCGTATCGTCAAGAAACGCGCGGTCGTGCGATACGACGAGTACCGCGCCTTTGAACTGACAGAGAAAATCCGTCAGCCACCGGATCGCGGTGATGTCGAGGTTGTTCGTCGGCTCATCCAGAAGCAGCAGATCGGCGCGCGACAGGATCGCGCGGGCGAGCATCGCCTTGCTGATCTGACCGCCCGAAAAGGACGTGACCGGACGCGAAAGATCGTCCTCCGAAAAACCGAGCCCCAACAGTGCCGAACGCGTCATGGCACGGAACGTCGCCCCGCCCTCTCTGGAAAGCGTTTCGACGACGATCGCCTGTCTTGCGATCAGCCGATCCCTGTCTGCATCCGTTTGCCCGAGCTTATCCGCAATGCGCGCTTCCTCCGCTTCAAGGTCAATAAGCGGACGGTACGCCTCCAGCGTAAACGCATACAGATCTGTTTTTTCATCGAGCTTCGGGATCTGTTCAACGTAGGAGAGCTTTGCGCCCTGCCGAAGTCCGAACGTTCCGCCGTCATACGGCTCCTTTCCCATCAGGATCCGCATCAGCGTCGTTTTCCCGCTTCCGTTTACGCCGATCAGACCGACGCGCTCGCCCGGACGGATCTCAAAGGAAACGTCCGAAAACAGCGTTCGGTCCGCAAAAGACTTCTTCAGGTTATCCACATACAGCAATGACATAATTCCAATTATAGTATAGCACATATTTTCCGTTTGGTGAATTTATTTATATAAATTTCAAGATTATATTACATTTTGTATGTTATAATAGATGCGTGAAAGGAGTCGAAACATGGAGAAACAGCCCGGATTGCTTCCAGGAAAGAAGCGCAGATCCATGCCCGTTGCATTGCGCATTGCGATTTCGCTGTCTCTTGCCGCCGTTCTGTGCAGCGTCGGCTTGTTCTTTATCCTGCGCGACCGTGACATTTCTCCTTTTCCCGACGCCAATGCCGAATCCGAATACCTGACGACGAAGGAGGACTCCGTTTCCCTGCGCGGCGCAACGCCGAGCCCTTCTCCCCGGCCGTTTGCCCCGACTGTGCTGCCGACATCCGGTCCCGCAGACAATCGCATCGCTGTATCGCACTATTCCGCGCTTCAGCTCAACGACAACAATCCCTCCGTCGCGGCTTTGCAGCAAAAGCTCATGGACCTCGGCTATATGGAGGGCGACGAACCCGGAACGCTGTTTAACGAATCCACCAGGAACGCCGTGATGCTGTTTCAGCGCGCGACCGATATGGAACTTACCGGCATCGCCTCCGCGACCGTGCAGGAAATGCTGTTCTCCGTCAACGCACAGGAATACCGCATCAAACTGAACGACAGCGGTCCCGACGTCCGCAGCGTGCAGCGGCAGCTTGCCGAGCTCGGATACTATTCCGAACGCATCACCGGATACTACGGTCCGAAAACCGAGGAAGCAGTGATGCGCTTCCAGGCGAAGAACGGGATCGATGTCGACGGTCAGATCACGCGCGACGACTGGGATCTTCTCTATTCCGACAAAGCGGTGCCTTTGGCAACCCCCTCGCCCACGCCCGCACCGACGCCGACGCCGAAGCCCACTCAGAAGCCGACGCAAAAGCCCACGGCAAAGCCGACGGCGAAACCAACCGCAAAACCGACGCAGAAGCCGACACAGAAACCGACGCAAAAGCCGACGAATACCCCGAAAACCACGCCGAAGCCGACCGCTACGCCGAAACCCACCGCTACGCCCAAGCCCACAGCAACGCCGAAGCCGACTGCAACGCCGACGGCGGGCGGAACAACGGAAGCGCCGCCGACCGCTACGCCCAAGCCCACGGATCCGCCGGATCCGACCGCCACGCCGAAGCCCGCAGATACGCCCGCGCCGACCGCTACGCCCAAGCCCACGAATACGCCCGCGCCGACCGCCACGCCGAAGCCCACGGACACGCCTGCGCCGACCGCCACGCCCAAACCCGGCTCGTATGAACACAGCGTCAACGGGCTCGTAAGATGCGCGCAGGATCAGCTCGGCGATCCGTATGTTCTCGGAGACGAAGGTCCCGACTCGTTCGACTGCTCCGGTCTCGTTCATTACTGTCTGAACAAGTGCGGCGTCAAGATCGGACGCTGGAACGCGTATTCCTACTCCAATCACAACGGATGGACGAAAATCACCTCCGTCGACGATCTCAAAAAGGGCGATCTGCTGTTCTTCAAGAGCGACACGAGCGACAAGGTCAACCACGCCGCGATCTATATCGGCAACAACAAATTCATTCATGCAAGCGCGAGCAAGGGAAAGGTCGTACAAAGTTCCTTCTCCGCCTACTGGTACCGCAATTTCGTTTGCGGGAGACGGGTATTCAAATAATGGCGTGCAGTATTTGTCCGAGAAACTGTAAGATCGACCGAGCAGCCGCAGCGGGATTCTGCGGCTGTTCTTCCGTTGTACGCGTTGCGCGCGCCGCGCTGCATTTCGACGAGGAGCCGTGCATCAGCGGTACGCGCGGCAGCGGAACGATCTTCTTTTCCGGCTGCAATCTGAAATGTATTTTCTGTCAGAATTACGTTCTGACCGACGGAACGCACGGCGAGATCTTTTCGGTTTCGCGGCTTGCCGAAATGATGCTGAAGCTGCAGGATCTCGGCGCGCACAACGTCAACCTTGTTACGCCGACGCCGCACAGGGATGCAATCGTCGACGCGCTGAAGGCGGCGAAACAGGATGGATTGACGATCCCGGTCGTCTATAACACGGGTTCGTATGAAACGGTCGAAACGGTTCGCGCGTTTGAGGGACTTGTCGATATTTTTCTCCCCGATCTCAAATACCGCGATCCGCGGCTTTCGCTCCGGTTCTCACACGCGTCCGATTACTTCGACGTTGCGATCGAAGCGATCGCGGAGATGTTCCGGCAGGTCGGTCCGATGGTCACGGACGGCGACGGCATCGCAGTCAAAGGCGTCCGTATCCGGCATCTCGTGCTTCCCGGCTGCGTGTTCGATACACGCTCCGTTCTGGATGCGATCAGAAACCGGTTCGGAACGGACTGTCCCGTCTCGCTGATGTCGCAGTTTACGCCGATCCCGGAATGCACCGTGAAGCCGCTCGACCGCCCACTGACGCGGCGCGAGTACGACAGTGCGCTCGATTACTGCATTTCCCTCGGCTTTACGAACGTCTATTCACAGGAGCTTTCCAGCGTCGGGCGCATCTTTACCCCGCCGTTTTCGGACCATGTGAATCTGTAACACAAAAACGCGCCGCAAAGCAGCGCGTTTCTTTTCGTTACCGTCAGGCAAAAACGGATTCCAGATATTCCGCGACGCCGTCTTCGTCGCACGAGCCGATGATCAGATCGGCTTTTTCTTTTACGAGCGCGTTGCCGTTCGCCACGCAGACGCCCGTTCCCGCCCATTCGATCATATCGAGATCGAGCGTGTTGTCGCCGATCGCTGTCACTTCCCCGCGGTCGACGCCGAGCATCGCCGCAACCTTTTTGAGCGCGGAGCCCTTTGTGGAAGAAACCGAACCGATCTCGATGAATCCGGGCTTTGAGCACAGTACGGAAAGATGCCGCGGCAGCAGCGCGCGAATCTCTTTATACAACTCCGCTTCCCGCGCAGGATCGACGGCAAACAGCACCTTCGGGATGTTGTCGAGCGGCCGGTACAGAAGGTCCGGATCGACGATGAACGGGATCCGAAGCGTGCCGGTATACCGTTCCGTGAACGCGTTAGCTTTGCGGAAGACGACCGTGTCCTCCTCGTAGATCTGCGCATGGATCCCGAACGCATCGGCGACGGCAAACGCCGTAACGACGTCCTCCGGGCGCAGATAGTTGACGAACAGATGCTCGCCGGTCCTTCCGTCGGACACGACCGCGCCGCCGTAATGGATCAGAGGACCGTATACGGACAGCGATTCGCGGATCTGCTTCGAGCCGAGAAAGCCCCTGCCCGTTGCGAGCACAACGGTTACGCCGTTTTGCTCCGCAAGACGGATCGCCCGCTTCAGGCGTTCGCTCGGGAGTTTTCCGGTCGAGACCAGCGTATCGTCAATGTCGAGGGCAAGGAGTCTCATTCTTCAAATCTCCCCGCCTTCAGCAACGCGCGGAATGCTTCGTGCACCTCGCCCGCCATATACAGGGAACCGACGGCCAGAGAGGGCTCCTCTCCGCGCGCGGCGGTCTCGATCGCGTCCGCCACGCAGGAAAACGGCGTTGCGGCGGCGCCGAAGGAACGGATCAATTCGGCAAGCTCCTCGCTCGGCATGGCGCGGTCGTTGTTCGGAGTCACCGTATAAAACTCCTTTGCGATCGGCAGAAGGAGCGTGATCGAGCTGGAAACGTCCTTGTCGCGCATCATGCCCATGATGATCTTCGCCTTCTGATCCGGGAACAGGCGACGATATGTGTCGACCGTTCCGCGCACGCCGTGCGGATTGTGTCCGCCGTCCACGAAAAACGGCGGATCCTCACGCAGAAGTTCAAACCGCGCAGGCCAGACTGTTTCCTTCAGACCGGTCCGCAGCGCTTCGTCGGAGATCTCGACGCCCTTTTCGCGTAAAAGCCCGACCGCGTCGATGACGGTCGCCGCGTTGTTCATCTGGTACTTGCCGAGCAGTCCGAGCCGAAGCCCTTTATAATCGCGATAATCGAACGACTGTCCGTGGAGATCGTAGCTTCCCTCTTTGAGCGTCGAGCGGTCGACGATGTGAAGCGCCGCATGATGCTTTTCGCACGCCGCCTTGATCACGGGCAGCGCGTCGATGTGCTGCCCGTAAAACAGGACCGTTCCGTTATCCTTGACGATGCCCGCTTTTGCATAGGCGATCTCTTCGATCGTATTGCCGAGGATATGCATATGATCGTAGTCGATCGCCGTGATGATCGCCAGAAGCGGCGTGTCGATCACGTTGGTCGCGTCAAGCTCGCCGCCGAGACCGACCTCCAGCACGACATAATCGCATTCCTGACGCGCATAGTACAGGAACGCCGCTGCCGCGATCACTTCAAATTCGGTCGCAGGATTCTCCATCGAATCGACGACCGGCGCGATCTCCGTCACCAGCGCGGCGAGATCTTCGTCCGGGATCGGCGTGTTGTTCAGCTGTATGCGCTCGTTGAATCGGTCAACGTACGGCGAAACGAACAGACCGGTCTTATACCCCTGCGCGCAAAGGATCCTCGAAAGCATCGCGCAGGTGGAACCCTTTCCGTTCGTGCCGGCAACGTGAATGTATTTCAGCTTTTTCTGCGGATCGCCCAGAAGATGACAAAGCTCGATCGTGCGTGTCAATCCCAGCTTCGAGCCGCGCCAATACATGCCGTGGATATATGCGATCGCTTCTTCATATGTCATGCGTTTTTCCCTCCTTGAATGCCCTTCAGAACGACGGGATACAGAATCCGGACTACCGTGATCTGGATCACCGTCATAACGGCGACCAGCCACAGGCGCCGGATCAGCAGATATGCCCAGAACGGCATGCCTCCCGTGTAGCCGAGGATCTGGAACCACAGCGCAGTCAAAAACAGTGAAACGGCGATATTGACCGGAACGATCGAAAGCGTCGTGGCAAGCGTCAGTTTTTCTTTTTTGAATACAAAACGGAACAGAAGTCCCGGCAGCACGCCCGTCAGAACGGCGGAAAGCGAGAACATGGGATTCCACGCGTTGCCGGAGTTCGAAATAAACGTTCCGATCACGTCGGAAACGAACGCGCAGAGCCCGCCCCATACGGGACCGAGTGCGAAGGAACACAGGTAGATCGGGATCTCGCGGAATGTGATGCGGCTGGAATCCGGCAGATAGAACGTAAACGGATAGATCGAAAGCAATGCCGCAAGCGCGGTAAACATTGCGGCAAACGTAAGCTGACGCGTTGTGATCCTGCGCATCTTTTCCACCTCACTTTCTCAAACTTGATTATTATACAACAATCCTCTCCAAAACGCAAGAAAGCTCTCGAATCGGAGAGCTTTCTTTTTCCTGCGGTATGGATTTATTCTTCGCTGTCGCGGCGGCGCTTCAGGATCAGGACGATCATGAGCGCAATCAGTCCGATCAGCGCGACGACGCCGATCGCCATGCCGGTAAAAAGAAGCATATTCGGGTTCCGTTCAGCGTCTTCGATCGCCGTTTCCTTTACCGGCTCCGTCGGATGAACGTCCGCTTCGGCCGCCGGCGTTTCCGGAACCGCTTCGGGCGACGTCTCCGACAATCCGGCATTGCTGCCGGACGTTGCTTCGGCAACCGGCTCCGGCGTTTCCGCTGCCGGCGCCGCCGTGATTGCCGGCGAAGCCGTCGGTGTGACGATCGGTTTTTCTGTGGCCGCGGGTTTGGCGGTCGACGTCGGTTTTACCGTTGTCTTCGCCGTGGGCTTAACCGTCGATGTGGGTTTTGCCGTTGCCGTGGGTTTGGTCGTTGCCGTCGGCTTTACGGAAGCGGTCGACGTCGGACTTGCGCTCGGCGTTGTGCCGCCGGTGGGCGTCGGCGTCTCGGGGAGAAGCGGATGGAAGGTCTCTCCCGCCGCGCCGGTCGGAACGGTCTGCCCTTCGGTATAGATTCCGCCCTCGGAAACCGGCTCGATGTAATATGCCTCTGTATGGTATTCCGCGTCAAGACCGGTGTATTCGATCCCGTTGAAGATGAAATCCGTCGAGCCCTCTTTTTCGATCCGGAACTCCGCCTGGAACCAGAATCCGCCTTCTTCAATGCCGTAGCCGTCGAAGAAACCGAACTTCAGGCATCCCGGTTCGTTGTTGTACTCAAACTTGCTCGCCCTGCCTTTCATCCAGGACGTGAGATTCGCGCTTTCGTCGGTCTGACTGACGGATCCGAGCGTCACGAACGATGAATCGTATTTCATGTATCCCTGCAGGGATCCGAGCTTCTCTCCGTCCGGCAGGTTCGGATAAAGATAGAAATGAACCTTCACAAGATCGCCGACCGCGCCGGAGACCTTTTCGGATGTGATCAGAAGCTCGCCGTTCCCGGCCGCGCCGACCGATACGACCGGAAGCAGCAGCAATGCAGTTATAATGATAAGAGCTATGGTACGTTTCATGCGCATTCCTCTTCAAAACGGATGTAGCTTTGCCTGATGTTTGTATTATTATAGTACAGAAACGCCCGTTCGTCAAATCCTTATTGACAAAACACAGGAATTTCCATATGATAGATAGGAAATACCGTATGCGCGGACGAATGCTTTGCATATGCAGTCCGCACAACAGCCCCGGGAGGATTACAATGCAGGTTTACAATACAATGACGCGCCGCAAGGAGCCCCTGATCCCGATGAAAGAGGGCGAGATCTCCATGTATGTGTGCGGTCCGACCGTCTATGATTTCTTTCATATCGGCAACGCGCGTCCGTTTGTCGTATTCGACACGATGCGGCGATATCTGGAATACCGCGGATACAAGGTCAAGTACGTGCAGAACTTTACCGATATCGACGACAAAATGATCAACCGTGCAAACCGCGAAGGCACGACCGTCAAGGAACTCGGCGACCGCTTTATCAAGGAATACTATCAGGACGCGGATGCGCTGGGCATCGAACGCGCAACGGTCAATCCGCGTGCCACCGAACATATCGGCGATATCATCAAGCTCGTCAAAAAGCTGATCGAGAAGGGGCACGCTTACGCGACGGAAAACGGCGACGTATACTTTTCGGTGCGCAGCTTTCCCGGCTACGGCAAGCTGAAGGGCCAGGACATCGACGACATGGAAAACGGCGCGCGCATCTCCCCCACCGAGCAAAAGCGCGATCCGCTGGATTTTGCGCTCTGGAAGGGTGAAAAGCCCGGCGAGCCGAGCTGGCCTTCTCCGTGGGGCAAGGGACGTCCCGGCTGGCATGTGGAATGCTCGGCGATGAGCATGAAGTACCTCGGCGAGACCTTCGACATCCACGGCGGCGGCATGGACCTTATTTTCCCGCATCACGAAAACGAGATCGCGCAGAGCGAAGGCGCGACGGGTAAGCCGTTCGTCCACTACTGGATGCACAACGGCTATATCAACATCAACAACCAGAAAATGAGCAAGTCGCTCGGCAATTTCTTTACCGTGCGCGACATCGCGAAGGAATACGATCTCGAAGCAGTCCGTATGTTCCTGCTGACCGCGAACTACCGCAATCCGGTCAATTTCTCCCGCGAACTGATGGAGCAGACCGTTGCGAGTCTGAACCGGCTCTATACGGCGCGCGACCGCCTTTTCGATACGGCGATCGACGAAGCCGCCGACGATTCCGAAGTCACCGCAAAGCTCGATGAATTCCGCGACAGGTTCAACGACGCGATGGACGACGACCTCAACACGGCGGACGCGCTCGGCGTATTGTTCGATTTTGCGCGCTGGATCAACATCTTTGCAACGGGCGCACATACAGCCGCGGCGATCGACGCGGTCAAGGCGCGCTATGCCGAGCTGAACGGCGTACTGGGGCTCGTTGTAAAGGAAAAGAAGGAAGACTTCCCCGAGGAGGCGCTCAAGCTTCTGGAGGCGCGTAAGGAAGCGAAAAAGGCAAAGGACTGGGCGAAAGCGGACGCGATCCGCGACGAGCTCAAAGCGATGGGCTTTGCCGTGGAAGACACCAAGGACGGCGCGAAGCTGAAAAAGCTTTAAGTCATTCGATATCAACAAACACTACAAAGGAGAAAACGTATGGGTTTACTGTTTCCGATCCTTCTGCTTGCCATGGGCGCTTATGTTTTGGTCGGCGCGATCAAGGGAAGCGGCAGATTATTCTCGATGGAGAATTTCAAGGACGAGTCCAAGGACAAGGCGAAAAAGCTGATGCGCCTTCTGTATTTTGCGCTCGCCGCGATCATGCTTCTTATGGCGGTCGTGAACGGGCTGCAGACGGTTCTGTATTCCAATAAACTGACCTACTACAAGGTCACGGACGCGTACAAAGAGACCTTCCCCGATCTTCTGGAGAACGGTCAGCTGACCTATACCGCGCAGGAAAGCACGGGAAGCGGCATGTCGTGTCTCGGCGGCGGATCGACGGTCGAAAAAACCTACGGTCCGTATTCCGTCGATAACGAAAAGATGGAAATGGAAGAGATCGCCGCGTTTATCAATAAAGCGTATACGCAGTACGGAAGCGACAGGGACAAGTTCCCCGTGCAGAGCGGCGGACTTCTGAGCTGCACCGGCGGCTCGGTCGATTATTCGAAATACTATCGCCAGACCGATCTGATCGACGACGCCGGCAACCCGGTCTATGCGGAGACCGAAGCGGATAAGGCGAAAGGTCATACCGTCTATATCGCTTCCGTCGGCAGCGCGCGGTCCGACGTCGACGACGGCTCGTTCCTTTCCAAGCTGTACGGCGCTCTGAATCCGAAGCTCCTGTCGGTCCTGAATTACGTCTTTATCGGTCTTGCGGTCGTCGGCGTTGTGCTGCTGTTCGTTGTTACCCGCATCTACACGGACAAGGAAAAGATGGCGAAAGCAAGAGCGCAGCAGGTCTCCGGTCCCTCAATGCCCTCGAGCGCTTTCGATTTCGACGAGCCGGACGGGAAAAACGCTTCAAAAGAATAAACGGTACAAAAAACGGCTGCCGGTTCTCCGACAGCCGTTCTTTTATTACTGCTTAAAACAGATCGCTGAGGATCAGGTCGACCAGATGCGTGAACTTCATCGCCGCCTTTGCAGCCGTTTCGGTAACCTCCGCATGGGAAAGCGGCTGATCCAGAACGCCCGCCGCCATATTGGTGATCAGACTGATGCCGACGACCTTCATGCCGCAATGCGCCGCGCACATGGTCTCCGGGATCGTAGACATGCCGACTGCGTCCGCGCCGATGATGCGCGCCATGCGGATCTCTGCGGGCGTTTCATAGCACGGACCGGACATCATCAGATAGACGCCCTCCTGCATCTGAATGCCGTTCTTCCGGGAGAGATCCATCAGCTTCGCGCGAAGATCCCTGTCGTATACGTTGCTCTGATCCGGAAAGCGCGGTCCGAACGCGTCGAGGTTCTTCCCGATCAGCGGATTGCTGCCGGAGAGGTTGATATGATCGGAGATCAGCATCAGGTCGCCCGCATGATAGCTTGTGTTCACGCCGCCCGCCGCATTGGTTACCAGCAGTTTTTCGACGCCGAGCTGTTTCATTGTGCGAACGCCGAGCGAAAGCATCCATTGCGGATAGCCCTCGTAATAGTGGAACCTACCCTGCATGGCGATGACCGTCTTGCCGAACTTCTCGCCGACGACAAAGCGATTCTTATGCCCGACGACGCCGGATACGGGGTATCCCTCGATATCCGCGTAATCGACGAAGCGCTTGTTTTCCAGCGTTTCGGCATAGTCGCCGAGCCCGCTGCCGAGAATCAGACCGACGGTTGCTTTGTCCGCGCCCTTTTCCTTCAGAAGCGCGACGGCATTGTTGATGATCTTCATGATATTTTCCATATTACGCCTCCCAGATTTCTTTCAGGAACGACTGACCTTCGCGCCACTGCTCGCCGGTCAGGTATTCATAGATCGTTGCGCCGATGTCCGAAAACTGCTTGCGGACACCGAGATTGACGCCGTGCCGGATATTCTTTCCGCAGATCAGAAGCGGGATGTACTCGCGCGTGTGATCCGTACCGGGGAACGTCGGATCGCATCCGTGATCCGCCGTCACCATCAGGATGTCGCCCTCCTGCATGGACAGGTACATCTCGGGCAGATGCGCGTCGAAATACTCCAGCGCTCTTGCATAACCTTCCCAGTCGTTCCGGTGCCCGTAGAGCATATCCGTATCGACGAGGTTCGTGAAGATGAAATCCCCGGTCCCGCTGTCCAGAAACCGCTGCGTGGCGCGAATGCCGTCCGGATTGTTCTTCGTATGATCGACGGTCGTGATGCCGCGGTTGCAGAAGATGTCCTCGATCTTGCCGATGCCCACGACGTCCAGTCCTTTTTTTGCAAGTCCGTCGAGAATGGTGTCCTTAAACGGCGCGACCGCGTAATCCTTGCGGTTTTCCGTGCGCTTGTACGCCCCGTTCGCGCCGAGGAACGGACGTGCGATCACGCGGCCGACAAGGTATTCGCCGGTCAGCATTTCACGGGCGGTCTCACAGATCTGATAAAGCTCTTTGAGCGGAATGACCTCCTCGTGCGCGGCGATCTGGAAGACGCTGTCCGCGCTGGTGTAAACGATCGGCTTTCCGGTGCGGACATGCTCGTCGCCGAGCTCTTCGATGATCTGCGTTCCGCTTGCGACCACGTTGCCGAGCGTGCCGCGACCGATGCGCCGTTCAAACGCGTCCATGAATTCTTTCGGGAATCCGTTCGGGTAGGTCTTGAACGCTTCGTCCAGCGCAAGCCCCGCCATTTCCCAATGTCCGCAGGTCGTATCCTTCGCATGCGTCTGCTCGGCGCATTTGCAGTAGCTTCCGATCAGCTCGTCGTCCGTTTTCGGAAGAAGACAGCCGTCGATATGCGCAAGCCCGAGCTTTCGCATATTCGGCACGTTCAGATATCCGCGCTTTGCGAAGATGTTGCAGATGGTATTGGCCCCGACGTCGCCGAAGTCGGCGGCGTCCGGAAGCGCGCCGATGCCGGCGCTGTCCAGAACAATCAGAAACGCCCTTTTCTTCATTTCAGCACCCCTATGATGATTTTATATAATTTTATCATATGCGGCGCCCTTCGTCAATCAGTTTAGCCATCCGTACCGCTTTTTGATTTCGGCGGCGATGCGCTGATAATACTCCTCCCACATCGGATCCCCGGTGATCAGCCGGACGCGCTCGGCAACGAGGTACACAAACTCGATGTTTCCCGGCGGATCGTTGAGACGCTTCCCTCTGAGCCCCAGATATGAGTACAAGACCGCCGGATCCGCGCGCTTCCATGCCTTTTCGATCGCGTAATGCATGGTTTTGCGGATCATCGGGATCGAGGTATGCATACATTTCTCGATATACGGATACAGCTCCTTTTTCGTTGTCGTTCGGAGTTCCGGCGGACGGGTGCGGATGAATCGCGCCGCCAGAAAGATATAGCGGTATCCGATCAGCTTGGCAGGCACGCACAGCGCCCGCATGACCGCG
Source organism: Clostridia bacterium (assembly GCA_017438865.1). GTDB lineage: Bacteria > Bacillota > Clostridia > Christensenellales > CAG-138 > UBA3792. Next base: position 27,111 of record JAFRUN010000011.1, read on the forward strand.
TTGATCGTTGCGTCCAGAAGCGCGTCCGGATCGCTGTACCTCGAACGCAGCGTATCCTCCATTTCCTGCATTTCTTCCATCGTCATGTAACTGCTCCCCCTCTGAGTAATCTGATATGATCCGCCGCGCGGAACAGAAACGCCGCGTTGGACGGAGCGCCGCGGTCCGACCGGACCGTATAGCCGAACAGTTTTTCAAGCAGCGCAGTATCCGCGCGGATCCACGCCGTGTCGATCGCGTGCCGCATGGCGTGCTCCGCAACGCCCGCGCTCACACCGTTTTCCATCGCCAGAATCCCGTAAAGATCGTTTACATGACCGACGCTGACCGTCGATTCCTGCGCAAGGATCAGGCGGATCGCCTCGCGCAGATAATCGAATCCGCTCAGCGAGACCGGAACGCCGACCTGCTGCAGAAAGCGCGAAATATCGACCTCTGTGCTGTTTCTGCTTCTGTGTCCTTCCGGAAACATCGCAACGCGGGAAAGAACGGTTTTCGGATCTGCGTCCTTTGAAAAGCAGAACGTCAGCGTCTTTGGAAAAGAAACGCCGCCCGGCGGTTCCGAAAGCAGAAGAAAGATATGATTCGGCCATTGAACGGCGCAGTTTTGAATGCGCGGCAGAAGAACGGACGGATCGTCGGAGAGCAGCGCGTCGAACGGATCGCGGAAAAACCGTTCCAAAACCTGCGCCGTGTTTTTCAGCACGCAAAGGCGCACACCCCCCGTTTCCTCCGCCGCGTCCGTATATGCGCGCGTTCTCTTCCGGTCTCCCGATAAAAGCATGATCCGCATATTTCTCTCCCTCCCGTTCTTATTCTGACACGGGAAAATCGAAAAATCTGCCGGTTTATTGTGTCGAATTTCGGTAAAACGATGAAATATCGTCTATTGCAGCAATTCTTTCTCCATCCATTCCGCATACAGGCAGTAGCCGCGCGTGGGACGGCTGATGAAGACGTGCGTCACAACGCCGATCAGCCGCCCGTCCTGAATGAGAGGGCTGCCGCTCATTCCCTGCACGATCCCGCCCGTCTGTCGCAGCAGTTCGGGATCCGTGATCTCGATCATCATCCCCTGCGTTTCCGGTGAGGACTGCACGTCGACACGGATCACGTTCACCGTGTATTCCGTGACCGTGCCGTTTGCCGCCGAAAGGATGACCGCTTTTCCCCTGTGTGCCGCACCGCGCGGCGCGATCCCGATCGACCGCGTACCGGCATCGGAAAACCGTGTCAGTGTTCCTGCGATCCCGAACGGCGTATTGCGTTCGACGGTGGCAACGGCGTCTGCACTGCTGGTCGAAAACCGTCCGATCAGCTCGCCCGCCGCGCTGCCGCCGCTCTTCCGGATCTGGAGGATCGACGCCTTCGTAAGAAACCCTTTCGCCGGAGCGATCAGTTTCTGCGTGTCCACGTCGGTCACCCCGTGCCCCAGCGCCGCATACGCGCCGGTGGCGGCGTCGTAAAACGAGAGCGTGCCGATGCCGGAGGTGCTGTCGCGCACCCATGCGCCGATCCGCTTTTCTCCGCTGCGATCCGAAACGGGACTTACCTGCACGGTAAACGCCTTTCCGTCCCGCAGACAGGAAAGCTCGCAGGTTTCGCCCGCGGAGGCGCACAAATCTGCAAAGGAAGCGGAATCTGCAACCGCCTGTCCGTTGACCGCGCAGATCATATCGCCCTCGCGAAGTCCGGCGGAAAATGCGGGCGAAACCGTTCCGCCCGCCGTATCGATCCGGTCAAAGCCGACGATCTGAACACCCTCCGTCTGAAGCACAACGCCGACTACGTCTCCGCCGGGAACAACAGTCCTTCCCTGCGAAGCGGACCGCACCGTTTTCAGCGGCAGAAATCCGAACAGCCGGATCTCCGTTTCGGGACCGGCGACGGCAGAAAGGCGCTCGTCGCCGCTTCCGCGGACGAAACGCGCGTCCTTCATCCATGCGGCGATCGCCGGCGCGGCAAGATCCGTCTCCGCATCCACGCAGTCCGGAAGATGCAGAACCCGGTATACGCCCGGCAGGCAGTACCATCCGAGCACCAACACGACACACAGCGCGCTGCATATGCGCAGCAATCGTTTCATACGGTTCAACTCCTTTTCGATTAGAATATGAACCGTTTGAAAAAGCATACAAAAAAGACCTCCGGAGAGGTCTTTTTGAGATGCCGTTATGCTTTTGCAGATTCCAGAAGCTGCTTCGCGTGTTCCATTGCAGCCGCGTCGTTTTCATCGCTGCCCATGATCCGGGCGATCTCCTTCGGGCGTTCCGCTTCGGTCAGGCGGCGCGTGACGCTGTGCGTCTTCTCGGCGTCGGAATACTTGTATGCGACGTACTGCGCGTCGGCATGCGCGGCGATCTGCGGAAGATGCGTCACGCAAAGCACCTGATGCTTCCGTCCGAGCGCGCGCATCTTTTCGGCAACGGCGTTTGCAACCATGCCGGAAATGCCCGTGTCGATCTCGTCGAAGATGAGCGTTTCGATCCGGTCCGCATCGGACAGCGCCGCTTTCATCGCCAGCATAATGCGCGACATTTCGCCGCCGCTTGCCACCTTGACGAGCGGTTTCACCGGTTCGCCGCGGTTTGCGGAAAGCAGGAACGAGACGGTGTCGATGCCGGTTTCCGAAAGCTGCTCCTTCGGGATCTCTTTGAATTCCGTTTCCATCGCGGCGTGCGGCATACCCATGCCGTTCAATTCCGCAACGGTTTCCTTCATCAATTCCTTTGAAGCCGCCTTGCGGCGGTCGGAAAGCGCCTTCGCAAGCGTTCCGAAGGATTCGACGGCTTTTTGATACGCCTTTTCGAGCGCGTCGATGCGGTTTTCGCCGTCACTCAGAACGCGGTATTCGTTTTCGATCTTTTCACGGTATGCGAGGATATCGGCGATCGTCGCGCCGTATTTGCGTTTCAGATTCTGGATCGCCGCGAGACGGCTTTCCGTCTGTTCGAGAAGATCGGGATCGAACCGGAACGCGTCGCGCCCGTCGCGCAGTTCATACGCGACGTCCTCCAGCGTATAATACGCCTCGTCGGTACGTTCCGAGAGCTTCCGGTAGGATTCGTCGTATTCGCCGATGCGGTTCAGCGCGTCGCGCGTGTCGGAAAGTGTCGACAGCGCGCCGCCTTCGGCAAACAGCGCGTCGTACGCCGCGTTCAGCCCTTCCAGGATCGTTTCCGCATTCCGCATGCGGAGCCGGTCGGCTTCCAGCTGCTCCTCCTCGCCGTCGACAGGCGATACCGCATCGATCTCCTTTAACTGATAGGCGATCGCGTCGAGCCGCCTTGCGCGCTCCTGCAGACCGTTTTTCAAAATGTTCAGATCGCGTTCCGCCTGCAGGGCATCCTGTCTTGCCTGCTCGACGCGCGATTTCAAACCGTCCGAATCGCTCTTGGCATATGCATCGATGAGCTCGAGATGCGTTTCCGGATTCAAAAGCGACTGGTGCGCGTGCTGTCCGTGCAGGTCGACCAGCAGATCTCCGACCGCCTTGAGCTCGGCGGTACTGACCAGAACGCCGTTTATGCGGCAGACGTTTCTGCCGCTTACGGACAGCTCACGGTACAGCACAAGCTCGTCGCCGCTGTCAAGCTGCCGTTCGGCAAGATAGGATCTGACGGGCGAATGTCCTGCAAGCAGGAACGTTGCTTCGACCGCGGCTCTGTCGGCGCCGGTGCGGATGCTTTCGCGGCTTGCGCGCTCGCCGAGTACAAAGCTGACGGACTCGATGAGGATCGATTTGCCTGCGCCCGTTTCGCCGGTCAATACAGAAAAGCCCGCATCGAAAGCAATGTCGGACTTATCTATCAAAGCAATATTCGCAACTTGTAAACGAGTGAGCACTACGCCCTCCGTTATTTCATCATTTTCTGGAACTTCTTGATGATCTCGGAAACGTTCTTGCCCTCGCGCACGGCGACGAACACGGTATTGTCACCCGCGATGGAACCCGCGATCTCCGGCCATTTCATGGAATCGATCGCTTCCGCCGCGACGGCCGCGCTGCCCGCCATCGTTTTGACGACGATCAGGTTGCCCGCGGATGTGATGGAAACGACGCAGTTTCCGAACAGGCGGATAAAGCGCTCCTGCAGATCGGATTCCGCTTTTTCGACCGTTGCATATTTATAACGTCCCTCTCCCGTAAGAACCTTGATCAGACGCAGCTCCTTGATGTCGCGCGAGACGGTCGCCTGCGTGACGTGAAAACCCTGCGCGCTCAAAAGCGCCGCAAGCTCCTCCTGCGTTTCAATGTTTTCTGCTGCGATCAGCTTCAAAATCATTGCATGTCTTTTCGGTTTCATTACTCCATACCTCAAATCAATTCAGTTTTTCCGAAATCAGGCGGAACAGATTGCGATTCCGGAATGTCATCAGCTTCGTGACCTGCTCCGAACGCGTGACCGTGATGCGATCCCCTTTTGATACGGAACGGAACCGGTCTCCGTCGGCTGCCAATACGCCTTTTGCATCCATCGTGATCGTCACGGAAGAATCCATCGAACAGACCACCGGACGAAAATGCAGCGTGTGCGCACAGATCGGCGTCACGACCATCGTCTCCAGTCCGTCCGCAACGATCGGACCGCCCGCGGAAAGCGAGTACCCCGTCGCACCGGTCGAGGTGGCGACGATCAGTCCGTCTCCGAACAGATCGCCCGCTTCCTGTCCGTTGATCCCGAGCGAGATCTGCATCACGCCGGAAAACGAGTGCTTGTAGATCAGAAGATCGTTGAAGCAGTCCCGAAGGTGTTCCCCGTTCACATCGACGGCAAGCATGGATCGTTCTTCGATCGTGAACGCGCCGTCGCGCAGCATCTTGAGCGCTTCCGGGAACCGGTCCTCCGTCCATTCGGTCAGAAAACCGATCCGCCCACAGTTGACGCCGAACAGCGGAAGCCCGCTGCGGCATGCGGTCTGTACGGTTCGGATGAAGTTTCCGTCTCCGCCGACTGCGACGATCGCCGCATCTTCGGGTTGTTCCGGAACGCCGTTCGGATCAAGCAGCGAACAGGTGAACCCCGCTGCCGACGCCGTCTCCATCAGCCGTCCGGTTACGGTCACAAGCGATGCTTTTCCGGTATGCACCGCAAAAATAAGGTGCATAGCGCAACCTCCCACCTGTGAATATTACGCATACATTATACAATCGAAAAAAGAAAATGGCAAGGAAATTGTGAATAATCTTTAACTGTTTTTGCCCAAAAAGTGGGCATTTCTTACAATTTCGGGGACGGAGTCCGAGATTTTATGCAAGGATGCGTCGTTTTTGGTACCGCCCTTCGCCATGTATAAAAGAAACTCGATATTGCCTTTCGGACCTGTGATCGGCGAAAACGACAGTCCTTCGACGCAGAATCCCGTTTGTTCCGCGAATGCAAGCATCTCGCGAATCACGCGCTCATGCACCGCCGCGTCGCGCACCACGCCGTTCTTTCCGATCTCCGACCGGCCTGCTTCAAACTGCGGTTTGATGAGCGCAACGACCTCGCCCTCCTCCGCCATGCTCGCAAAAAGAGGCGGCAGGATCAGGCGGAGAGAAATGAAAGAAACGTCGATCGATGCGAATGTGACCGGCTCCGGGAACCATTCCGGCGTCATAAACCGCGCGTTGGTACGCTCCATGACCGTGACGCGCGGATCGTTGCGAAGCGACCAGTCCAGCTGTCCGTAGCCCACGTCGATCGAATAAACGCGCTTTGCGCCGTTCTGCAGCATGACGTCCGTAAATCCGCCGGTCGAAGCGCCGATGTCCGCGCAAACGCGGCCGTTCAGGTCGATCGGAAACACCTTGATCGCCTTATCGAGCTTCAGCCCGCCGCGGCTGACGAACGGGATCGCATCCTCGACCACGACGACCTCCGCGTCCGCCGGGATCTCCTGCCCCGCCTTTTCGGCGCGGACGCCGTTGACGCGGACCACGCCGGCAAAGATCAGCGCGCGCGCTTTTTCGCGGGAGGGGCAAAGCCCTCTCGCAGTCATTTCCACATCCAGCCGAACCTTTGTCATGCTTCCCCCATCAGCTCATTAAGCGTCCTTGTGACCGATTCCTCCGTCAATCCGTACTTCTCCCGCTGTCTTGCGACCGAAGCGTGCGTGATCGGCTCCGTCGGCAGCGCGATCGAACGGACACGGCAGGGATTGATCGCTGACGCGATCTTCCCGCCGAGCGAAACGGTGTTCTCCTCCATTACCAGAACGCGGATATCGTTGTCCCGGAAATAGGTGAGGATCTCTTCATCCATCGGCTGCAGGAACCGTGCGTTCACAAGACCGACGCCGTTCTTTTTGGCAATCCATTTTGCGAGCGGAAGCAGCGTTCCATGCGTAACGATCACCGTCTTCTGCATCGGCTCGACGATCTCCCATTCGCCGAAGTACAGCTTTGTCTTCATCGGCACGTCCGGAAGCGAGCCGCGCGGATAGCGCACCACGCTCGGCTCTTTTCTCGACACCGCCATCTCCAGCATGGCGGCAAGCTCTTTCTGTGACGACGGCGCATAAACGGCAAGATTCGGCATCGTCGAAAGGAACGCCGGATCAAACACGCCCTGATGCGTTTCTCCGTCGGAACCGACGAGTCCCGCACGGTCGAGCGCGATCACGACCGGAAGATTCTGCAGACACACGTCGTGCAGCAGCGAATCGTATGCGCGCTGCAAAAACGACGAATAGACCGCGACGACCGGTCTGAGTCCGCCGCGCGCAAGTCCCGCCGCCATCGTGACCGCATGCGCTTCCGCAATGCCGACGTCGAAAAACCGGTCCGGGAATTCCTTTGCAAACGCCGTAAGCCCCGTTCCCGTCGGCATCGCCGCGGTGATCGCGACGAGCTTTTCGTTCTCCTTCGCAAGCCGGATCATCGTTTCGCCGAAGAGCTCGGAGCAGGTCTTCTGCCGTTCCGGACTGACCTTTCCGGTCATCACCTCGAACGGCGCGATGCCGTGAAACTTTTCGGGATTGTCGACGGCGAACGGATAGCCCTTGCCCTTGGTGGTGATCGCATGCAGGATCATCGGCTTGTTCAGCTCTTTGCATCGGCGCAGGTACTTGACCACCTTCCGCACGTCGTGCCCGTCGACCGGTCCGAGATACAAAATCCCGAACTCCTCGAACGGAAGATTCGGCGCCAGAAAACGCTTGGCGCGGTTTTTGAAATGCTCCATATGCCGGCTCAGGTATTTCCCGAAGCGGCTTGTTTCCAGCACGCCGGTCAGCCAGCGTTTGAACGCGTTGTACGTCCGGTTGGTACGCATCAGCGTCAGCGAGTTTTTGAGTCCGCCGACGTTCTTCGAGATCGACATCTGGTTGTCGTTCAGGACGATCAGCAGCGGCAGGCGGTCCTGCCCGGCGTCGTCGAGCGCCTCGAACGACAGTCCGCCGGTCATGGCGCCGTCGCCGACCAGCGCGACCGCCATATGCCTGTCTCCGTTCAGCCGCATCGCACGCGCAAGCCCGAGCGCCGCCGAGATCGCGGTGCTCGCGTGTCCGGTATTGAACACGTCATGTTCGCTTTCGGAGAATTTCGGAAACCCGGAAATGCCGTTTTCCTGCCGCAGCGTATCGAACGCGTCTTTTCTGCCGGTCAGGATCTTATGCGCATACGACTGATGCCCGACGTCGAAGATCAGCTTATCGTTCGGGCTGTCGAAGACATAGTGCATCGCGACGATCAGATCGACTGCGCCGAGACTCGACGCAAGATGACCGCCCGTTTTGGATACATGCTCGATCAGAAACGCGCGCAGCTCTTCGCAAAGCGCAGGAAGCTGTTTTTCGTCCAGCGCCTTGAGGTCCTGTATTCCGTTGATCGTATCCAGGATCGGATAGCTCATATCAAAATGTTCGACTCCGTAATGTTTGTATCAATTTGCGAAGCGTTTCCGCCGCTTCTCCCGTATACGGCGCAAGGATCGCATTTGCGCGCCGCGCCGCATCTTCAATCAATCCCGCGGTCTCTTCCCTTCCGTAGAAGGTCACATACGTCAGCTTGTCTTCCTCCCGGTCTTTCTCCTCGTCCAGAAGATCGTCCGTCATCTGAAACAGCAGGCCGAGCGTATCGCCGAACACGCGCATGGATTCCGCCTTGCCGGGATCGGAAAGGTATGCGCCCGCGACGCACGCCGCGCGAAACAGCGCGCCGGTCTTGTTGAGATGGATGCGTTCCAGCACCCCGGCGCTGCGTTCCGTAAGATTCAGATCGTCGCTCTGTCCGCTGCCCATCGCGTATGCGCCCTCGAAGATCGCCCGCTTCGCGGCGTCGTTTCCCGGCGTCGAGAACAGAACAAGCGCCGCCTTGGTCAGAAGCCCGTCCCCTGCGAGGATCGCGTTCGCCTCGCCGAACTGCACATGATTGCTCGGTCTGCCGCGCCGGATCGCATCGTTGTCCATCGCCGGAAGATCGTCGTGGATCAGAGAATAGCAATGCACCATTTCAAGCGCGCACGCGAACGGCATCGCCTGCTCCTCGCTTCCGCCGAGCATGGAGTTGACGAGCAGAAGAAGCTGCGGGCGGATGCGCTTTCCGCCGTCCAGAAGACTGTACGCCATGCTTTCCCGCAGAAGCGGAACGGACGTGTCCTCATCCATATATGCCCGAAGCGCCTGCTCGATGCGTTCCGTTCGCTGCATCATTCCTTCTCCTTTTCCGACTCGTTCAACCGCTTTTCGTATGCGTCGAGCGTCTGTACGCATTCGCGGTAAAGCGCTTCGCCCTGCTCATACAGCGAGATCATTTCCGCAAGAGGAACGTTGCCTGTCTCAAGCTGCGCGACGATCGCTTCCAGTTGTTCCTGTTTTTCCTCAAAGCTCTTTTCTTTCATACCGTTTCCTTTCCGGTGATCTTTGCCTGTGCCGTTCCGTCCGCAAACCGGATCGAAACGGAGTCGCCCGGCTCCGTTTGACGGGCTGAAGTCAGGATGGTTCCTTTTCCGTCGTCGATCAGCGCAAAACCGCGTTCCAGCGTGCGCTGCGGGCTGTACGCGTACAGCCGTTCCTTTTCGCGCTCCAGGCGGTGCTTCCGCATCTCCAGGATCCGCCCGCACCGCAGCAGGATCGCTGCGCGGTTTTCGTCCGCCGTCTGCCGCCGCTGCTCGATCGCACGGCGAACGCGCATGCGCACCGCGTCGCCCCAAAGCAGCTTCAGCCGGTCGGATTTTGCACGGATGCCGTGCTGCAGCACATTGCCGAGCCGGTCTCCGAGCGCGGATAAGGTTGCCTGCAGCGCATCGCGTTCCGGAACGGCAAGCTCCGCCGCGGCGGAAGGCGTCGGCGCCCGCAGGTCGGCGACATAATCGCTGATCGAAAAATCCGTCTCATGTCCGACGGCGGAGATCACGGGGATCGTACAGCGGTGAATCGCCTCCGCCACCGGCGGTTCATTGAACGGCCAAAGGTCCTCCATGCTGCCGCCGCCGCGTCCGACGATCAAAACGTCGCAGCGTTTTTCGGCGTCCGCGAGATCGATCGCGTCGGCGATCTCCTTTGCCGCGCCCGCCCCCTGCACCGAAGCGGGATAAAGCACGACCGGCATGGACGGGAACCGGCGTCTGACGACCGTTTCGACGTCGTGCCGCGCCGCGCCGCTTGCGCTGGTCACGAGACCGACCGCTCCCGGCAGAAACGGGATCGGCTTCTTTCCGGATTCGTCAAACCAGCCGAGCGCTTTCAGCTGCTCCTTATAGGCGGCGAACGCGGCGTACAGCGAACCGTCGCCCTTTGCGGCGAGCCCCGTCGCCATCAGCTGGAATCGTCCGTCCTTCTGATACAGCGACGCTCTGCCCGCAAGCCGGACGCGCTGTCCGTCCTTCGGAATGAACCGAAGCCCCTGCACATACTGACGGAACATCACGCAGTTGACCGACGCAAGCTCGTCCTTCAGCGTGAAATACAGATGTCCGGAAACGTGACGCTTGACGCCCTCGAGCTCGCCCTCTACGGCAAGCTCCTTGAGGTTCGGATCGAAGCCGAGCATCAGATCGACGTATTCGGTCAGCTCGTGTACCGAGAAAACCGGCTTCATGGTTTCCATAATCCGCTCCGATCCGCGCCGATCGCCGCCACGCCGACCGCATTGTCGGAGGACAGCTCCGGCCTGCCGAAATACAGCTCGCCGGAAAAGCGCTTTTTGAGAAGTTCCCGTAAAAGGCCGGACGACGCAACGCCGCCGCAAACCAGAAACGGCATATCACCGTATGCCGATACGGCGTTCCCGAATAGTTTGAACAGCGTCCTTGTAAGACAGTCATAGACGCCGTATGCAAGCTCTGCATCGGGCACGGTATGCAGAAGCCGCTGTGCCGCGGTCTCCGCACCGGAGAAGGAGCAGTCCGTCCCTTTGACGGCACTTGCCAGCTTGACGTTTCTCTGCTCCGCCTGCGAGGCGAGCTGCTCGAGGTGTTTCCCCGCCGGGAACGGAAGCGACAGCGCCACGCCGACGCGATCGACGAACTGCCCCGCATGCAGATCCGTGGAACGTCCGACCGTTTCGATGCGGTACGGCTCCGAAATATGCGGCTCGACGATCATCAGGTCCGTCGTTCCGCCGCTGATGTGAACGGCAAAAAACCGGTCGCGGTTCAGAAGCGTTTCGTTTCCGAACAGCGCCGCGCGGATGTGTCCGCTCTGGTGATTCGTGCGGACGAGTGGAACGCCGAGCGCCGCCGCAAGCGTCTCCGCCTGATGCAGCCCCGCGAGGAACACGGGCATATAGCTGTCAGGATCCGCCGTCGGCGACGCGCTCACGGAAACGCAGGCGATATCGCTTCTGTCGATCGAATCAAACAGCTCGCACATCAGCGGAGAAAGCTGCCTGACGTGCCGAAACAGTCCCTCGGACTGCCGCAGACCGCGTTCTCCAAAAGCCACGGAAAGCATCGTCCCCTTTGAAAAGACGATGCTCTTTCCGTCCGTACATGCGACCGAGGTTGTGTAGCAGCTCGTGTCGATTCCGATGCTCAGCGATCCGTGCATGCTTCGTGCGACTTTGCCACGGCGCCCAGAACGCCGTTGATGAACCCTGCCGATTTCTCGCCGCCGAATTCCTTGGCGATCTCGACCGCTTCGTTCACGGTCGCACCGACCGGGATCCCGGTTTCATACAGGATCTCGTAGACCGCGATGCGAAGGATCGACAGATCCACCTTTGCGATCCGCCCGAGCGACCAGTCCTTTGCGTATGTTTCGATCGCCGCATCGATTTCGGAAAGGTGCGCGCGAACGCCCTCGTACAGGCGATCGGAAAAAAGCATATCCTCCTCCGAAAGCATCCCCCGTTCGGACTGCTCCAGCGCGTCCTCCATGGAATCGGCGCCGCCGACCGTCTCCGCATAGAGACGTTTCATGGCGATTTCTCTCGATAACGTGTGACTCATGCGTGTTTTCCTTTGAACAGATTCCGGAAGAACTCTCTGACCGCGTCAAGACCGCCGCGATCGATCATACGGCCGAAGAAAACGGCGACGGCGACCAGGACGACCGCCAGCAGTGTCCACCAGCCGATCAGATAGATCAGCAGCACGATGATCAGCGCAAGAACGCTCAGAATCACCGCCCATTTATGCTCCTGAAAAAAGTCCTTCATTCCGAACCAACCTCCGTCCGTTCATTTACGTTTTTTCGGCGGATTCTCCGCCTGATCAACGGTGACGTCAACGCTGCCGACCGGCGCTCCGCAAAGCGAAACGATCGCGGCGTTGATCTCATCCCGAAGCGTGTGCGTCATTTCCAGCAGCGAGACCGTCGGCGCCGTTACGATGCGCACGTCGATTTTAACGCTGTTTCCGACCGCACGGACTTTTGTTTTACAGCTTTTAACTTCGCTTCTGCTTTTTGCGGTGCGTTCTGCGATCTCCGCAAGCGTCGAAAACGATATATATGTATCGCCGAACGCGGTTTTTTCAAGCAAAGCGGATTTTCTGAAACGCATACGTTCTCCGATCATGCCCTTCCGTCGGGCTTGTCCGCACAATGCCGGAGTCGTCTCCGGCCGTGTGATCACTTTACGCGGTTTTCGGGCTTCGGAAGCTCTGCGGGCGTCTCTTTGGCAAAGACGATCGAGTTGACCGCAATGTTGACCTGAACGACCTTGAGCCCCGTCATGGTCTCGATCGCGTTCTTCACGGCGTTCTGAACGTTCTTGCAGACCTCCTGAATGCGGAAGCCGTAGCGAACGATGATGCTCATATCGACCGCGCATTCCACCGCTCCGATCTCGACCTTGATGCCTTTCGTGTAGTTCTTCTTACCGAGCTTTTCGCCGATCCCCTCGAATGCGGAACCGCTCATCCCGTAAACGCCGTCCACCTCCGCAGCCGCCAGCGTGGCGATCGTCGCGACGACGTCCTCGGCAAATACGATCTTGCCGTCGTTTTCTTCGGATTCGATGGTAATGTTCTTATATTCGCTCATAAAAGTTCCTCCTGAGCTTTCAATTTACTATATACGGAGGTAGTATACCATCTTTTTTTCAAAAAGTAAACCCATGAAAGCGATTTCGCCGTCAAAGCGTCGTGCTGATCTTCACGTTCTCCGCGCTCTTTCCCGTTTCCCGCAGAACAATGTCGAGGATCTGCGCGACCTGCTCGTCGTTTAATGCATCCGCGCCGACCACAACGTTGACGTTTCCCTTATGGATCGACACGATCACATCCGCAAAGCCCTTCGCACGGATCAGGTTTTCCACCGTCAGCTCGGTCTCCATCGCGTTCACAAGCTCCAGCTTCTGCTTCTGCGCGTCGGAAAGTGTTTCGGTATCCGCGCCCTGCGCGACGATCGCGTCGAGATACGCAAGCTCCTGCGTGCGGGTAACGTCGCGCTCCTCGCGGTAGGATGCAAAGAAGTCCGCGCCGCCCGTGCCCTGCGCAGATACCTGCGTGACCGCGGACGGATCCTGCGCGCCGGTCTTCTGCACATTTTCCCTGCCGCGATTGACAAGGATGTTCGTCACCACCGCCGCGGCAAGCAGCAGACACAGCCCGACCGCCGTCAGCACGCGTTTGTTCAGCCATTTCCCGTAGCGTTTCATGAGTTCTTTCATCGTTTTCCTCCTGCATGATGTATTGAATTACGGCTCCGTATAGGACATTTCCAGCACTTCGATCCGGTCGATCGGGATCCCCGTGGCGACGTGGACCGCCGCCTGGATCTTCTGCCGCACCGAAAAATCCGATGCGCCCTCCGCAACGACGATCACGCCGCGGATCACGGGCTCCTTTTCGTACAGCACGATCGGCGCATGTCCGTTCTCCGTTTCGATCGTCGCGGGCTCGGTGACCTCGCGCACCGAGCGCGAGGTCTCGCTTCCGCCCGTACCGTCCGCGCTCCGCACGTCCTCATCGGTCTGCCGCACGGTCGCGGTGACGATCTCCCCATTCGTCTCATACGTTACAAGCACATCCACCCTGCCCGCTCCGCGAATCTTTGAAAGCACGTTGATCAGCCGCTGCTCCAAAGCGTCGCGCGCACCTGTCCGCACCCCCTGCGTTTCGGTCTTCTCCGGCACATTCGCGGTCTTTGCGCCGCACCGGATCCCGCTTCCGAACAGATAGAAAAGGACGGCGAGCAGCCCGACGGCCGCATAGAGCACATATGTGAGTACGGGGTTCTTTTTTACCTGTGCCTTCCACCATGAGACCACCGTCCCGCCGTCCCTCTTGTGCATTATAGTCCCCCTTTCACTGCAATATGCCTGCGATCTGTTCCGCGAGCAGCTCCAGAAACAGCAGTCCGATCGCTGCCTCCGCGGCTCTTCTGACACCCGACCGCGGCAGGATCAGTTCGCACAGCGCAAAAACAAGTCCGCACGCCGCAAGCGTCAGCGCCGCCCTGACGATCGCGTTCACAACGTCCCTCCCGCATAAAAAACCGGCGCAAGCATAACGAGCGACATGGCAAGCGCGGCGAGTTCGGACAGCATCAGAATATGCAGCGTGTCGCCCACGCCCCGCAGAAGGTCCGCATACGGTTTTCCCGCAAGCGGCTCGGACAGCAGCGACGCCGCGCGCAGGCAGCCGCGCGTCAGCGCGATCGACAGCACCGGTTTCAGCGCAAGCGAAAGCAGAACGACGCATCCGGTGAGCCCCAAAGCGTTCCGCACAAAGTGCATACAGCGGAACGCCGTGTCAACCGACTCGGAGAGAAGCGACCCGATCGACGGAATGCTGCCCGCCGCAAACTTTGTCGTTTTCATCAAAAGACCGTCCGCGCTTCCCGCCGCAACCGACCGCACCGCCGTGACGATCAGATAAAATGAGCACGCCGTTCCGAGAATCCATTTCGCAGCCCTTTGCAGGAGCTTTCCGATCGAACCGAGCCGCCCCGTGCCGCCTGCATCCAATGCAAGCAGCACGCCTCCGACGATCGACATCGGCACGACGCACGTTTCCGTCAGCTTCAGAACGACATCCGAAAGCAGCGTAAAGGACGCCGGGAGCAGAAGCGCCGTGTTCTCCATCCCGCCGAGCGACAGAAAGCCGACGATCGCCGGCAGCAGCAGCTCCGCCGTGTGTTCCGTATCCGAAACCGAGCGGACCGCGCTGCGAATTTCCGCCAGAACAAGGATCAGAACCGCTGCCGCGGCACAGATCCTGAACGCGGTCTGCGCCGTCTGCGCGACGGGAGACGCTTCGGAAACGCCGCGCACCGATGCGCCGAGAACGGCGAGCCCCAGAAGAAGCGTTGCCTTTGCCATCGAGGTTTTCAGGGAGGGAAGCATACGCGAAAGGAGCCGGTCCGGTCTCATTTCGGTTACGGATGACTGTGTTTCGGCGAGCTGTTTCAGAAGCTCGGACGGCAAAAGCGCATCATCCCCGTCGTTTCGCCGAAACCAGGCGTCCCATTCCTTCAGATCGATCGTCTCCAGCAGCGCGTCGATCCCGTCCTGCACCTCGTCCGTCTCCGCACACAGGATCATCGGCGTCAGCAGCAGAAGGATCGTGATGACTGTCCTCTTCACGGCGCCGCCTCCCGGATCAGAGATGCGCCGGTTTCAAGCAACGTCACGGCGGCGGGCAGCGCGCAGGATAGGATCAGGATCCTGCCGCCGATCTCAAGCGTTCCGGCAACGGCGTTCTGCCCCGCATCCTTCGAAATGTTCACGCCGAACTCCGTGAGGTATGCGATGCCGAGGATCTTGATCACCGAGCCGAGCATGGCGGTCGGGATCCGATACTCCGCGCAGATGCCGCCGAACGCTTCCGAAATTCCCGTAAAGCGAACGATGCATTCCGCAAGAAGCAGAACCGCCGTCGCGCCGCCGATCAGCACCGCGTATTCCTGCCGCACGGCGCGCATCTCGTATGCCGTGACGGCGCCGATCAAGGCGATCAGAACCAGCTTTTCCATTTCAGTACAGGGAGAACGTGTGCCGCACGGTTTCCAGGAGCGAACCGATCATTGACAAAACAAGCATCATGGCCAGCACCAGCCCCGCGATCGCGGCGACCGTCGCAAGCTCCTCCCTGCCGTTCTGTCGAAGCAGCTGAACGATCACCGCCACCAGAATGCCGATACCGGCGATTTTGAAAAGAAGATTCACATCCATATCGTTTCTACCACAAAAGGATCGCCAGCCCCGTGCCTGCGAGCACGCCGGAGACCTTTAAAATCCGCGCCTGTTTTGCTTCCGCCGCCGCCTCGGCTTCTGCACGGTCGAGCACGGACGACAAAAGCTGTGTCCGTTTGACGAGGTCGCTTCGCGCCGCGGAGGACAGGCCCGAAAGAAACTGCTGCATGCCCGCGCACATCGCTTCCTGCCCGCGCAGACACTCCGTTGCCCGCTCCGCAGCGTTGACCTCCGTACACCCCCGTGAAAGCGCGTCGAGATAGTTTTGCAGCAGTTCGGAAAACAAGCCGCTTCGCTCCGCCGCAAGCGCCGAAAGCGTGCTGTTCCCGGCGGCGATC
Source organism: Clostridia bacterium (assembly GCA_017438865.1). Lineage (GTDB taxonomy): Bacteria > Bacillota > Clostridia > Christensenellales > CAG-138 > UBA3792. The sequence continues at coordinate 43,014 of JAFRUN010000011.1, forward strand.
CGTTCCGAAAAGCACTGCAGATCGTTCCGAAGCGAGCGCACGGTTTTCAGCCGTTCCGTTTTCTTTGCGCCGAGCCGGACGCCGATCAGCGCGCACAGTCCGAACAGCAAGGCGATCCCGACCGTCTTCACGGTTCCGCTCCGCAGAGACAATCCCCGTTTTCATCAAGGACTGCGCGGCACAGCCCGACGCCGTACAGGATCACGATCCGTTTGAAAACGCCTTCCGAAAGCAGTATGCGGATCGCCGGACGCATCCGAAGCTCCGCGACGGACGCGCCGTGTGCGGTTGCAAGGACCGTGACGCCCTTTCCGCGCGAATCGAGCAGCGCCGCCGCGTCTTTTTCGTCGTTCAGTTCATCCATTGCAAGGATATCCGGCGACAGCGTGGAAACGATCCGGACCGCCGCGTCCGCCTTTGTGACGCCTGAAATGACGTCCGTCCGCATGCCGAGGTCGAATGCGACGCAGCCGGAGGCGTCGCCGGAAAGCTCAAAGCGCTCGTCCGCAACGCCGATGCGGGATGCGCGCACGCCGTACAGCCCGTCGGAATTGATGCGGATCAGATCCCTGAGCATCGTCGTTTTGCCGCATCCCGGCGGAGAAACAAGCAGGGAGGAAAGGAAGCGCCCGTCCTCTGTGAGATACTTTAGCAGCGGCTTTGCGCAGTCTCTGACCTCGCGCACGATGCGGATGCAGACGCCGGAAACCGCCGAAAAGCCGAGCACGTTTCCCTCCGTGCGGACCATTCTGCCGGACAGACCGACACGGCAGCCGCCGACCGTAATAAAGCCGTCCCTCCGCTCGTTCTCCCACGCATATGCGGAAAACTCCGTGAGCCGCGCGGTCAGCGAGCGAAGCTCCTCCGCCGTGATCATCGGCGCCCCGTTGTTGCCGAATACGATCCGGTCGGAACCGTCGAACACAAGCTCCAGCGGTTTGTCGCGCCTGAGACGGATCTCCAGCAGCGGCGCCTCGTCGTCCAGGCGTTCCAATACCTCCGCAACGTTTTTCGGCAGCAGCGGCGTCCATTGTTTTTTCCAGTGTTCCATGCTCGTCCCTCCCGGTTTCATCTCTATGCATGGAATCACGCGGATATGAAAACGCCGTCCGGCGAGTTCCGTCGAACGGCGTAATGAATTCGGTTTTACAACAGCTTCCGGAACGCAAGTCCCGTGGTATGCGGCGTCTGCGGGGGATCGTGCGCGATCGCGGCGCGGATCAGCGAAGCCGCCTCCTTCTGCGTCTCGGTCGTAAGGTAGACCGCATAAAAGTCCAGCGGCGGAAGCGGTTTGTCGCAAAGATACAGCGGCACGCTGTTCAGCAGCGTGGAATAGCGGCGCTCGCGGCAGTACAGCGGAAAGCCCGCGCCCCTGCGGTCGGTCACGACGGGACGTCCGTCGCAGTTCCCGCAGCCCCTGTCGGTTCGCGCGGGGCACGAGCGCAGCTGCATCAGCGGCAGCCGTCCCGCGACGATCATGCCGAGCGGAATGTCGCTTCCGAGATCACGCAGCTTCGGCACGGAAAGCTCGAACGACGCGAACAGCGCGGCGACGCCCGTTTTATGATATGCTTCGACCGCGTCGCTGTTGGTCACGTTCAGTCCGTATCCGCCGACCGGAACGAGTCCCGCTTCCCTTGCCATGCGGATCGCGCCGATGTTCTCGGCAAGCGCGTACCGAAGTCCGTTTTCTTTCAATGCACGGAGCGTTCTCGCCACGCGCGGCTCCTCGTCCGGATAAACGAGGATCGGGATCTCACCGACCGTGCGGTCCGTCATGCATTCCGGATGCGCAAGGAGCGCATCGATCGGAAGAGAAAACCATGCGATCTCCGGATCATCCGAAAACTGTTCAAACGACGCAAACCGCACGCAGAGCTTCGGTTTCGCATTTCTCGGTTCGGCGTCTGCGGAGAGATCGGGCTCGTGAACGGTCCGCTGCGGGATTGCCCCGCGCGCTTCATACAGCGCGTCCAGCGCGTTTCGCCGCAGCGCGTTCAGCGCAGATGCGGGAAGCATCAGTCCGTCGTCCAGTTCGCAGGAGACGGATTCGCAGAAGAACGGCGTCCCGCCCGTTTTCCTGAGATTCCTCTCAACCGAAGCGGCGTTCAGCGGTATGTGCAGCGCCGTTTCGGGCACGCTGCCGGTGACGGAAACCGTATGCGTCCCGTCGGTCACCGTCAGCGACGCAGGTCGATCCGCTTCGATTTTGACCTGCATCGAGACCGGAACGACGCTCTTCGGTCCGCGATACAGCTCCCGGATCCCCGAAAGAACCGCCTGTGAGCGCTTTGCGTCCTCCTGTGTGCGAATGCCGAACATCGTGTGATTGCGTTTGCCGGTATAGTATCCCTCCGTGAACCCGCCGCGGGAAAAGACGTCGCGCAGCATCTGCTCGGAATACGGCTCGCCGTCGCGCACGCGGCGCACCGCGTCGACCGCCGCAGCAACGTACTCCGGCGATTTCAGACGTCCCTCGATCTTCAGTGAGGAGACGCCGATCTCGCGATAGACCGGATAGTGCGCGATATGCGACATATCCTTCAGAGAAAGCGCGTATTCCGACCCGTTGCAGACAAACGGCAGACGGCAGGGCTGCGCGCACATGCCGCGGTTTCCGCTCCGTTCCCCGAGCATGGCGGAAAGGTAGCAGATGCCGGACGCGCTCATGCAAAGCGCGCCGTGAATAAAGCATTCCAGCTCAATGTTTGTCTGCTCGCGAATCGTGCGGATCTCGTCGATCGAAAGCTCGCGCGCAAGCACCGCGCGGGAAAAGCCGAGTTCCTCGAGCATTTTGACGCCGGACGCATTGTGCACCGCCATCTGCGTGGAACCGTGCATCTGCAGTTCGGGACAGATCTGCTGCGCAAGCCGCGCGACCGTCAGATCCTGCACGATGATCGCGTCCGCGCCGGACGCCGCGATCTCCTTCAGCGTGTCGGCAACTTCCCTTCGCTCCTCATCCCGTACCAGCGTATTGACCGTAACGTGCACGTCGACGCCGTGCGCATGACAGAAGCGAACCGCCTCGATCAGCCGCTCGCCGGTGAACTGCCCGGCGTTTCGGCGCGCGTTGCAGGCGCCCGCGCCGAAATAGACCGCGTCCGCCCCCGCATATACGGCGGCTTCGAGCGATCCCTCGGCGCCGACCGGCGCAAGTATTTCGGGATTGTCCGGTTTTCTTCTGCTCATCAGCACCTATTATACCGGTCGGAACGGTGTTTTGCAACCGCATTTTTCTCTTGCCAATCCGAAACGTTTTTGGTAAAATACAAAAAGGCATATTGGGGGTTTTACTTATGGAAGAGAACAAAGTGCTTACGTCGGAAACGACGCCGGAAGCCGTTTCCGTTCCTGCGGGAGCGCCGAAGAGAAAACGTCGGTTCGGGGACCGTTCCGACGGATACCGTCTGCGGTCTCTGCAGCCGATGTCCAAGGTCTCGCCGTACATCATGCCCAACCGCACGGGCGCAAGCGTGTTTTTTCACGAATCCATCGAGATCACCGAGGCGGAAAACTATATTCGCAAAAAGAGAAATCAGGGGCTCAAGAGCTTCGGCTTCATGCACCTTTTGCTTGCCGCTTATGTTCGCGTCATTTCGCAGCGTCCGCAGGCGAACCGGTTTTTGTCCGGCCAGCGCGTCTATTCGCACGGGGACGATATCGTTGTGAATCTGACCATCAAGCGCGAGATGTCGCTCGAGGCGGAGGAGACCATCGTCAAAATGCATTTTGCGCCCACCGACACCGCCGACGACGTCTATGAGAAGATGCAGAAGCTGATCGAGGAAAACAAGGAAGTCAACCCGGACAGCAATTTCGACAATACCGCGAAGATCTTCAACTACATCCCCGGTCTCGTTCTGAAGTTCGCGATCTGGCTTCTGAAGGTGCTCGACTATTTCGGTCTGCTGCCGAAAAAGCTGATCGAGGTCAGTCCGTTCCACGGCTCGATGTTCATTACCTCGATGGGATCTTTGGGCGTTCCGCCGGTATTCCACCACCTCTACGATTTCGGCAACATTCCGGTGTTTCTTTCGTTCGGTGCAAAGTATAAGAAGACCGAGCTGAAGCCGGACGGTACGCCGACGCAGAAAAAGTACATCGATTACAACATCGTCTGTGACGAACGCATCTGCGACGGCTTTTACCTCGCCTCGTCGTTCAAGCTGTTCAAGACATATTTCCGCAACCCGCACGTCCTGGACGAAAAGCCTGAGACGGTCGCTCAAGATGTCGACTGACCGGAAGAAAAAGAAGCGCGGATTCCCCCGCGTCGAACGTGTCAAAATCATCGAGTACGTCTGTATCGGACTCGTGATTTTGCTGTTTTTGGGGCTGGCGGTCTTCTACGGCGGTAGAAGGGTGAACCCCTCCGCCGCCGATGCGGAGACATCTCCTTCGCCCGCGCCGACCGACGATCTTTCGATCCGCGGCATGAACCTTCTGAACGCGCTGGACCGCGCAGGATTCGACGTTGCATATCAGACGGATCGTTACGACGTGAAAACATCCGACGACGTCGCGTTCGACATGCGCATGGAATCGGACGACAAGGGAATCGTCCGGCTGTCGTTTGAAACGCTTTTGTGCGCCGATCCGGACGACGGGACGGAAACCGCAAACGTGATCAGGGCGGAAAACAAACAGACGGTCGCGGCGCTCCGGGAGCTGTTTGACTGCGTCATGCCCGTGTTCCGCCGCACCATCGCGGACAGCGATACGATCGTGAAGCAATGTCAGAAGGTCGCGGAGACCGGCGAACCGTATTCGAAACATTTCGGCAAATACTCCGTGCGCATCAGCTCCGATCCCTCGTCCGTTCCGCAGACCGTCGTGATCCTCTTTGTGCGGGATCCGTGACGGAGGCGTTTATGCGGCACATTCTGATCACCGGACGCTGCGGCGTCGGCAAGTCCACCCTGATCCGCGCATTGATCCGCGCGATCCCCGCGCCGGTCTGCGGAATGATCACAAAAAAAGAAGCCGCCGGACCGGACGGCTTCTGTCCTGTTTTTATTCACACCTACGGAGAGCCGAAGCGCTTTGACGACTATAACCGCGTCGGACTCTGCCGCGAAGGAAAGAGCATTGCGTTTCCCGAGGCGTTCGACCGATTCGCCGAAACAATGCGCTATCCGCGTGAATGCGTGATCGTGCTTGACGAACTCGGTTTTATGGAAAGCGAAGCGCATACGTTTACCGAAACGGTGATGCATACGCTGGATGAAGCGCCTCTCGTCATTGCCGCCGTGCGCGACAAAGATACGCCGTTTCTGGACGCGGTCCGCGCGCACCTGCGCGCAGACGTTTACCGGATCGACGAGCAAAACCGCGGTGAAGTGCGCGAAACGCTTCTGAACGATCTTCCCCTGCTTCTTCCGGACCTGTTCCGCTGATTTCTATTCTTCGTCGGGAGCTTCCCCCATTGACTGCTTCAGCCGCATGCGGTCCCACAGACCGTATTTTTCGGTGTTGGTGATGGCGTGCATCATTTTGACGTCGGCATCCGGCACGATCGTGCAAAGGTATTTGATGAGCTCCTTCGCCTCTTCCCGCTTCGTTTTTCCCGCGATCTCGCAGTTCGGCGGAAGCACCGGCAGATCCAGCTGCTTCGCTACGGAAAGACAGTATTTTTCGGGCACATAGATCATCGGCCGTATGACCGTGATGTCCTTTCTGGACAGATATGTGATCGGCGCGAAGGTGTTCATTCGCCCTTCATAGAGCATCGACATCAGAAACGTTTCCAGCACGTCCTCGCGGTTGTGCCCGAGCGCGACCTTGTTGCAGCCGCGCTGTTTCGCCGCGGTGTTCAACGCGCCGCGCCGGAGCTTTGCGCAGAGCGCGCAGGGCGAGCGTTCCGCGCGGTATTCGAACACGACCTTGCCGATCTCGGTCGGGATCACTTCAAACGGAATGCCGATGCGCTCCGCGTATTCCTTGATCGGCGCCGTGTTCTGGTACTTCAGTCCGAGGTCCAGCATGACCGCGATCACGTCGAACTTCGTATAGGAGAAACGCTGATACAGCTTCATCGCCTGCATCAGAAGCAGGGAATCCTTCCCGCCGGATACGCCGACGCAGATTTTGTCCCCGTCCCCGATCATCTTGTATTTTTCGTCCGCTCTGCGAATGCTGCCCAAAATCCGTTTCATATTTGTCTCCTCTTCGGGTTAAGTATAACGCAGGACGCGTGCGGTGTAAAGGATGATGCGTTATAAATGTAAAGTTAGAATGAAATTCCTGCGGAAAGATTGCGAATGCTTTTTTTCTTTGTTATACTGTAGCCGGTTATTTGGGAGGCGTGTATGAACTTTTCGGATATTCTGATGATCGGCGTCGGTCTGTCCATGGATGCGTTTGCGGTATCCATGTGCCAAGGTGTATCCATGCAAAAGCTCGACCTGCGCCGCGCGGCGCTGATCGCGCTGTTTTTCGGCGGGTTTCAGGCGCTGATGCCGCTGATCGGCTTCGCGCTCGGTTCGACCTTCGCCTCCGCCGTTACGATCGGTCCGTGGATCGCATGTGCGCTGCTTCTGATCATCGGCGGCAAGATGCTGATCGACGGTATCCGCGACAAGGACGACAAGCCCTCGGATGTCGGCACGATCGGGCGGCTGTTCGTACTTGCGATCGCAACGAGCGTCGACGCATTCGCCGTCGGCGTTTCGTTTTCGATGCAGGAAGGCATCGTTTGGTTCGGACAGGGAACCAGTATCTTCCTTGCCGTCTCCGCGATCGGTCTGACGACGTTCGTGCTTTCGCTGATCGGCGTCTGGATCGGCAATCGCTTCGGTCTGAAGTATCACCGCGCCGCCACGATTTTCGGCGGCTGTGTTCTGATTGCGATCGGCGTCAAGATCCTTCTGGAAGCACTTGGAATTCTTCCTGATTTTTTGCGCTGCGACGCAGTATCTGCGGCGATCGTTCTGCATATTCTTAACGTATGAAAAAAGCATCCGCAAAAACAATCGTACCGGCCGTGCTTCTGATTGTCGTGACCGCCGCATTCGCGGTCGTAACGGCATACGCGCTGTCGTTAAAGAACCGGAACGAAGTCGTGATCGCCGCCGCAGCGCCGCAGTCCCCTTCGCCGGAGATTGCGCATCCGCTTCGCACCGCCGTGCCGGAAACGCCTTCCCCCGCGCCTACGCTTGCGCCGATCCCCGCCGATCCGGCGGACGATCCGGTTGCGGCACGGCTGCTTTCGGCGCCGTTCTGGTCGGAGGGCGGCATTTCCTTTGAAAACGGATACAAAAGCCCGACGCTTTCGGTCACCGTTACAACGTATGTCGATTCCAAGACGTTCTCGAAAGCGCTCGTATATTATGTTGCGGACATTTATGTGTCCGATGTGACGCAGATCCGCACCGCTGCCGCAAACGGAACCTTCTCGAAGGGCGGGAGCGGCAAAATGCAGGCAGTTTCGAAGAGAGAAAACGCCCTTGTTGCAATCTCCGGAGACTATTACAGCGTACAGAAAAAATCGATCGTCATCCGAAACGGCGAGGTTTACCGAAAATCGATCGGCTCCGCCGATATATGCCTTCTTCTGCGGACCGGCGAGATGGAGACCATCCGCGGTTCCGAAACCACGCTGAACGCCGTTCTGGAGCGCGATCCCTGGCAGGCATGGCAATTCGGTCCTTCCCTGCTTACGGAAGGCGGAAGGGCGCGGACGTCCTTCCCGAAAACGTCGATCGCGCCCGGAAATCCGCGAAGCTGTATCGGGTACTATGAACCCGGTCATTACTGTTTTGTTCTCGTAGACGGACGGCAAAAGGCGTCCCGCGGACTTACGCTCAAGGAACTCGCCGTTCTGATGGAATCGCTGGGATGCAAAAAAGCATATAACCTTGACGGAGGCGCGTCCGCGCATATGTACTGGCAAAACCGCATTCTCAACCATCCGAGCGGCGGCGGACGCAAAATATCCGACATCATCTATGTGGCAAAGGAGGATTATCCCTCCGCCCGATTCTATTACGGAAAGGCAGGTTCTGCCGAATGAAGCGATTGCTCTTATTAACCTGTGTAACGGTTCTTCTGCCGCTCTGCGCATGCGGCCGGCAAAAGGAAGCGAACAGTACGCCGGCTGTCACGCCGGAACCTGCTCCGACCGCAATTGTCGAGGACGAGCTGTTTTTCGTAACGCCCGAACCCACGCCGACGCCCGAACCGCCGACACCGACGCCCGAGCCCACGCCGACGCCGGAGCCGACGCCCACGCCGACGCCGGAGCCCACACCGGAACCCGACGGCTTGATCGGCTGGACCGAGGGCGGCTTTGCCCCGAAAGAAGAAACGCTCGTCGGCGAAACGGAATATATCGGCGAAAACCTGCATTTCACGGTCACAACGGTTGTCGACAACGAGATGTTCAAGCACCGGCTGACCTACTATGTGACGGACATCTATCTGCGCGATATCCACTGTCTGCGCACGGCTGCGGCGAACGACTTCAAGTCCAAGAACCGCGATCGCGACCGCGACACCGTAGCGAATATCGCCGAACGCAGCAACGCGCTTCTGGCAATCTCCGGCGACATGTATAATGCGCATTCACACCAGCTTATCATTCGGAACGGCGTCGTATACGATACGAAGCTATACAGCAACTGGGAGGTCTGCTTCCTGTATCTGGACGGAACGATGGAAACGATGACGGCGGAGGAATACCGGAACGCCACGCTGCGCGACGATATCTGGCAGGCATGGCAGTTCGGTCCCTCTCTTCTCGACAGGGACGGACACGCGCTGACGAAGTTCCCCACCTCGCAGGTGAAGCCGCTGAATCCGCGCTGCGCGATCGGATATTACGAGCCGGGGCACTACTGCTTCGTGACCGTCGACGGACGGCAGAGCCACTCTCGCGGTCTGGAGCTCTTTGAGCTCTCCAAGCTGATGGAGACGCTCGGCTGCAAGATCGCCTACAACCTCGACGGCGGCGAATCCGCCTCCCTCTACTGGAACGGCGGCATCTACAGCAAGCCCTGCAACGGCGGACGGTTTATGGCGGATATCGTCTATCTGGTCGACGGCGATCCTGAATAATATCCCCGAATACAAAAACGGCGGCTCCGATCGGAACCGCCGTTTTCATTTGTCAAAAGATCCATTCCATATACCTTCGGTAGGTCGTAAACCCGATCTCCTCGTAAAACGCCAGCGCATCGGCGTTGAATTCCCACATGTTGAGCTCGATCCGGGAAAAGCCGAGCTCCTCCGCATACGACCGGATAAAGTGCATCAGCTCCGTGCCGACGCCTGTCCTGCGGTATGCTTCATCCACGCAGAACTCGTCGATATCGAGATAATCCCGTTCCTTCATAAACGGCGTTTCCGGTCTTGTGATATGGTTCAGCACCGCAAACCCGCGGAGTATTCCGTCGCGCTCACAGACGACGATCCTCTGCTTCGGATCGCTCCGAATCGAATAAACATGATCGGAAAGCTCCTTCGGAAAGCCGGGCTTAAAGATATCCGGACGCCCCTTCACATGCAGATCGTTGACCTGCCTGCGCAGCTCGTTCACGCGCTCCAATTCATTCTCTTTTGCAAAGCGTATCGACATATTTCCCTCCGGTCATATCCTCATGAACCCGCTGCATCCGATCTCAGAAAACGCGCGGAAGCCCAGAGATTTATAGAACGCCGTCGTTTCCGGCGTATCGTCGGTCGCAAGCTCGATCTGCCGCACTTTCGGATACCGTTCAAGCACGGCAAGGATCAGCGCCCTGCCGACGCCTCTGCGCCGATATGCGGGATGAACAAGAACGTCCTGGATCCACACGATTGTTTCGCCGTCGCCGACGCAGCGAACGATCCCGATCAATCTCCCGTCTTCGTATGCCGCAAGCACAAGCAGAGAGTTTTCAAAACCGCGCCGCAGCGCCGGAAGATCGTTTGTGTACGCGATCCAGCCGACTGATGCATACAGCTTTGCAATCTCCTCGTCGTGATACGCTGTGTATTCTCGAATCTCCATGGAATCACCTCAAAGAAATAATATCATGAAAACCTTATAAAGGCAATCTGTAATAAAAGCGGCGCAGGCGCAGAACGGTAAAAGGTTGTAAACGAAAGATTTTCGTTGTGAAAGCGTTTCCAACCGGGCAGAAAATCCGGGCGCGACCATGGTACGCGCGGGATCTGCCGCCGTAACGGAGCGGATTGCGGAAAGGGGCCGCAACAGAGAGGGTGAGCAGTGAAATTTTCTCCGAAAAGAAAAAATGTCGCCGCGAACGATTCAACGTTCGCGGCGACGTGGTCGAGGCGACTGGATTTGAACCAGCGGCCTTTTGGTCCCGAACCAAACGCGCTACCAAACTGCGCTACGCCTCGACATTGGAGCCAAAGAGGGGACTCGGACCCCTGACCTACGCATTACGAGTGCGTCGCTCTACC